>CAZXMP010000131.1:0-10682 GCA_964641575.1 uncultured Chitinophaga sp. | reverse complement strand
AAGGTTACTTTACCACAGCATTTAGGATTATCACAATCACGGTGTGCATCTACAGGTTTGGTAAACCACACACGGTTCTTGAACCGGAACGTTTTATCTGTCAATGCTCCAACCGGGCAAACATCGATCATGTTTCCGCTGAAGTCATTATCAATTGCTTTGGAAATGTAAGTGGAGATTTCTGCATGGTCGCCTCTGTCCAAAATACCATGCACCCTGTTATCAGTTAATTGGTCGGCCACATAGGTGCACCGATAACAAAGAATACATCTTGTCATGTGCAACTGAATGTACGGCCCTATATCTTCTTTATCAAATGTTCTTCTCTTGAATTCGTAACGGGTGCCTTCTTTGCCATGTTCGTAACCTAAGTCCTGTAAGTGGCACTCACCGGCCTGATCGCATATCGGGCAATCCAACGGATGATTTAGTAAAAGAAATTCCACCACACCTGCTCTTGCATCCTGCACTCTTTCACTGGTAATATTTTTTACAATCATGCCATCCATAACATTAGTGCGGCATGAGGCTACGAGTTTCGGCATTGGTCTTGGATCGGCTGTAGACCCAGCAGCTACTTCCACCAAACAGGTACGGCATTTACCACCGCTTCCTTTTAGTTTGCTATAAAAGCACATGGCAGGCGGCGTTACATCCCCACCAATCTGCCTTGCAGCAGTTAATATAGATGTACCCGGAGCCACTTCGATAGTAATATTATCGATAGTGACTTTAAAATTTGCAGGTGCTTCTTTTTTTACTTCGTCTGCCATATTAAAAATTCGTTCGTTCTTTTATTAGGCTGTTACTGGTACATGGATAGGATCAGCATAATGCATCAATCCGTAATTCCTTCTTTGTGCTTCATCTGCATTGGTGATATGCCATTCAAACTCATCCCTGAAATGCCTGATGGCTGCTGCTACGGGCCATGCCGCTGCATCACCCAGTGGACAAATCGTATTTCCTTCGATCTTTCTTTGTATGTCCCAGAGCAGATCAATATCACTCATCTTGCCCTTTCCATTCTCAATGTTCAGCAATATCTTTTCCATCCAACCTGTTCCTTCACGACAAGGTGAACATTGTCCGCAACTTTCATGACGATAGAATCTTGCTAATGTGTAAGTATGTTTTACCACACATTGTGTATCATCCAAAACAATGAAACCACCAGAGCCCATCATAGAGCCTGTTGCAAATCCGCCATCTGCTAAACTCTCATACGTCATCATTCTCTTTTCACCTTTCGCTGTTGTCAACAACAAATTAGCAGGCAAAATAGGAACAGACGAACCACCGGGAATACAGGCTTTCAGTTTTCTTCCATTAGCAATACCGCCACAATATTCATCGCTGTAAATAAATTCTTCCACACTGATGGTCATATCAATTTCATACACACCCTGCTTTTTGATATTGCCACAAGCACTTATCAGCTTAGTACCGGTTGATTTACCAATACCAATTTTTGCATATTCTTCTCCACCTTCATTAATGATGGGAACAACTGCAGCAATTGTTTCTACATTGTTTACTACCGTTGGGCAATCCCACAAACCTTTTACCGCAGGGAAAGGAGGTTTAATTCTTGGATTTCCTCTTTTACCTTCCAATGATTCAAGTAATGCAGTTTCTTCTCCACAGATATAAGCACCTGCACCACGCTGTACATAAATCTCACAATCAAAACCGCTGCCTAAAATATTTTTACCCAAAAAGCCATTATTCTTTGCTTCCTGTATTGCTTGTTCTAAAATATCAACGATCCATGCATACTCACCACGGATATAAATGTATGCTCGGTTAGATCCCAATGCAAAAGATGATGTGATCATTCCTTCTATCAACAGATGCGGAATGAACTCCATTAAATACCTATCCTTGAATGTTCCCGGCTCTGATTCATCTGCATTCACAACAAGATAACGGGGCACTCCTTCCGGCTTGGCAAGGAAACTCCATTTCAAACCTGTAGGAAACCCTGCGCCGCCACGACCCCGAAGTCCGCTTTTCTTTACCTCTTCCGTCACCGCATCCGGGCTCATTGTTTTCAATGCCTTCTCCACACTACGATAACCACCTTCACGGCGATATACATCATAGAACCTGATGTTTTCAATGTGAGCTTTGTCTAATAATAATTTTCTTCCCATATTACTTGCGAGGCGAAGCCGAAGCAATCTCCTCAAAATATTTTTTGTTACCAGCTACAGTTCCCTGAGCATCTTCGTTGCGAACTTGTTTTGTTATTCTTTTCTTCCAGTGGAAGGAACGAATAATCACTCTTCCTCGTTCTATTCGCTACTCAGCAACCCACCCCAATTTCCTATAGTATTCTATTTTCCTCAATTCGCCCCTCCAAGGAGGGGATGTTTCCGAAAGAGATTATCCTCTCACTGCCTGTCTTGCAAACAACAACCATCTCTTTCCTTTCCTCACCCACACTTCCAGCACTTTCAAATGATAGACAACAAAATTTCCACCATTCAATGAAACTTCGTAATCACCAACAAATCTTGCATTCGCCACATTTCCACTAATCATTACCTGCAGGCTATCTTCTTTTATACTTTTATAACTGGTGTAACCTGTTTCCAGATTTTTTATCATTTCAGTTTTTGTTTCCACCCAGCCGTTGCTATGCCCATAACTCAGTGCTTTATCGGTTTGTTGGTTAATCAAAACCGTATTCTTTTTTACCAGCGACTGGTGAAATTCTTTTATCGTTGCCGTCAGTTTTGCTTCATCCGTCTGCGCAACAACTATCAAACTTGTAAAGAACAATGCTATGGTAAGCAGGCATCGCATAGCAATTAATTTTTTATTGCTGTTGCCTCATTTCTGCACTCATTTATAATAGCATCCACTTTTTCTTTTGTCAAATGCTCTCTATAATTTTTTCCCATTTGCATCATCGGGGCATAACCACAAGCTCCCAAACACTCTACTGTCTTCAAGGTAAATAATCCATCTGCACTTGTTTCTCCGGGCTTGATACCAAGTTTATCATAAATGTATTTTACAATATCATCACTGCCATTAATCATACAAGGTCCGGTCTGGCAAACTTCAAACAGGTATTTTCCAACCGGTTTTAAATTATACATGCTGTAGAAAGTGGCTACTTCATACACTTCAATCGGTGCCAACTTTAATAAAGATGCCACATAGTCCATCGTTTCGGTACTCAACCAGCCGCCAAACTCCTGTTGCGCCAAATGCAGCACCGGAATAACAGCACTCTTCTGCTTTCCATCCGGATAAAAACTAATTATCCGTTGAACTTCTTGTAATGACTTTTCTGAAAACTGAACACTCATTTTTTATTCTTTATGCGTCTAATTCTCCCGCAATTAAGTTTAATGAACTCATTGTCATGATCGCATCACTCAGCATAGCTCCTTTCGTTAATTCTTCGTAAGCCTGGTAATAAATAAAACAAGGTCTGCGGAAATGTAACCGATAGGGCGAACGACCACCATCACTAATTAAATAAAATCCTAATTCACCATTCCCACCCTCTACAGATTGATATACTTCACCGGCAGGAATATCTGTTTCTCCCATGATAATTTTAAAATGGTAGATCAATGCTTCCATCTTTGTATAAACATCTGCCTTCTCCGGCAAATAATATTCAGGTACATCTGCATGATAAACATCAGCATCCGTTCCTTTAAACTCCTGTACTTTTTGATAGGCCTGTTCAATAATGCTAAGGCTTTGCCACATTTCTTGCTCCCGAACCAACCAGCGGTCATAGTTGTCTCCAGTTGTACCAACTGGTATATTAAATTGAAAATCTTCGTAGCTGCTATATGGAGAATGTACTCTTACATCATAATCAACACCGGCTGCCCGCAGATTAGGACCAGTAAACCCATAGTTCAATGCTCTTTCAGCACTGATAGCTCCGGTTCCTTTTGTTCTGTCCATGAAAATCCGGTTACGTTGAAAAAGATTCTCAAACTCTTTCAACACTTTTGGATATTCTGCTAAGAATTTTTCTATTTTTTCAAAAGCAATATTGTTGAAGTTTCTTTCAAAACCACCAATACGACCCATATTCGTTGTTAATCTAGCGCCGCAAACTTCTTCATAGATCTCGTAGATCAATTCACGGTATTGCATCACATATAAGAAGCCGGTGTATGCACCTGCATCCACACCTACAATAGAATTACAAATCAGATGATCAGAAATTCTTGACAACTCCATAATGATGACACGGAGATAATCAACTCTCTTCGGCGTTTTTACACCCAACAATTTTTCACAAGTAAGATGCCAACCCATGTTATTGATGGGAGATGAACAATAGTTTAACCTATCGGTCAATGTAGTGATTTGTGCCAGCGGTCTTCTCTCCGCAATCTTTTCAAATGCCCGGTGAATGTAGCCGATGGTTTGCTCGGTAGAAACAATTCTTTCTCCGTCCAGTTCCAGAATATTCTGCATCACACCATGTGTAGCAGGATGGGTTGGCCCCAGATTCAGCGTGGTGGTTGTTTTCTCAATTGAGCCTTCCGGTAATTTGATATGTTGTTCTGACATAAAAATTTGAAAATTTGAAAATATGGAAATGTGAAAATTAGTTGCCTTCGTGGCTTCATTTTCACATCTTCACATTAGCACATCATCACATTAACCTCTTCCAAACATCTCATCATCTTTATCAATCCTTGTCTGGTCTTCCAATGGAAACTCTTTTCTCATCGGGAAATAATCCATCTCATCCACATTCAATATTCTTTTCAATTTTGGGTGACCAACAAAATTTACCCCGTAAAAATCATAGGTTTCTCTTTCCATCCAGTTAGCCGCAGAAAATAATCCTGTGGCTGTATAAATATCCGGTTGATTAATATCTGCGAACACTTTGAAACGAATACGGATATTATCTTCCAGGTTATGTAAATGATAAACAACAGCGATCTCCCTACCTTTATTAGCAGGATAATGAACACCACATAAATCGGTCATGAAACGGAACTTCAATTGCTCTTCATCATATAAAAAATTAAGAACCTTCAAATTCAACTCTTTTGGTGCTTCGAATGTGAGCATACCATAAGGTTCTTCAAAGCCAGTAACCTGGTCAGGAAATTTCTCAGTTAGCCGTTGTTTTATTATTTCGTTTGTTAACGCCATTGTCGAATTGTCAAATTTTCAAATCGGCACATTGTTATTGTATTCCGTAACTATCCATTAACGCTTTATAATGCTCTCCATTTCTTCTTCTCAAACTTTCCTTCCCTACCAAATCCTGTATTCTCATCACTCCATCAATTATCGCTTCGGGTCTTGGTGGGCAACCCGGCACATACACATCCACTGGTATCACCTGGTCAATTCCTTGTAAGACACTGTAAGTATCAAAAATTCCACCGCTGCTGGCGCAAGCACCTACAGCAATCACCCAACGAGGTTCTGCCATTTGCAGGTATACTTGTTTTACAACCGGGCCCATTTTTTTGGCTATTGTCCCCATCACCATCAACAGATCACACTGTCGGGGAGAAAAGCCCACTCTTTCTGAACCAAATCTTGCCAAATCGTAATGCGAACCCATGGTTGCCATGAATTCAATACCGCAGCAGGAAGTAGCAAATGGTAAAGGCCAGATTGAATTCTTTCTTGCTAATCCAATCACATCATTCAGTTTGGTGGCAAAAAAGCCTTCACCTTGCTGGCCATCCGGCATATCAACTATGCTGATGTCGCTTTCCAGCGGCTTTTTGATTAAATTATATGATACAGGACGAGACATAGTAATTAGTTAATTTGATGATTTGCCAATGTGACAAATTAATACAACAAAACATCAGGGTCTGTGTTCATCAGCACATCGGCTAATTAGCACATTTTCAAATTAATCTTCCCACTTCAACGCACCTTTCTTCAAAATATAAGTAAACCCACAAAGGAAAAAACCTACGAACATTAATACCGCCCAAAATCCATCCCAACCCAGCCCTTTAAAATTGACAGCATAAGGATAAAAAAAGATCACCTCTACATCAAACAACACGAATAAAATAGCAGTAAGGAAGTATTTAATTGCCATTGGCTGACGGGCATCTCCATGGCTTTCAATACCGCTGGCAAAATTTTGTAATTTATCAGAAGTCTTTCTTTTGGGACCCAGCAAATGGGTAACAAAGGTTAAAAAAACCACCAGTCCAACAGCAAATGCTACCTGTAACGCTACGGGTAAATAGGAGCTGGCTTCCGCACTATTTATATTGGTTTGAAGAAAATAGATCATAGGTTTTTCTCTAACGGCAAAAATAAGGTGGTGGGTTCAAAATACCTTAACTAAAATAACCTTAAAATGGCTATAGGCCCTCCTTGGAGCTAATACATTTTTAGCCGTGCAAAAGTTGAAACATATAGAGACTATTTATTCTACAAGTACTCCACTGTCCTTGTCTTTTATATTAACAAAATGAAAAATCCCCTGCCAAATGGCAAAGGATTTTTCTTTGTAAAAGAAGAAAACCGAGTTTTTATGCTTTTGAATACATAGTTTTTAAAATTGCTGCCTTAGCTACAGTCCTGGTCTGTGTACCTGCAGGCTTTGCTGATGTGGCACCAGGCTTACTACCGCTTGCAGTTTGCTTGGGGGCTGGCATTTTTTCTATTTGCTTGATATAGCCATTGATTGCTTCTGCATTTGCAGGGTCCACTTCAAGCCATTTTGTAAAATACTCAATCGATTTTTCTTTGTCCTTAGCTATGTTATAAGAGTATTGTGCTAAAAACCTTATAGAACTTAAATATTGCTTCCTGTATTTCACCGTATCTGCTTTTGAAAAATCAAACATTTTTAAAGCGTCTGGTGCGGTCATTGCAGTTTTTATTGAATCTCTGGTAGCTTCTGCTTTCAATGTGTCAGTAGCCATTGCAATGCTTGAATTGTAAGCCCATTCGTAACCATATATCTGGTCAGGATATAATTCAATCATTTTTAAACCTGCATTTCTTGACTTTTCATAATCAGGAGTAAAGTAGTGAGCTAATGCCATGTCAAAATAATCATTAATGATCGGCTTTGGCTTTGTAGCAATTAGCTTTTCTATTACGATGGCCTCTTCTGCTCTCCATTTCTTTTCCTTAAAATCTGCTGCCGCTTTTTTAAGAAAATCAACTTTGTCGGCTACAGTAGTATCCAACTCAACACCTTGTATATAATTACTAAGAATTTCTTCTTTTGTACCGCCTGTTTTGGATAATACTTCAGCTCTTAACTTATGGTCATAAGAGATGTAATCATCCGGATTCTTTTTTACAAAAAACAAGTCACTGTATTTTTTTGCAGCAGCAAAATCTCCTTTTTGAAAATTTGCGTCCGCTAACAATCGATACACTTTAGGTTTTGTTTTTTCGCCCAACGCTGCTATTACACTTTCTGCTTTAGTAATAGCACAAGGAAAATCTTTACGAACCCAGCAAAGCTGTGCATACAAAAATTCATCCTGAATATCTTTATCGGGCTTACTATTGATGTATTTATTTAATTGTACTTCTGCCTCTTCATTTTTTTGACGCAAGAAGTAGTAATAAAACAATTCATAATAACCAGCAGTAAACTGAGGATCTCTTGTTACAGACTCATTCAGGTATTCCAGGATAAGCTCATGGTTTTTTTGCGATTCAAACAACTGAGCTAATCTCAGACTTGCCGGAGCAAATTTTGGGTCTATTTCCAAAGCTTTTTTATAACTTTTAAAAGCATCGCCACCACCTTCTCCAGGTCGGGCTTTACGATAAGCGTTACCCAACTCAAGAAATACTTCTGCACTCTTCTCGCCTTTATCTGCTGCTGCTTGTAGTTTATCGATGGCATACTGAAAATCGCCATTCTTTGCGTCTACATTGGCACGGCCAATAGCTGTAAGAATCATTGGATCGTCACCTTTTTTAGTTTTTGTCATAGTAAGAGCTGTCTCAAACTTCTGACGGGCATCTGCAGGTTTGTTTTCCAACAAGTCCACATGTCCCATTCCTACTAATATAAGTGGCGCATTGGAGGTTGTTTGTAACGCTTTTGAATAAAGCTGTCCTGCGGCAGCTCTGCGGGAACTGGCAATTTCATCCATTTCTAATATAGATTGACCCAGCCAGTAAGTCGCTTCAATGCTATTTGGATTAACAGCTAACAATTTTTCAAACACTGATTTGGCACTATTGTACCTTTTCGCATACAAGTGGCTTTTACCTTCTTGTATGGTCTGTGCTTTCAACCCCGTTATCATAACCAACCCCGAGGCTAAAAATGTGAATACGGTTTTCTTCATTTTCTTCTTCTTTTAATTGTTGTAAATATAAATACTTTGTCTACTCGTTCAGCTTTACCGGCCTGATGCCTAATTTTTTTTGTGCTGGCGCCAGGTAAGCTCTTCTGAAAATCAATTGACCAATCTCTCCACTCATAAAATTTGCGAACCCTGTTCCTAATCCTCTGTAATTCTCTTTTAGTATATAATTCAAATCCCGTACCATAGGATACCGCTTTATGTAAATGTTTGCCTGGTAAGCTTTAACATATGAGTCCGGAATGTCTGTACTTTCTATTGCACCTACTCTTACTCTATTCAAAAAACTCAATTGCAATGTGTCTTCCGGGTTTCCGATCCATCCTACGCCTATAAAGCCAATCACCCCGGTATTCCTCGACACATAATCAACTACTCCTTCGCTGCTACGGGCTGCCATTGCCTCTTTTGTCAACGAATCCCCACGCAACACTGAATCGATGACAAAACGTACTGTACTGGTTGCTTTTACACCATCAAATACGGGTATTAAATTTTTCCTAAAAGTTCCAGCCAGAATCTCCTTAATGTCTTTCATCGTAAACAACGAGTCTTTTTCAGCCGGGTTTAGGATAATTGCAATCCCATCTCTTGCTACTGTCATACTCCGTAGTAACACTTTCATTGAATCGGCTAAAAATTCTTTCTCTTCTTCTGTATGCCGGCGGGTTACGATCACCATCCGTACACTATCTGTTAATAAATCTTTTAAACACTCTGCTTCCGGTTTATAATCAACTATAATTTTTGTACCGGGAAAATTTGATTCGTACACCTGTACCTGTTCGTCAATAACTGTTTTAAAAGTTTCATCTGCACTTATATATATAGTTCCTCTGTAAGGTGTATCAGCCAGGTGCTCTTCTTGTTCTTTGTATGACTTACAGGATGACAATAAAATTATCAATAACAAAAAGACAGCAATATTTTTACCAGACGTACGGAACACAATCATTTAAAATAATTTTTCTTATATCCCCTGTAAATTCTCCAGGCACCATACAATAAACAAAAGCTGCCAAAAATAATATCAATATTATCCGGGGGGAATTTTTCATTCAACTCAATTTTTCCCAACTTTTTCCGGAATAAAAAAAACAGTCCTAATAACAAAATCAATATACCCATGCCATAATCCATCAGCGACTTCATGGACGCTACCTGCTTTCGCTTCTTATTTTCATATTCTTCAAACATGAGTACATTTTTGGGAACGGGAAATTATTAAAAAATTAGGCTTCTCTTCAATAAATATTGTCAATGGCTGCTTGTTTTATTTATTTCTAATTCATCTCTAACCTGATTCTAACCAACCGCTGTTTACTTGTAATATAACTACTAATCAGATGCTTTAAGCTTCAAAATCCATAAACAACTGTTAGTAGAATAGTTAGCAACTTCCTGTGGCTCTGCCTGTAAGGAAACGGTTAAGTTGCCCGCCATGATTATATTTGCCAAATGAAAGTTTTAATGGTTTGCCTTGGTAATATCTGCCGGAGTCCTTTGGCGGAAGGCATTTTACAGGATAAGGCCATAAAAGCTGGATTATCGTGGAGTGTAGAAAGTGCCGGCACTAACGGCTATCATACTGGCGAAGCCCCCCATCGGCTATCTCAAAAAGTTGCAAAACTTAATGGAATTGATATTAGTCAGCAGCGATCGGTAAAGTTTTCGGCCAATGATTTTGAGGTGTACGACAAGATTTATGTTATGGCATCAGATATATTGGAAGATGTTAAGAAAATAGCGGGTAAGAAATTCGATTCATCTAAAATTGATTACCTGATGAACGAATTAGTTCCCGGACAAAATCTGGATGTTCCGGACCCATGGTATGGAGCTGAGCCGGGATATCATGAAGTGTATGAGCTAATTGATAAAGCTTGTGCAGCAATCATCGAAAAATACACAATACCCAATTCTCATTATTCAATTCTCAAGTAAAAGCTGATATGGCAAAACCATCACTACCGCAAGGAACAAGAGACTTTGGACCAGATGTTGTAAGAAAAAGAAGCTACATTCTTAATACAATCAAAAACGTATTTGAGTTGTATGGTTTTCAACCGTTGGAAACACCGGCGATGGAAAACATAGAAACGCTGATGGGTAAATATGGTGATGAAGGTGATAAATTGATTTTTAAAATTTTGAATAACGGACTGGACAATCCCGGAAAAGAAAAACAAATAAGAGAAGATTTTGAAAAAGTGCTGGCTGGAAAAAGTGTAAATGGAATTACTGAAAGAGCTTTAAAGTACGACCTCACTATTCCTTTTGCCCGCTATGTTGCAATGAATCATAATACGTTGACCTTTCCGTTTAAACGCTACCAGATACAACCGGTTTGGCGCGCTGATA
>CAZXMP010000130.1:0-10686 GCA_964641575.1 uncultured Chitinophaga sp. | reverse complement strand
GGCGCATTTCGTTTATCCCAACCACCGGGTTCTTCCATTCAATGGATTTATTCAAATGTTTTCGGCAAACAAACAATCTATCTTCAATAGTTGGCGCAGGTAAATGCTCACCGGTTTTTACAAAATGTTTTATCTCGTTAAAGATCCAGGGATAACCAATAGCAGCCCGGCCAATCATAATTCCATCTACACCGTAGCGGTTTTTATATTCCACGGCTTTTTCAGGCGAGTCAATATCGCCATTCCCAAAAATGGGAATTTTAATACGGGGATTATTTTTCACTTTACCGATCAATGTCCAATCGGCTTCGCCTTTGTACATCTGGGTTCTTGTTCTGCCATGTATCGCTAATGCCTGAATGCCTACATCTTGCAAACGTTCGGCTACCTCTTCAATGTTTCTTGTTTTATCATCCCAACCTAATCTTGTTTTTACCGTAACTGGTAGTGAAGTTGCTTTTACAACAGCGGAGGTAAGCCGCACCATCAGATCAATATCTTTTAATACACCGGCCCCGGCACCTTTCAAGGCTACTTTTTTAACTGGACATCCAAAGTTAATATCCAGCAGATCAGGATTGGTGACTTCTACAATTTTTGCAGCCATGGCCAGGCTGTCTTCATCGCCGCCAAATATCTGGATGCCAACAGGACGTTCATATTCAAAAATGTCCAGTTTTTTCCGGCTTTTGATCGCATCCCGGATCAGTCCTTCGGAAGAAATAAATTCGGTGTACATAAGGTCGGCCCCATTATCCTTGCACACAGCCCGGAACGGCGGATCGCTTACGTCTTCCATAGGTGCCAGTAGCAGCGGAAAATCAGGAAGTTGTATGTTACCTATCTTTACCATTTTACAAACGGCAAATTTACAATCTTAAAACCAGAGTTTACTAATGAAGGGGCTTTTAAAGGAAAAATCTGCGGGCAATCAATTTATTCTATTAGTTAGCATTGCGTTGGTCAGCTTATTCCTTATGGCTAACCTAGGCATGGAATTTCTTTCAGCAATAACAGGTATTGACACGGAGGAATTTAGCGATTCGGCAAATACGGATTTTTCAAAGCCGGGTATGATTACATTTCTTCGTGGTATGCAGGTAATCCAGTTTGTGGGCTTATTCATATTGCCAACTTTTATTTGTGCAAGACTTTTCAGCACCGATTCCCAAAAATATTTAGGCCTCAAAAAACCTTCCAACAGATTTTATTTTCTGGCAGGTATTGCAATAATGATCGTTGCACTGCCTTTGGTAAATTGGCTGGGAGAATTAAACAGAAATTTCCCCTTTCCAGAAAGTTGGCAGGGTTGGATGAAGGATGGTGAAGAAGAAGCCGCCAGAACGGTGAAAGCATTACTCTCCAAACGTACTGTGCAGGATTTGATATTGAATATTATTTGTATAGCCGGTTTAGCAGCGGTAGGCGAGGAGTTATTATTTCGGGGAGCTGCACAACGATTATTAATTAAAATATTTAAAAATCATTGGGCCGGAATTATTGTAGCGGCATTTTTATTCTCAGCCATGCATATGCAGTTCTATGGTTTTCTGCCACGTTTTTTATTAGGCATATTATTAGGAGCATTATATTGGTACAGCGGAAGTTTGTGGGTAGCCATTGCAGCACATTTTATTTATGATGCGGTGTTGATAGTAGCCACTTATTTTAATCCTGAAATGCTCAATGATGAAAATGTAGTACAAACCAATAATCTGGCATTAGCCGGTTCTGTTAGTTTTGTATTGGTGGTTGTATTATTTGAATGGATAAGAAGAAGGTCAACTACTACGTACATCGAAGTGTATGCAGAAGATGATGATATGAAAAATAAGCCCTTTGACTTTGAAAAATAAATATATGAAGCCAGCTGTATTACTACTATCATCGTCCCTTGCATCCGCCGTGGCGGATAGTTCGCAACCTTATCTTCCAGTGGAAGATAAGGTAAGAGCCACACTTCATCGTCCGGTAATTCTATTCGGCATTTGCGAATTGTACTACAGAATCCGTTAATCCATCAAAATCCAATAATCAGCGATGGCCTTTAGTATTCAAACCTTCAAAACAAGAGCATTAACTGCAATAATCTTTGCAGCAGTAATGTTAGTAGGTTTATTATGGAACCATTGGAGCTTTTTCATTTTATTTTCCATCATCCATTTTGGCTGCTGGATAGAATACCAGAAACTAGTTGCTTTAATTGACCCCGGCTATAAAGAAATCACCCCTTTTCATAAGTATGGAGTTATGATAGCGGGATGGTGTTTGATGCTTTGGTTCAGCAGCGATGCCTATTCAATTTTTGGAATGCGTCTGCATGAAATTGGCTGGTGGCTCGGACTCATCATTGCATTTATACTGCCGATAACCGAATTACTTTTTACAAAAAATATTCAAATAAGAAATATCGGTCATTCTATTTTCGGCCTTGTTTATATTTCGCTTAGTTGGGGTTTGATGATGGATTTGAGAGCAGAATATTTTATAGCCGAGCCTAATATAAGTTATATGTATCCTCCGGATTGGCATTTTAAAGTTGTTCCATGTGCAATCGTTGCTTCCATATGGATAAACGACACCATGGCATACATTGTTGGTTCATTTATTGGTAAAACACCCCTATCGAAAATTTCACCAAAGAAAACATTGGAAGGTACAATAGGAGGCATTATACTGGCTATGGTAGTTACAGGATTAATTGCATGGCAATTCAATTTTGATGTTAAGGAGATTATTATCATCGCAGGTATTTCTGCTATCTTCGGCACTTTCGGAGATTTGCTTGAATCAAAATTGAAAAGATTAGCAGGTGTAAAAGACAGCGGTTCATTTATGCCTGGTCATGGTGGTTTTTTAGATAGGTTCGATTCCTTGCTGATAGCCATTCCATTTGTATGGCTTTATTTAATATTTAGTAGTATCTAGCTCATAGTTCACATTGACCATTCACCATTGCCTATTCACCATTTTCCTATATTTGCCCTTCAACCACGGCTCAATGACCATACACAAAGAAGGATATACCAGCATAGCTATCGCCACCATACTTTTCGGTATCATCAATGTGCTTTCTTTTTATTTTCTTAGTTCTTCTATTCCAATTTTAAGCCTGTTGATATTTATAGGCACTTTGGGCCTATTGTTATTTCTTATTTCCTTTTTCCGCATACCAAAAAGACAATTAACTATCCAGGAAAATGCAATCGTTGCTCCGGCCGATGGGAAAGTTGTGGTGATTGAAGAAGTACAGGCCGATGAATATTTTACAGACCGCCGTATGCAGGTTTCTATTTTTATGAGTCCGTTGAATGTGCATGTAAACCGAAATCCTGTAAGTGGTGAAGTGGCCTACAGTCAATATCATAAAGGAAAATATCTGGTAGCCTGGCATCCAAAATCATCTACAGAAAATGAACGTCATTCTGTTGTATACCGCAAAGACGGAAAAGAAATTTTGGTAAAACAAATTGCCGGTGCATTGGCGAAGCGTATATGTAATTACCTCAAACCCGGTCAGCAAGTAAATCAAACCGATGAAATGGGTTTTATTAAATTAGGCTCAAGAGTTGATTTGCTATTACCATTGGATGCAAAAATTTTGGTGAACATTGGTGATAAGCCGAAGGGGGGTGTGACGGTTATAGCTACATGGTAAAACCTCTGTCCCTACGGGGAACTTAGATCGGCAAGTCATTTTCCTATTATGGCATTCTTATAGAAAAATATTCTCCAACTCTTTTAAAGTGTAAACTGTATAGGTGGGTAGCTTTCCATTCACCATTTCAGCTTTGTTGGTTAAGTGATTTATATGCACCTGGTCTATTCCGGCATTCATCCCGCCTAAAATATCAACATCAATACTATCGCCCAACATTATGCTTTGCTCAGGCTTTGCATTTGTTTTTTTAAATGCGTAGTCAAAAATTTCTTTGTGCGGTTTCAGGCTGTTGCTGGCTTCTGAAGTTATTACTTCAATAAAATATTTATCGAGCCCCGAGTTTTTTAGTTTGCTATGCTGTGTTTTTTCAAATCCGTTGGTAATTAAATGTAACTCATAGTTCTTTTCCACCAGGTAATCCAATGTTTCAATGGTGCCGGGAAATAGCAAATTTCTGGTGGGTAACAAATCAAGAAAAATAGTACCCATTTTATGCGATAATGGTTCATCGGCAATTTTAAAGTCCAGTAAAGTCAGCCACATTCTTTTCCACCGAAGCTCATCTACTTTAATATAGCCTTTGCGGTAGCGTTCCCAGAGTTTATCATTATGCAGCAGGTAATTTTTATGAAACAGATCAAAATCATGAACACCTCTTTCCTGCAATTTCATGGATTCGTAGAGTTCACTTAGTGTTAGCCGGCTATTAGCTTCAAAATCCCAAATGGTATGGTCAAGGTCGAAAAAAAGATGTTTGTACTGCATTCCTGCAAAATACGAATTTGATATTTTATCGCAGAAAAGGGGTAATAAACTTTTCGATTCTTTCCATACTACCGGTTCTTACTAACTTCGTAGCTATGAACATTGTTATTACAGGTGCCTCAAAAGGAATTGGCAAAGCCATTGCTGAAATCTTTGCAGCCCATGGCCATAATTTGTTTCTCTGCTCAAGAGGCGAAGTAGTATTGTATAAAACCGTTGAGGAATTGATGACAAGATTTCCGACTGTTACAATCAAAGCAAAACCATTTGATCTAAGCAAAAAAGAAGAAGCTATTGCATTTGGTAATTGGTGTTTGTCTTTTGCTGTGCCTGATATACTCGTTAATAATGCAGGTTTGTTTGAACCGGGCAGTGTGTGTAATGAACCAGATGGCACATTGGAAGGCCAATTAGCAACGAATTTAATGAGTGCCTATCATCTTACAAGAACTGTTCTTCCAAAAATGATGGAGCGGCGTTCCGGCCATATTTTTAACATGTGCTCCATAGCTTCTCTTAATGCTTATGCTAATGGTGGTGCATACAGTATCAGCAAATTTGCGATGCATGGCTTTAGCAAAAATTTGCGGGAAGAGATGAAACCACATGGAATAAAAGTTACCTCCGTTCACCCTGGTGCAGTGCTGAGTGATTCATGGGGTAACTATGATAACTCTACCAAACGTATTATGGAAGCAGCTGATATAGCAAAAATGATCTTTGCAGCCTCTCAATTATCGATACAGGCTTGTGTAGAAGAAATTGTTATCCGTCCGCAGTTGGGTGATCTTTAATCTATCCGCTAAAAGACCGTATTACCCGTTAACACATTTTAAGGTAGTTTTTAAGAAAGCAACACTATTTTTAGTGTTGAATAAGGTATGAAAAAAATCACTGCCATTATATTCTTCACTTTGCTTACTGCTTTTGCAATGGCTCAGGTTTCATTCAAAACCATTGTGCCAGTAACACCAATTGTGGTGGGAGAGGCCTTCCAGGTGCAATATGTAATAGATGATGGTGAGGCAGCTTCTGGTTTTATTACACCTTTATTCAAGGGGTTTAAAACAGTGGCTGGTCCTTATATCTATTCTGGTAAAACCAGGCTTGCCAATAACGACAGGATATCGAAGAACTATGTATTTACATTGGTTGCATTGAATCCTGGCAAACAAATAATTTCCGGCACTTTTATTTTGGTAGATGGCAAGCAGGTAAGAAGTAATGACAATTATATTGAAGTTATTTCGAAAGAAGTGGCGATGAAGCGGGTTGAAAAAGAAATCACTACCAGCTCTGATTATTATTTGCGACCCGGCGAAGATGTGCAAGAAAAAATACGACAGAACCTTTTTATGAAAGTGCAGGTAGATAAGAAAACCAGTTTTGTCGGAGAGCCGGTGATAGCAACATTCAAATTATATTCAAGACTGGAATCAAAATCTGATATTGTAAAAAATCCCGGCTTTTATGGTTTTTCGGTATTGGATGTAATAAATCTTTCCGATCGTTTTGTTACCACCGAAGAAATAAATGGAAAAACATTTGATGTTCACACAATCCGAAAAGTACAATTATATCCTTTGCAGGCAGGTTTATTTACAATTGATGCAATGGAAGTAAAAAATAAAGTTGAATTTTCCCGAAGCAAAGTAAAAAAAAGAACCGAGCAGGAAATTGTGGAAGGTGTATTAAAGAATGAACCCGAAGAAGCACCTGCCAATGCGGAAGTTTTTGAGAATGACATTAGCACAGCGCCAATCAACATAGTGGTGAAGCCGATACCTGAAAAAGGAAAAACAGCAGGTTTTAGCGGAGCGGTAGGAAGTTTTTCAATTTCAGTGGCTATTAATGATCAGGAGATTGCTGCTAATGAAAAGGGTATGCTGGAAGTTACCATAGTTGGAAAAGGAAATTTTATTCAGTTAAATGCTCCGGTAATTAATTGGCCGGTTGGTGTAGAAGGATTTGACCCGGAAATAAAAGATTCGCTGGATGTGTATGGCACACCGCTAAAAGGCAAACGAAAATTTCGCTATGCTTTTGTAGCATCTGCTCCGGGCACTTATATTATTCCACCTGTTAGTTTTACATTTTTTAATATTGATACGGGTGTTTACAAAACTGTTACTACAAAGCCACAACAAATAACGATTGGTGAAAAGAAGCAACAAGAAATTTCAGCGGTTGATAAGAAAGAAACTAATGGCAAGGGAAAATATTGGCTGGCAGGAACCGGACTACTTGTTGTTTTAGCGGGTATTGTTTTTTGGTTAATGAAAAAAAGAAAAGTTACGGCAACCGAACAGGCAACACTTACAAAGGAGAAAATGACAGCAATAACGACTGATGAATTGTTACAAACAGTACAAATAAATGAAACAAGTAAAGATTTCTTCACAACACTTCATCAAGCTGTTTGGAGTTTCTTTGGCAATTATTATAAACTAGCCGGCACGGAAATGAATAAAGAGAATTTGTTTACCCTGTTGAAAGAAAGTGGGCTCAATAGATCTTTAATAGATGAAACAGCAACTTTATTGCAGCAATGCGAGACGGGAATGTTTACTAATGTATCATTTACAGAAAACCGGCAATTGATCTTCAATAATACAAGAAGACTGTTGGGGGAAATAGAGAAAGCTTTACTCTGAGTACTTATAACCAACGCCTCTTACGGAATGAAAATATTTCGGATTCCGGCTATCTTCTTCAAAATATTTACGAAAGCTTAGAATGAAATTATCAATGGTTCTGGTGGTGGGATAAACATTATAACCCCAAACTGATTGTAAAATCTTTTCTCTTGGAACTACTTCGTTTTTATTTTCAATCAGCAGTTTCAGTAACATGGTTTCTTTCTTACTCAGTTGTATTTTCTCACCGGAGGTTTTAGTGGCTTCCTGGGCTTTAAAATCGATGCTGTTGTTGCCAAAGCTGTAGGTGTCATCAATTGATGATTTATCCTGAAGTTTTTTGTTCTTATTAATCAGCTTATAAACTCTTAATAAAAGTTCTTCCAGGTTAAAGGGCTTAGTAAGATAATCATCTGCACCTTTCTTTAAGCCTAATACCCTGTCGGCACTGCTGTTTTTTGCGCTAAGAATCAGAATCGGCACTTCGTTGTTGCTGATACGAACTGTTTCGGTAACATTAATGCCATCCATCTCCGGCAACATCACATCCAGTATAATTAGGTCGAAGTACTCACCTTGCACCGCATTGAGTGCTGCAGCACCATCGTAGGCAGAGGTTACCTCATAACCTTCCAGTTCCAAATTTAGTTTTAAGGCCTCATGAAGATTCTCTTCATCTTCTACCAGTAATATCGATGATTTTTTTTCTGCGGTCATGGTTGTATTCTTGAAACTAACGAAGAGGTGACTCAAAACGATAGAAGCAATTTTCAATAAGATATCTTCTCCTATTCCCGTTTCCTCCTTTTAAATCTTAGCTTTTAAAAACGACGACAAAATTACTGCCATTGGGTTCATTGTTTGTCACCGAAATGTCGGCATTATGCGCCGTTGCAATTTTGCGACAAAGATACAAGCCAAGGCCAGTGCCTTGGGTTTTGCGGGTTCCCTCGTTTCCAATGCGGTAAAATTTGTTGAATATCTTATCCTTTTCAGCATCTTCAATTCCATGCCCCTCATCCGATACTTGTAAACAAATTCCGGGATTTAATTTTTTTAGCAAAGCCGTTATGGTGCTTTCTTTAGGCGAATATTTTATAGCATTTTCCAACAGGTTATTGATCAGCATTTGTAATAATAACGGGTCGCCCTGTACATCGGCATCATCCTGAATATCTTCTTTAAATATTCTATCGGGAAATCGTTTCTTAAAATCTTGTATACAATCTTTAAATAATGTAGATAAGTCAAGTTCTTCTTTGGCAGACTTATATCGGTCTCCTTCCAGTTGTGCGGAAATAAGAATATTATTGGTTAACGAATTGAGACGGGCTGTTTCGTCAAGTGTGGTACGGATAATTTTCTTCTGCTTTTCCGGGTCAAGATTATACTTCTGTAAAGTTTCAAGATTTAGCCTGGTCACTGAAATAGGTGTTTTTAATTCATGCGTCACCGCCATCATAAAATTTTGTTGCTGTTGTTGGAGGTTAAATTGCCGCCTCATAGAACGATATACAAACACCGCCCCCACCAATATCAGTAATAGAAAAATAGCTCCCTCGCTGATGTATTTTGTTTTTTCACGGCTATGTTCTTTATTGATTTTATCCAATTCTACCTGGTACAGGCCGGGTAGTTGCTGTTTGCTGATAGTTGCGTTGATTTGGTTGATTTTAAAATTCCGCATGGTGGCAACATGATTGTTCAGCGAAATAAACCACCATACTAAAGCTGCAATAATATAAATAAGGAGCATCCAATAAATAAAGGATGCACGGCGAAATCTTTTACGGCTTATATCGGCCATAGTGTAAGAGGAGGTTATTGTTTCTTTTCAAGACGGAGACCCACATTCAATACATTCTTCAATGGGTTTTCCCGCATAATTTGTTCTATGATAAAAGTATAGTCACCGGTTTTTTTAAAATAGAATTCCTGCCCGGTTGGAGTTAATGCAATGCGGTGTTCATATATATCATCCATTCCACTGGCCAGCCACCCATTTTCATTTGTTGCAAGTTTGAGATCGTATCTCGCTGTTTGTGCGGAATCTTGCCCGGGTTGTTTGGTATGCAGATTCAAATAGATATTATTGAAGTTGTACTTATCATTATGCCGCAACACTAAAAAGATCTGGTAAGCTGATGCGGTGTCTTTTATAGTAAATGTAAAAGTGGGTTGATAACTATTTTGCCAATCGTGGTCGGGAATAGCTACTGATTTTTCGTAAAGGTCAATAGTGGCGCAGGAGAGAGCTGCAAGCCACAAGCCACAAGCTGCAAGCAAATACAGGCAGATTTTCCTAAAACTTTTCAAGGAATAATTTTTTACAAATGTAATTAAGAAGAAATGATTTGGAGAACCCGAAACCAGAAACTCAAAACTTGAAACTTTCCTACAATACATTCAACACCTGCTCCTTCGCTTTCTCCAATTCATCTTTCATCATTACTACTGCTTTTTGAATGGTGGAGTCGTAAGCTTTGGAACCGGTTGTGTTTATTTCTCTTCCTATTTCCTGTAGAATAAAAGACAGCTTTTTCCCCTTCGCATCATCTGCATCAGCTAATAGGGTGGAGAAGTAATGACAATGGTTTTTCAACCGCACCTGTTCTTCGGTAATATCTATCTTTTCTATATAATATATAAGTTCCTGTTCAAGCCGGTTGCTGTCGTAGTTTTCCTTACCTACATTTTCTTCCAGCAGCCGGGTGATGCCTTCCCGGATCTTTTGCTGGCGAAGCGGTTCCAGCTTTATAACTTCCTCCTGTAGTTTGGATATATTATCAATACGAAGCAACAAATCTTTTTCCATCATGCTGCCTTCATTCAGGCGGTGGGTATTCAGGTTGTCTATGGCTTCCAATACTACCAGTTGAAAATCCTGCCATTCGTTGTCAGAAAGTGTATCGCTGCTTGGGGTTATCACTTCCGGCAGTTTAACGAGGGTGCTTAAAATAGTTGAAGTATCAAGATTAAGGGCGGCAGCTAATTCCGAAAGTGGTTTATAATAGGCCTTTGCCAGGTCTGTATTAATAGTAACCGGGCGGGCATTGCCCGTATCTTTCAGGCTGATATTACAATCCACACTACCGCGGCTCAGTCGTTCAGAAAGTAAGCGGCGGATGTCAAATTCAAAAGGTTTTAAAAGCGAAGGAATCCTTAATTGCAATTCAAACTGTTTTCCGTTGAGGGATTTTATATCCACCAGAAAAGTTTTATCACCCACATTTTTTTCGGCTCTTCCAAATCCTGTCATTGATTTCAGCATGCAATAATTTTTAGATTACTGTAAAGGTATTTTAAATACAATAAGCAGGGATTAATTTTATTAGCCCAACTAATTGCTACTAGCATCGTTCCTTGCGTCGCACTCTTCAACTATTGTAACACGGATGAGCAGTTTGCAAAATTTTCTTTTGAATTTACCCCGACTTTTATATCGAGCATTAAGCAAGAAGTATAAAAAATAGCGGAGGGTAAGCATAAAAAAATCCCTCCGTAGTAAGCGAAGGGATAATATATGGATGGGTTAGTAAGTACAGGGAAATTTCATTCCCTATGCAATATTAAAAATAATTTCATGTAACAAAAAAATATTTCCAAACTATTTTATTAACATTT
>CAZXMP010000129.1:0-10705 GCA_964641575.1 uncultured Chitinophaga sp. | reverse complement strand
AGTTTACTTTTAAGGGTCGTCAAAGACTATGACGTTGATAGGCTATAGGTGTAAAACTGGTAACAGTAAAGCCAAGTAGTACTAATTGCCCGTACGCTTTAATTTTTTTAATCATTTTCTAAAAATGGTTTATTAGTGAGTCTTCTAACATTTCCCAATATGATCTTATTAAGTTCCAAAGCTTAATTCCAGATTACAATCCATTTGTGTGGATATTGTAATTAGAATTTTTGGAATTGTATATTCTTATGGTGGTTTTGCCGAGGGTGTTCACCTCTTCCCATACCGAACAGAGAAGTTAAGCCCCTCATGGCCGATGGTACTGCACCACAATGCGGGAGAGTAGGTAGCTGCCATATTCTTTGAGCCCTCCGATTTATCGGAGGGCTTTTTTGTTTATCTACTTCATGTATCCCTCCTCCTTTTCGTTAAACAATTATGAAGGTACTATAACCACCTGTATATCTTAATACCTATCTATTAAAGTTCGTGAAAGATGTAGTTGTTAGTTTGTAATTTTTTAGTTGCAGTCAGTATTTTTGAAGGCCGGTACCTTTTGAATATTATTCATCATTAAATTTTTTAAGTATGAAAAATGTTCAATTTGCAATTGTGCTTACCATTTCTGTTTTATTGTTTTCACTTCAAAGTGCTGCACAGTATAAAGACACGACACTCTACAAAGAAAAATTTGTGGAAGTTAATGGCATCAGCCTGCATTATCTGGATCTTGGTGGCAGTGGTTTGCCTCTCATCTTTCTCCAATCCTTTCATGGAGATGCCGGTGAGTGGGTGGACTATGACCGGAAGGGATTTGCTCCAAAGTTTACCGGCACTAATCATGTTTATGCTATTACCCGCAGAGGTTGGGGCAAATCAACTGATCCCGGTTGGGGCTATGATGTTGCTACGAATGGTGAAGATGTAGTGGCTTTTATGGATGCATTGAAAATTGAAAAGGCAATCTTAGCAGGCCGGATACCTGCATCAATGGATATGACATGGATCGCTGAACATCATCCAAACCGGGTAGCGGGGCTGGTTTATTTTGATTTCGCCTATACATACATTGATGTACAGGATACCATAGTCCGGAAATATGTGGAAATGGTGGCTACATTGGCCTGTGACCTTGGACCGGATGCAATCCGGAAATCAATGCCCCGTTCCTCATGGCGGCCTCATTTTCTTGGCAAACAAAAACCTTCGATCAATATACCGGCTCTTTGGTTTTCACCTGATAGCCTTTTCCCGAGGATGTCCAGAGAATTGAGGATGTTTGATATGTTGGTTGCAGAGGCGGGGACAGATAATTTTGAAGCATGTGATCCCGCAGCTTTAGCATATTTTAAAAATCTTGCAAAAGACAAGCCATTACAAACGAAAGTAAAGGAGGCATTACAGAAAACAAATAATATTCCTTCGTTACTAGCCGATTTTGAAAAAGCTTTTGATCCAAAGTTGAAGATTGTGATGATCAGCGAACCAAACCAACAATTCGATACACCGGAAGCTTATTATAAATATTGGGTTGAAGTGGAATCTGTTTTTTATTTCAACCAGATCAATGATTTTATTAAACAATTGAAGAAATAAAATCGGCTGGTATTATGCAGGATTTATTGTATTCAAAGTCAGGGCAAATTCCGCAAGATCATTTCCGCTGATTTTTTCCATTAACTTCAATGCTCAACGAGTAAAATTTGTTGCATGAAATACCCCCTTCTTTCATTTCTTTTCTTCCTTTCAGTTTCTTTTGTTTTCGGTCAGCAGAATAAAGCTGGCTGGACCACACTTTTTGATGGCAAGAGTTTCGATGGCTGGAAAAAAGTAGCCGGAATCGCTGAGTATACTATTGCCAATGCAGTGATCACCGGTACAACAGTTCCAAATACACCCAATACATTTTTAGTTACCGAAAAAGAGTATGGAGATTTTATTCTTGAACTGGAAGTAATGATCGAAGACACAACTTCTAATTCAGGTATACAATTCCGTAGTCATTTTGATGCCAATGCAAATAATGGAAAAGGAAGAGTGTATGGATACCAGTATGAATTAGATCCTTCGGTAAGAAGATGGACAGGAGGTTTGTATGATGAAGGGAGACGAGATTGGTTATATCCGTTGATGCTTAATCCTTCTGGTCAAAATGCTTACCGGCATGGCGTCTTTAATAAAGTGAGGATAGAATGTATAGGTACAACAATTAAAACATGGGTAAATAATATTCCTGCTGCTTATCTGGTGGACACATTTGACCGAAAAGGATTTATTGCATTGCAGGTGCATAGCATTGGCAAACCTGAAATGGCAGGAAGAAAAATTCATTGGAAAAATATCCGGATCAAAACAGCAGGGTTAAAGCCTTTACCTTTTCCAAAAGATGTATATGTAGTAAATACAATTCCAAATAATCTTTCTGCTTTTGAAAAAAGCAATGGATGGAAATTGTTATTTGATGGTAAAACAAACAATGGCTGGAAAGGTGCGTATAAAAACTCTTTTCCCGAAAAAGGCTGGGAAATAAAAGATGGATTGCTTACTGTGCTTTCATCAGAAGGAAAGGAGTCAACCAATGGTGGGGATATTGTAACCAAAGAAAAATTCAGTGCATTTGATCTGTCTTTTGAGTTTAAACTTACACCCGGAGCAAATAGTGGGTTGAAATATTTTGTAACACTATCAGAAAACAACAGTGGGTCTGCTATCGGGCTTGAATACCAATTGCTGGATGATACATTGCATGAGGATGCTAAAATGGGTAGAGACGGAAACCGAACACTTGCTTCTTTATATGATCTGATCAAAGCAAATAAAACATCAAGATTTATTAAACAACCTGGTGGGTGGAACATGGGCAGGGTTATTGTTTATCCAAACCATCATGTGGAGCATTATCTCAATGGTATTAAAGTGCTGGAATATCAAAGAGGCTCACAATCTTATCGTGACCTTGTAGCAATCAGTAAATATAAAGTGTGGCCAAACTTTGGCGAAGCAAAAGAAGGACATATTCTTTTGCAGGATCATGGCAATGCAGTGAGTTTTCGCAGTATTAAGATCAGGAAGTTGAAATAAATTTTTCAAGATAACTCATAACTTAGAAGCTAACTGGAAGGTTGGCTTCTAAGTTTACTATCATTCGTCAAATAAAGTTATACTTTATAATACTGCTCCCATCCTTTGCGTGGTGGTGGGCCAATCAGCAACTCATTCGCTTTTTTACTGCTGGTGATAATTTTTTTCTTTCGGTCCAAAACAATTTTTTCACCTGTCCATTGAGCAAGTACACCAAGACAAAATACCTGACTTAACGGACCAGCAACAGCAAACGGTGATCTTGTTTTTTCTTCGCCTTTACATGCTTTAAGAAAATTAGCGAAGTGATTCGACGGGCTTGTAGGAACAGTTGGCAGCTTAGAGGCCATTCCTTTTGCTTTCTCTTCAGGTATAATCGATAAGGTACTTGCATGTGAACCACCTTTGAATGTTAGTTCTTTACTGTAAATTATTTTACCCGGATTCAGTTTCGCCGGTTGCATTGCACCTGTACTTGGTGGTGGAATGCTGGGATCAAGACCTTGCACACCATACCCTTTTGGTATTGGAGGAAGATTGTCAATTCCATCATACCATTTCACTTCAACCGGTGGCATATCGCCACGTTTTGGAAATTTAAATGAAAGGGTAGTGGACATAGGATAGAAAAAATTATTATGCCCGGTCAATTTAAGCGGATCTACTTCGTATGGAAGACCGAGGTCGAGAAACTCATGTGCTGTATCAAGGATATGTGCACCCCAATCGCCCAAAGCTCCCATACCAAAGTCGAACCAGCAACGCCATTGACCATTTACAAAATCTTTGTTGAACTGATGCCCTTGTGTTTGCATTTGCCAAAGATCCCAATCAAGTGTTGATGGAACAGCTTCTGCTGCCGGGAATGAGCTGATCTTGGTATTCCAACCATGCCAGCGTCTTGCTGAGTTCATATGTGCAGTGATGGCTGTTACATCTTTAATAATGTCAGCTTCTTTCCATGCTTTGAATTGAAAGTAATTAGCCTCCGAATGTCCCTGGTTGCCCATTTGCGTTACCACTTTGGAATGTTTTGCAGCGGCCTTCATCATCAACTCTACTTCGTTAAATGTTCGTGCCATCGGTTTTTCTACATACACATGCTTTCCTAAACCAATTGCCATCATAGTAATGGGAAAGTGAGAAAAGTCTGGGACACCAACAGAAACGGCTTCAATCTGGTTGCCCATTTTATCGAACATCTGGCGGAAGTCTTTGAAACGTGGTACATTGGGAAACTTTTTTAGTATGGCCATCGTATGCGGTGCTTCCATATCTACATCACAGAGAGCTTCGATATTTGCCAATCCGGTATCGTACAAGGCTTGAATAATTTCTGCGCCACGATTACCAATACCAACGCAGGCAAGCTTTACTTTATCGGCACTGCAAAAGCCTCGTCCCATTAATAAACCAGGTGTGGCAACAGCTGCAGATGCTAATAATGTATCTCTTAGAAATTTTCTTCTTGAGTAATCGTATGCGGACATATGATAAAAATTGTTGAGTTTAAAGATAGGAATTAATACCATTGAGCCAGAACGCTGGTCAACCGGTTGCCTATGAATTTATTTATGGTTAAAGAATGTTCAATTGATAGATCATTTTTCTATAAAGTCTAAATCCTTGCCAAATGTTTCTTTTGTGTACAATGCCGAAACAAAACCAATGACCATTACGATTATACCTGTCACCCATGCAGCAGTTACATAATTATTAAACACATTGCCACTTCTCAGGAATTGAAACAAGATCAGCATTAGCGGTAAAAATCCACGTACAAGATTTGGAATGGAGATGGCAGCAGTTGCTCTCAGGTTGGTGCCAAATTGTTCTGCACTCATTGTGATATACAAGACAGATAATCCAGATCCAAAGCCAAGCCCCATACACAGTAAGTACATATTAAAAGCAGTACCGCCACCCTTTAATGCAAAGAACAATGTTATGAACACTGCAAGAATACCGTAATACAATAAGAGTGTTTTCTTCCGGCTTTTTATATAGTTGCTAAGAAGACCAGCG
This sequence comes from uncultured Chitinophaga sp., assembly GCA_964641575.1. Classification (GTDB taxonomy): domain Bacteria; phylum Bacteroidota; class Bacteroidia; order Chitinophagales; family Chitinophagaceae; genus JJ008. Next base: position 5,599 of record CAZXMP010000129.1, on the reverse strand, counting down.
CCTAAATCGCCAAATGCCAAAGCAACATATTGCAACATCAATGCTTTCGGCTGATCGAACCCGGTGATGCCAAATTGTTTTGCAAACACATCAGAGAAGCTGATAAGAATACCGATGACATACCATACTGGTAGCCCTATGAATATTGCCCGCAGATAACGAAATAGCCGTTCTCTTTTTGTTATCATCATTAAAAAATTTCCAAACTCTACCGTTTTGTTTTTTGCAGCGCTATATATGCTGCTGTCAAAAACACTGACACGAAGAAGCAGTAACAGCAAACCCATTGCTCCACCGATGTAGTAACACAGTCGCCAATCTTCACCACTAAGATTATAAACAAAATAAGCAGTGATGGTGCCCATCACACCACTGGTAGCGATGATAGCTGCAGCAATTCCTCTTTTTTCTTTTGGTAATATTTCACTCGTTAGAGTGATACTGGCTCCTAACTCACCTGCTAAACCAAGACCTGCTATAAATCGAAGCCATGTATATTGATCAATATTTGTAACAAATCCATTTGCAATTGTTGCAAAAGAGTAAAGAGTGATGCTACCAAACAAAACACTTTTTCTTCCTTTCTTATCACCGAGCATGCCCCAAAGAATACCGCCGATTGTTAAGCCAATCATCTGCCAGCTTATGATACTTTCACCCAAGCCTTTCATAGCTTCTTCTGCCACTCCAAGATCTCTAAAGCTTGCTTTTCGTACAATGCTAAAAAGTAGCAAATCATAGATATCAACAAAAAATCCCAATGCTCCTACGATAACGGGAAGTGAAAAAACACCGTATTGTTTTTGCTGCATAAGCGAGGAATGAAGAATTAGTTAATAAGTTGCCCGACTAAAAGCGGGAAATCATATTTTCGGTTCGTTGTTGTTAGTGTTCTAAAGATAATTATATCTGTCATTCGCTGTTAGTGCCCGGAATTGACAATAACTCTGCTTTTGTTTTCCCTTCGGGATTCCCGACCTTTGCCCGGTTTATGAATAAGCAGGAACGGATCATATTGTTTTTATTGGCGGCGTTGAACTTTACACATATACTTGATTTCATGATCATGATGCCGTTGGGTAATTACCTGAATGTAACGGCGATGCAATTCAGTATTCTTGTTGCGTCTTATTCTATTGCCGCTTTCTTTTCAGGTTTAGGAATTGCAATGTTTATTGACAGGTTTGATAGAAAGAAATTCCTGTTATTTGCCTATATCGGTTTTGTAATTGGGACTATTGCTTGCGGGTTTGCACCTACTTATGGTATGTTATTGGGTGCAAGAATTATTGCCGGATTATTTGGTGGTATTATTGGAGCACAAGTACTTTCTATTGTGGCTGATATGTTTTCGTATGAAAGAAGAGGCCGGGCTATGGGTGCTGTGATGGGAGGCTTTGCTGCCGCTTCTATTCTAGGGGTTCCGATATCATTATACCTGACGAATCTTTTCCAACACGACTGGCATGTGCCTTTTCTATTAATAGGATCGCTGGGTATAGTTTTCATTCCACTTATCATACGTTTTGTTCCCAGCATGACGTCTCATATTAAAAAGAAACAGGCCGATGAAATAACCTCTCCTTTTTCAGTATTGGTAAATGTGTGTAAAATACCGGAACAGCGGTCTGCACTTATATTTTCTTGCTTATTAATGATGGGACATTTTTTAATTATCCCTTTTATCAATCCCTATTTAGAATATAATAAAGGGTTTTCGAAGGATCATACTCCAATGATCTATTTGGCGGGTGGCATTGCTTCTTTATTGGCAGCTCTTTATTTGGGAAAACTATCCGATAAGAAGGGAAAATTAGCTGTGTTTTCTGTATCCGTATTTCTTTCCTTATTCATGGTATTGATTATTACCCGAATGCCCAATGTTCCATTTGGGGTGGTGTTATTATTTTTTGCGATCTGGTTTACGGTTGCTACTGGAAGAATCGTTACTGCACAGGCAATGATCAGTGAAGTGGTAAAGCCTGAACAACGGGGTAGTTTTATGAGTGTGAATGGCAGTATACAACAATTGGGTAGCGGGTTGGCTGCTTTATTTGCGGGTATGATCGTAGTAACAGAAAAATCAGGCAAGGTGCTTAATTATAACTGGGTTGGTTACCTCAGCATTTTCGTGTTGTTGTTAAGTCTGTTATTTGGCCGGCGGATATTTAAAAAAATGGATATACCAGAAGATACATCCATTTCAGAAATTGAATTAGCTAAAGAAACTGCATAAATTATTTGTTTCGAAGTAAAAATATTTTACTTTGGTATTACTACCCGGTAAACAGGATAACGCATAAATGCTGGCTCATTCCAGAGAGAGTTTTGATAAATAAAATTCAGTTGAGCTCTTGCATTTTTAGCAAAGGTTGTATCTGTTGATCTTCGCTGTTCCAGTTTTGTTTTGATTTCGGTATTCTTTTTCATGTAGTCGGCTGCTATGTCTTCAAACACATAAGCAGAGTAGCCTTCTTTTTGACTGAGTATGGCATCAAAATAATTCCAGGCGAAATAAGAATCTTCTGTTTGTGGTTCTAGCACTTCCATTAAAAAGCGATTTGCTACCTGGTTCATTGGAATATACCAATCGCCTTTTTTAAAGTTGAGTGTTTGCAAACTGGTGCTAACTTTTACATCACTATTAAGATGGTGCATTTCATATTGACGGGGAGATGTTTTGTAGTCATCAATTTTATATACCTGTACTTCGATCATCGAATCTTTTTTTAGCTGCCTCATTTCTACTTTATTCAGTTTCAATAAGTCGATTACTTTCCACCAGCCTTGTGGAATAATATAGGCTTCTGGTTTTTTCAGTACTATTTGTGGGTTGAAATGATTGAAGATCTTGACTTGTTTTTCATAGGGCTTATTACGATCATAATATAATCTGGGTAAGCCTGATATTTCACTTGGCTTACGCCCTGCTTCAAAACCTTTGTAGGTTACTTCTCTGAATTTTGATTTATCCAATGTCCAGTTAAGCGGGAAGTCAGTAAATGTTTTGACCGACTCTTTAGACTTTTTACGTACTGCTTTTATTTCTTCACTGTTTTTTACAGCAAACTCAATAAAAGCTTGCATTAATGTATAAGTGGCTTTTACCCGCAAGTCATACGCTTTTAGCATATGCGTTTCTGGTACAAAAGAAAATGTATGCCATAAGGCTGCAAAGCCACTGCTATAACGGGGGCTGTCCCAGTATTCTGGCCAGCCATTATCGGGAGTGTCGCCAAAAGAATTTACATATGGGATGAGGTCATACCCTTTTTGTTTCATAGAAGTGTAGAGAGCTGGTTCAAATTTTTTATTTAAGAATTCACCCATTACTCCGCCCAGCTTATTATGTTGTGTTGTTAGTAGTGTTATGATATGTTGATAATCGGCACCATTACTTACATGATTGTCTACGAAAATATCAGGATCTATCAAATGAAAAATTTCTGTGAATGCTCTTGCATCTTTGGAGTCACATTTAATAAAGTCCCGGTTAAGATCGAGGTTTTGAGAGTTGCCGCGGGAGCCAAATTCTTCGGGACCATTCTGATCCACACGAAAATTTGGACTACGATTTAAGCAACCACCAATATTATAAATTGGTATAAAGGCAAGAACAATATTATCAGGAATTTTGTATTTATTTGTTACAATATCTCTTACCAGCAGCATACTTGCATCAACGCCATCAGGTTCACCTGGATGAATACCATTGTTGATTAATATAATACGTTTATTGCTTTTACGAATGTTGTCGAAAATATAATCGCCATTGTTTGATACCACAACTAAGTGCAATGGATAACCAGCATCGGTGATGCCCATGGTAAGCATTTTTACTTTGCCTGATTGTGCATCCAATTTTTTCCACCAATCAATAATTTCAAAATAGGTAGGTGTTTGGGTGCCTTTTGATTGCTCAAATTTTGTGGTTATGTTTTGAGAGAATGACAATTGAGCTGCGATTAAAAGAAGCAACAAAGTAGAGAATAGTTTTTGCATGATATAGTTTGATTATATGAATTGGCGATGTCGTAGAATAAATATACGAAGTGAATAGGAACAAGAATGCAAGACAAAAGGCTTGAACATCGAAGACAATGATGTTTAATGGGGCTGCGTTAATGTTCATCTGTGTTGCTTCAGTACAAGTGTGCGACGCAAGGAATGATGATAGAAGTAATTAGCTTGCCTACATAATATTTCGACAGATAAATTGGGCCAATAAAAAAAGCATCCCAATCAGAGATGCTTTTCAAATAATGTATTGAAATAGCTTACTTTGCTACCGCTGCTGCGTTAGCTTTTCTTGCTAATTTGCTTTTTAGGTTAGCTGCTTTGTTTTTATGAATTACATTACGTTTAGCTAATTTGTCGATCATTGAAGCAACATCTGGGAATTTGTCGCCCATCTCTTTTCCTTTCAAGGCTTTCAGGTCACGGATAGCATTACGGGTAGTTTTTCCGTAATATTTATTTCTCGCTGTTCTTTTAGCCGCCTGACGGGCATCCTTTTTTGTTGCGCTGTGATTAGCCATTCTTTTTGATTTTTAAGGACTGCAAAGGTAGGAGAAATCATCTAAAATTCGCTACTTACCGGTTAATAATTTAGAAGAAATTGAAGGGCTAGTATTGCAAATCTAATGTTGAACTAGTTTAGAACCGGGTTCGCCCTTCTAAATCCCTCAAAATGAGCCTGAATTTCGGTATTTTAAGCGATATTTGTGACCTCAAAAATTGCTTTATTTTCAAATTTTCCAGCTACATGAAGGACTTTTCTTACATAACTAATTCTTCCCCTGCCTTTATCGAAAACCTGTACCGTGAGTTTGTGCAAGATTCCGGAAGTGTGGACCCTGAACTGAAAAAATTCTTCGAAGGGTTTGATTTTGCAATGGAGAGTATCAGCACTTTTTCAAACGGTAAACCTGCTGCTATAACAACATCTGTTGAACCTTCAACTGCTGGTAGTGGAAGCAATTGGAAAAAAGAATTAGCTGCCTATCGGATGATTTTGGGCTACCGCAATAAAGGTCATTTGCTTGCAAAAACAAATCCCATTAGGGAACGTAAGGACCGTAATGCAACTCTTCAACTTTCTTTTTTTGGTTTAAGCGAAGAAGATTTGGATAAAAAATTTGAGGTAGGTGAAAGACTTGGCTTGGGCGCAACTACGCTGCGCAATCTGCTTGACAAGTTGCAAAAAGTGTATGCATCAAGTGTGGGTTTGGAATACAAATATATAAGTGACCAAAATATTGTGAACTGGCTGGCCAAAGAAATGGAACAAAATTTCAACGACCCATTGCCTTTGGAAAAAAGAAAACGCATCCTTGAGAAGTTGAATCAAGGAGTGATGTTTGAAAAGTTTCTTCATACAAAATATGTAGGCCAAAAAAGATTCTCATTGGAAGGTGGTGAAACAACAATTGCAGCATTAGATGCAATAATTAATATTGCTGCCGATCATGATGTGCAGGAAGTAGTTATTGGAATGGCCCATAGAGGCAGATTAAATATTCTGGCCAATATTATGGGTAAAACCTACGAACAGATTTTTAGCGAGTTTGAAGGCACTGCAAAAATGGATCAAACCATG
>CAZXMP010000128.1:0-11128 GCA_964641575.1 uncultured Chitinophaga sp. | reverse complement strand
ACACATTATTTAATTCCACCAACACTTTGCCCGGTGTTTTATCCACCCTGAAGTTGATACGGATATTCGGTCGTTCAATTTCAGCATCTTCAATTCGTTCCAGCTTATCCAATTTCTTCATGATGCTTTGCGCCATCGCTGCTTTACTGGCTTTGGCTCTAAAGCGTTCTACTAAACGTTCATTCTGGCGAATATAATCCTGCTGATTTTCGTAAGCCTTCTGCTGCATTTCTACCCGAATGGCTTTTTCTTTTTCGTAGTAATCATAATTACCATTGTAGATATGTAACTGCTGCTGGTACACTTCCACAATTTTAGTCACCATGCGGTTCAGGAAATATTTATCATGACTTACGATCACCACAGAACCCTGGTAATGCAACAAATATTTTTCTAACCATTCAATAGAAGGAAGATCTAAGTGGTTCGTAGGTTCATCCATCAATAAAAGATCGGGTTGCTGCAAGATCATTTTTGCCAGCAACACTCTCATTCGCCATCCTCCACTAAATTCTTTATACGGTCTGTTTAGATCGGCATTCGCAAAGCCCAATCCCTGCAATACTTCTTCCGTCTGGTGATGGATATTGTAACCGCCGAGTGTTTCCAATTCATGAAGCTTATCGCTATACTCATGCAAGGTTTTTTCGTCGCCGGTTTTTTCTAATTCTATACCCAGTACTTCAATTTCTTTTTCTAATTGCAATATTTTTTCAAAAGCAGAGAGTGCTACTTGCAGAATTGAATCGTTGGTATCAAAACTCAGCAGATCCTGGTGCAGGTAACCAACAGAAGTGGTGCGGCTTCTTTCTACGGTACCGGCAGATGGCTGGTATTCACCCACCAAAAGTTTCAATAGGGTTGATTTTCCCGTTCCGTTATAACCAATAAGGCCAATACGTTCGCCCGGTTGAATATGCCAGGTGGCTTCTTCAACAATTGCCCTTGCACCAAATTCGAAAGTCACATTTTGAAATCCTGCCAGCATAATAGTTAAATGAGGCGCAAATTTAACCACTGATTGCACAGAAATGGGATTTTTTTTGTTTAATATTTCTCAATAGAACAGTATTTTCTCGTATTAAAAAATGATTAACACAGACAATACAGCTTCAGCCCATGTGAAGAAATTCTAAATAATCGGGAAATCATGGAAATCAGTCCTAATCCTATAATCAGTGGTTATCTTTGAGCCAAATTGTAATGTACCTTCGATGAAAAAAGTAATCGACATCCTCGGCATTGTGTTACCCGCCCTTATCATCATTCTTGGAATTATCAGGGTATTTGTACAAAAAACAAAAGGCGTAAATGGCCTCACCATGCTTTTTGCCATCTTATTGTTATTAATAGGCTTGACAAGGTATTTTGTTTATCCCGGAAACAGCAGCTCAAAAGATAACGAACCAAAACCATTGCCACTCGCCGTTAGCAAACACAGCACAGCTTTTAATCAATCTCTGCAACAAGTGCTGGAGAAATATTATGAAACTACAGCTGCTTTTGTAAAAGCAGATACCCTTGCCATCAATCAATCCGCTGCGGCATTACAAATGGCATTGGATAGTTTTAAAATTGATGAATTGAATGTGGATACACTCATTTATCAAACCGCATTACAGCCATACCAAAATGCAAAAGCAGAAACCAATACTATAATTGCCTCGCAATCGCTTAATGAAAAAAAGTCATCGTTCAACAGGCTATCCAACGAACTCTTTACATTATTAAGCACTGCCCGTTATGATCTGGCAAAATTATACTGGCAGGAGTGTAGCACTGCGTTTGGAGAAGATGGCCCTCCCGGTAATTGGTTAAGTCCGGAAGAAAAATCCACCAACCCATACGGAATCAAAGAAGATTGTGCAGAAATAAAAACCAGTATCAATTTTGTAGCAACAGATTCAACTAAAAAACTTTAAGATTGTTATTCCCTCATGCATAAGATAACCAGTGTAGTCATCCTTATTCTTTTCACCAGCATCGCTTTTTCACAAAACGCCGATAATAAACCCAACCGTTTCACCATAAACGGTTATGTAAAAGACAGTCTCTCCGGCGAATCCATTATGGGTGCCACCATCGCTGTCAACGGGCAATCAAAAGGTGTTACCAGTAATCAATACGGTTTTTATTCTATTACGTTGGATGAAGGTAATTATACTATCGCCGTATCGCATATAAGCTATCTCGGTAAAACAATTTCCATTGAGTTAAAAGATAACCAGTCTTTCAATTTCGATCTGTTATCAAGAGCCGATGCTATTGGCGAAGTAATTGTGTACAGTAAACGAAGAGATGCCAATGTAAAGAATGCACAGATGGGACGGATTGAACTCACCATGAGCCAGGTAAAAAATATTCCGGCCTTTATGGGAGAAATTGATCTCCTAAAAGCATTACAACTATTACCCGGTGTTCGCAATGCAGGCGAAGGCAATGCTGGTTTCTTTGTTCGTGGTGGCGGGCCAGATCAAAACCTCATCATTTTGGATGATGCCGTAGTGTACAATCCCGGTCACTTATTTGGTTTCTTCTCCGTATTTAATTCAGATGCTATAAAAAATGTATCGTTGATAAAAGGCGGTATGCCGGCTCAATATGGCGGACGACTTTCTTCCGTGGTGGATGTAACCATGAAGGATGGCAACATCAACAAATTTCAAATGGAAGGCGGCATTGGTGTTATTGCTTCCCGTTTTTCCATACAAGGGCCGATCAAGAAAAACAAAGCTTCTTTCATTTTATCTGCCCGCCGCACTTATGTAGATGCATTAGCCAAACCATTTATTAAAAAGAGCAGCGATGCGTATGGCTCCGGTTATTATTTCTACGATGTAAATGCAAAAGTGAATTATCGCTTTTCTGAAAAAGACCGTTTGTACATCAGTGGTTATTTTGGCAGAGATGTGTTTGATTTTGCCAGTGCCAAACGAACCTTCAGAACCAATATCCCCTGGGGAAATTCTACTGCAACTGTTCGCTGGAACCATGTATTCAACCGTCGTCTTTTCTCCAACACTACGTTGGTGTATAACGATTACAAATTCAAATTTTCTGCAGCGCAGGAGAATTTTGAGATCGGACTTTCTTCCGGTATAAAAGACGGAACATTTAAAACTGATTTTGATTATTATCCATTGCCCAATCACAAATTAAAGTTTGGCGGATTGGTAACCTATCACAAATTTATTCCCAATGTAGTTAGTGGACGACAAGATTCATTGGTGTTTACTCCTAATAATGAAGGCAACAAATTTGCAGCAGAAACTGCCGTGTATTTGCAGGATGATTGGGAAATAGGAGAGAAGTGGAAAGTAAACTACGGACTTCGCTACAGCACCTTCACCCAAATAGGGCCATATAAAAAATATATTAAAGATGCGGATGGCAATAAGCTCGATAGCACCAGCTACAAAAGTTTTGAACCTGTAAAAACCTATGGTGGTTTAGAACCACGCATAACGTTGCGCTATGCACTGAATGATGAAACATCTTTAAAAGCAGCCGTAACCCGCAACTACCAGTACATACATCTCGTAAGTAACTCAGGCAATACATTGCCAACCGATCTGTGGGTGCCGAGTACCTATTTGGTAAAGCCGCAAATAAGCTGGCTCTATGCAGCAGGCTTATTTAAAAATTTTGATGATAATAAATATGAAACCTCGCTGGAAGTGTATTATAAAGACATGCAGAACCAGGTAGATTATAAAGAAGGCTACACACCATCCCTCGCCGATCCTGAAGATGAATTTGTATTTGGCAAAGGCTGGGCTTATGGTGCCGAGTTATTGGTCAACAAAACAAAAGGACAATTCACCGGTTGGGTAGGTTACACGTTGTCATGGACCTGGAGAAAATTCACGCAGCTAAATGATGGTGAAAAATTTCCCACCAAGTACGATCGTCGTCACGATATTTCTATCGTTACTAATTACGAAGCTAATAAAAAATGGAAGTTTGGGGCCGTATTTGTATATGGCACCGGCAATGCCATCACCTTACCCGAACGATTTTATATTATCAATGGAGTGTTGACACAGGAGTACAGCAAACTCAATCAATACCGAATGAAAGCTTACCATCGTTTAGATCTTTCCGCAACGCTTACACCCACACCCAAAAAACCAAAACGGGTCAGCAGCTATTGGGTCTTCAGTATTTACAATGTGTACAGCCGCCTCAATCCCTATTTCATTTATTTCGATCAGAACGGCAGCCCCGCCACCGGCGATTTAAAAATAGAAACCCGGCAAGTATCATTGTTTCCCATTCTACCAGCAGTGACGTGGAATTTTAAGTTTTAACTCAAATAAAAAGAAGACTACTACATCCCCTCCCTGGAGGGGGCGCAGTATTTAGCCATAAAGAAATCATAGAAGGGGGTGGGTCGTATTTATTTTCCAAGCTGCATTGCTACTATCATCGTCTGTTGTGTCACTCACTTCATCGTTCGGTAATTCTACTGAGCTTGTCGAAGTATCAGCATTTGCAAAGCCCCGTATCTTTCGGAATAGTTACTTATGCGGAGTCTAAAGCCCCTCCTTGTGAGGCAACCGAGGTACGAAGGTTGGGAACGTAGTTCGGGGGAGGCCTATCTCAACAAAAAATAATAAATACCCGCCCATACAGCGATAAAGAATAATCCAGGGTATAAAAAAGACCTGAACTTTTTCATATCTTTTTTAATAACTAAAAGATATAAAATATAAACAATAAATAATACTATAAGTCCAAGGGCAATGTAGGGATATGTCATAATTGAATGCTTTCGTTGCTCATTTTTTTTAAATGTTCCGCTATGAAGTAGTTTGAATTTGTCTCTAACTGCAAAGCGGTAAAGATATTGAAAATAGTGGTTTCCGCTGGATGAATTAGACTTAAAGTAAGTTGTATTTGTGCTTCAAAACAGAAGTTTCTTTCTTTTTGAGAAAAAGTATAACCGAATTACTTAAAATTATTGTTCATTATATTTGAGTAGAGCATTATAGAGTAAATACATACATTGCTGGCAAACGAATGACACACCCTAATTAACAAAAAACTTATGGTACTGTTTGACAAACTCTTTGGTAAAAAAGAAGAAGAAATTCAAAGCGATAAGTCAATTGCCAATTATAATTATGAAAAGGAGTGGGACTTTTATTTTAGCAATGTTGACGATATAATCGGCTCTTTTTATGTTGACTTAGGCTTATCAAAAGTTGCCCCATTAATTGACAAACCAAATTTGGTTTGGATTTCTTTGAAAATGAATAATCCGAGAGAAGATGGATTATCTTCAAAAGATGAGTTCGACAAACTTTCAGAAATTGAGGACAGACTTCAAGAGTTTATTTCAAGTAAACACAACTCGACTTATGCAGGACGTTTAACAAGTAACAATCATAGAGATTTCTATTTTTACTTTGGCGACACTACCCTTTATGACAAAACGATTTCAGAAGCAATGGTTGTATTTCCATCATACACTTACGACTTTGGTATAAAAGAAGATAAAGAATGGAAATCGTATTTAGAATTTATGTACCCAAACCCACGACAATTTCAAAGCATTCAAAATCGTAAAGTAGTTGACCTTCTTGAAGAAAATGGCGATCCATTAATTAAAGAAAGACAAGTTGACCATTGGATTTATTTTAAAACAAAGGGTGACAGAGAAGGTTTTTTAGCTAAAATAAAGGACGAAGGATTTCAAATTGTTAATCAGGACTTGGACAATGAGAAATCAGATTTTCCATATTCATTACAAATTGCAAGGGTGGACAAAGTGGACATTGATAGTGTAAATTATTATGTTTTACATTTATGGGAATTAACAGAACAATTCAATGGCGACTATGACGGTTGGGAAACATCAGTTGAGAAAGACTGATGAGAACCCCAGCCAACAACATTGGAATTTGTGATGTCCCTGTCCTGAAATAAATTAACACTAACAAACCATCTACAATAAATAAACTAAAACCCCCATGCGAAAAATAATTTCCTTCATGCACATATCCTTAGACGGTTTTGTAGCAGGGCCCAACGGAGAAATGGACTGGATAAAAATTAATGATGAAATTTTTGATCATGTCGAAAAGCGGATAAGCCCGGGCGATACTGCATTATATGGTAGAGTAACGTACCAAATGATGGAAAATTACTGGCCTACCGCAGCCAACAAGCCCAATCCCACCAAACACGACATAGAACATTCAAAGTGGTATAGCAAAGTACACAAAGTTGTTTTATCAACAACAATGAAAGATGAAAGCCAGGCTAACACCACAATTATTAGCAATAGTCTTACCGACAGTATAAATAAAATAAAACAAGGAGAAGGGGAGGACATCCTGCTTTTTGGTAGCCCCACCGCAACACATGCACTGATTCAACAAAACTTAATTGACGGCTACTGGCTATTTGTCAATCCCATTATTCTTGGGCAAGGCATTCCATTGTTTACAGACATTACAGACAAAATAAAATTAAACCTGGTATCTACCCGGCAATTTGCCTGCGGGGTAACAGAGCTGAATTACACAGTGGACAGATAATAACAACGAGTTGTTTATGTTTACGAATTACTTAGAAATATTGTTTGTTATATTTGAGTAGTGCATTATAGTGTAAATACATACGTTGTGAGCAATACTATTTGACCATCCCATCCTAAATTGAGAGAATGAAAAAGTTACATTGGTTTACCCAAACAAATATTGCTTGCAAGGAGAGTAAGAAACTAGAATTTGACCTAACTGACTTTATTGCAATTTTCATCGAAAGAAAACTTTGGAATAAAACAAGGTATAGGACAGAATACAATTACAAATTTGAAAAATCAGATTTAGAAAAGATAAAATCCCTGAAGTTAATTATTCATACAGAGGTAGCTCCTTATTCTAATTTTCATCAATATGAGAATATAATAAATGAATATTTAGATGTTTCTAGTATTGAAAAAACAAAACTGTTTTCTTCTGGAATTTCAGAGGCTAACAAATTAGCAGTAATCATAGCTGAGTTTGACACTCAAGCTGAACTTCCAGAAAACCTCACCTACGAACAAGAAAAAGACATTGAACTTGTCTTTGGAAATTTGACAGAAGGAAATCGAGACGCATGGCAAGAATTGAGGCTAATAAAATCCATAGTTTGTGAATTTATTCAATTCTTTATTTTTAATCTTCATCTTAACTTTTTGACCCATCAGTATACATTTAGTATAGTTGACAAAGCAGCCCCAATAGGTTTTACCGTTACATCAGAAAATGGACACAACTTCTATGAGACTGAAAAACATGAATTGCTATCTCACTATATCCTTTATTCTAAGGATAACGACAATCTATCCGAGTTAATGCAGTCCACATCTAATTTTTGGTGTACAGATATTATATCAATTCATTTTTTTCTAGATGCTTTAAAAGGAAACTATATAACATCTACGAATTTTACAAAACTGGTATTTACATTAGAGAGTTTTTTCGGTAAAAATATTTCCAATGACTACATGTCTTTAGTGGTGCCACTAATAACTTCCAAAAATATTGCCGAAATGAAATTTTCTAGAGAACTCATAAGAAAATCTTTTGACCTACGAAATGAAATTGTACATGGCAATTCAGTAATAAATTTTTTGGAGGATGCTTATAAAAAAATGAATAGGGATAATAGTGTGAAAGAAATGGGAATGGATGAATTATTCTTTGGTTTAAAAAACTTAATTGTCAAAATATTTTACTTTTATATAAACAACAATTTGTACAGTCGAGAAGACGGTAAAAAAATAAACCATGAGCTCATATTCAAACTATTGCCACATGGTATCGCTTAAGCACTGCTTACAACATGAGCTTTGAAAAAAATTATTTATTTATCTGCCTCTTTTCATAAACCCCCTTTATCATTTCCGCCGCCGCCAAAGATTGCATCATAATGATCGGAAAATCCGCCGACATCTTTTGTCCGGCACTGGTTTTATAAAACTTCACCAGTTTTTTTAATTCTTTATAAGTAAATCGTTGCCGGTATATCCATATCACCGCATTGTCCAGCCATTTTTTCCCATCACCCGTTTGCATAAAGGCAGCAAATTGGGCAAACTCAGCAGCAGGTATCTCTGCCTTTTGTTTATCCTCCTCCAATTTATAATCAATCGCTTCATTAATATTAAAGCCGCCTTTTAATTGCCGCAGTTCAATTATTTTATTCGTCAGCTTATCATTCGGTGCCGCAGAAGTATCCAGTTTATAGTCTTTAACGGAGTTAGTAATTTTCTCAAATATAGAAGAGTAGGTAACTGTATCTTTTTGTCCCGAGGCAGATATACTTAAAAGAAGAATAAAAAATCCAAAGCATTTTTTCATTGGTGCAAGGTATTTAGAGGTAAATATGAAACATACGATAGTAAAAGTAAACATTCTCTTCTTTTTCCCAGTCGTGTGCAAGACGGCATTGTGTATGGATTTGTTTCACTAGCCTTTCTTTTGGTGCTTGCTTCTTAATTCTTAAATTTACTTTTTGTGCCTTATAATCAAATCATGCGCCATCTCCGATTTATAATTATATCGACTCTGCTTTTTGCCCTAAAAGTAAAAGGGCAGGAGCATGGTGTTCCAGGCAATCTTGTTGGTAAAACATATGTTAGTAAGACACTTGAATATTTAGAAATTATTAATGAAACAACACTTTATTCATCGATTAACTCTCACACTGACACAGCAAAATTATTTTTACGAAACGACACATTATTCATCAGGCAACAATACTTGCAGACCGACCAAACAGGAACAAAATCGATTGATAAGCTTTACGACTACAAAATCATTACTTTGAGTGATGATACTTTGCGACTAAAAAATAATTTTAAGTCCAACTACAAACCAACTACCTGGGAGGACACACTATTTTTTGTCAATATAGAAAAACTAAAAGAGCCAATAACAAGCTTTAAATTTTTGCAGCTTGATTTTTCAAGTCCATGGAGCGGAACCAGGCATATTACAATAGACAGTCTGGGATACGTAATTTTTGTTGATAGGCCGATTCTTTACAGTAGAGATAATCCCGGTGCAGACAAAAATGCAAAACCCAAAAACATCAAACGACAATTAACAGAAAAAGAATTTGCAAATTTCAAAAATCTTCTTTCAAAATCACTACTGTCAAAATTACCTTTTAGGAGAGGATGTCCAATTGACGGTTCCACATCTAATTTTGAAATACTAATTGGGACTAAAAAAATTATTAGCACTGGTTGTAATCTTAGCTGGACACATAATTTTCTATTGTACTACATATATAGCCTTGGTCAAAACAAAGGATTTAAGAAATCAAAGTAGATATTATGGTTTTGCGGCACTCCCAATAAAAACCCTTCATCATTCCTTCTCCAACTCATCCAGCATTTTTTTCAGCTTCTCCAGCTTATTCACCGGCAACTTCTTTATCCGTTCCACCGGGTTAGCCACAGGTGCTTTCGGTTTCAACTTATACAAAGGGTGGTTATCCGCCACGGTGGTTTTCTCATCCTTCACCCAGGCAAACAGTTCATCCGGGGTGCATTCACAGATCAGGCACAGTTGTTCCAGCATCGGGTAGGTCATGCTTCCCAGCTTGCCGCTCAGTAGCCGGTTCGCCTGGTGGTATTTCATACCATGTTGCACTAAGTACTTGGCGGGGTTATCCACACCCCGGGCCCGCAGCAGTTCAGTTACAGTCAGTGTTAGCATATAGTATTGATTTTTAAGGTTTATTACAGGTAGTTTGTCAAATGGGTTCGCAAAAATGCCCCCAAACAGCTTCCGGAAGCCTTCTTACCTTACCGGTTTGTTCGCTTACCTTACCGGATTGCTCTCTTACCTTATCAGGATAGCAACTTGCCTTAAATGGAAGGTCACTTACCTCAGCGGAAAGGTCACTCACTTCAAATGGAAGGTAAATTACCAAAAAAGTTTGGCAACATGCATTAAATGGAAGGTCACTTACCTCAAAAGATTGGTTACTTACCTTAGATGGAAGGCTGCTTGCTCTAAAAGATTAGTCACTAACAGAAAAAGATTAGCAAACTGTACTGACAGATTCGTCAATTATTTCAGTCAAAACTCACCCCATCCAACCCGTTTTTCTAACAAAAACACCAGTATACTCATTTAAAACAATGGGTTCCACTTCTCCCGCATCGTATAGATCAACTGCTAACCAACAATCAAAAGCCACATAACAGGAGAGGGGCATTATAGAACAAAATTGAAGAACCATTTTCAAAAAATCGAATACAACATTAAAAGAGCAAAGCACTGTTCCAGAAAAATGGAAAACAAAAGCAGTGTATCTTTTACCTGTCGGCAATCGCAAAAAATCTCTACTACATTTTTTTTGTGTGGTAATGAGGAGGGTCATAGCTGGGTAATGCAAAACTGTTTTACTTTGAATAAGTTGTTATAGTAGCAAAACCGGAAACACAAGTAAAGCAGTAGATTGCCTCATAGTTTCTGTCTATCATTAAATAACTTAAATAGATAATCATTTCGGCAAATCATCGATACTTTCGTTACTAATTTTTAAAATATAAAACCACTCAATAATGGATACCAAAAAAGAAGAAACCCCGCCACTCAGTGCAGTTAAGAACGAAGGTGATGGTGATCGCATACCAAAAGCAGATATTAGCAAATGCCCTTTTCATGGCGGTGCAGTAAAACAAGCAGCAGGTGGCGGCCCCCGCAACCGTGACTGGTGGCCCAACCAGTTAAAACTAAATATCCTCCGGCAACATTCTTCACTGTCAAATCCAATGGGAGAAGAATTCAACTATGCTGAAGCATTTAAAAGTCTCGACCTGGGCGCAGTAAAAAAAGATATTTTGGAGTTGATGCATACATCGCAGGATTGGTGGCCGGCTGACTATGGTAGTTATGCAGGCTTATTCATCCGTATGGCATGGCATAGTGCAGGTACTTATCGTATTGCAGATGGTAGAGGTGGGGCAGGTGCAGGTACACAACGCTTCGCACCACTCAATAGCTGGCCGGATAATGCCAATTTGGATAAGGCCCGTTTATTATTATGGCCTATCAAACAGAAATATGGCAAAAATATTTCCTGGGCCGACCTGATGATATTGGCCGGTAACTGT
>CAZXMP010000127.1:0-11137 GCA_964641575.1 uncultured Chitinophaga sp. | reverse complement strand
GGCATTGTGTATGAAGTTGCACAATGGTTCCCGAGAATGTGTGTGTATGATGATATACAGGGATGGAATACCTTGCCCTATGTAGGTGCCGGAGAGTTTTATTGTGAGTATGGTGATTATGATTTTTCTATTACTGCTCCTTCCAACTTAATAATCGTTGGTTCGGGTGAATTACAAAATCCGCAGGATTGCTATACCCCTGAACAAATGAATCGATGGAATGCAGCAAAAGCAAGCGATAAAACAGTTATCATAAGAAGCGACAGAGAAGTGAATGATCCTTCATCAAGACCTAAACAAGCCAACTCTACCTGGAAATTTAAAATGACCAATGCAAGAGATGTGGCATGGGCAGCGAGTAAAGCATTTGTACAAGATGCGGCTAAAATAAATTTACCAAGCGGCAAAAAATCGATGGCCATCAGTGTGTACCCGGTTGAAAGCATTGTAAAAAATGGCTGGCAGCGTTCTACTGAAATGGTAAAAGGCTCTATTGAACATTATTCTAACAAATGGTTTGAATATCCTTATCCTGCTGCTACCAATGTAGCAGGAATTGTAGGCGGTATGGAATATCCCGGTATTGTTTTTTGCAGTCATAGCGATTCAGGCGGAAGTTTATGGGGAGTAACGGATCATGAATTTGGTCATACCTGGTTCCCGATGATCGTTGGCAGCAACGAACGGAAATATGCCTGGATGGATGAAGGCTTTAATACGTTCATCAACGGACTTTCAACCGAAGCATTTAATAAAGGAGAATTTGCAGAAACCAGTTTCTTTGGCGATCCTAATTCTTCCTTTATGGTAAAATATGTTTTTGATGATAACATGGATGGCTTGTACACGGTGCCGGAAGTAATACAACAGGATAACCTTGGTGTGGTTGCTTATTTAAAACCTGCACAAATGCTGGATGCGTTGCGCAATGTAGTGTTGGGGCAAGATCGTTTTGATGCAGCTTTCCGGGAGTATATAAATCGTTGGGCATTCAAGCATCCAACGCCGTGGGACTTTTTTCATACTATGGAAAATGTATCTGGCGAAGACCTGAGTTGGTTCTGGAGAGGATGGGTATTAAATACCTGGAAGCTGGACCAAACTGTAAAGTCAGTAGAGTATGTGAAAGAATCTGCTGCCAATGGTGCAGATATTACTATTGAGAATTTAGAAAAAATGGTAATGCCGGTAACAGTGTTGGTAAAAGAAGCCAATGGCAAAGAGCATAAAATAAATTTGCCGGTAGAAGTGTGGCAGCGAGGCGCCGAATGGACATTTGGTGTACCCACTACCAGCGAAATAAAAGAAGTAATACTCGATCCTGATAAAAAATTGCCCGAATGGAACCGGGAAAATAATACCTGGAAGAAAAAAGCATTTTAATAACAAGCCCTTCGTGAAAGCGAAGGGTTTTTTTGTTCTATGTGAAATGAGAATCAATTAAATTTGGAAGAAGTATATGCGCCAATCACAGCGTTAGAGGTAAGGCCATTAGAATCCAAATACAAAATGAAATCATTACTTAACATCATTTCCACCCTTATCGGACTGCTAATAATATTCGGAATTTACTCCGATAAAATATTTTTGATACTAATTGGGTTAATTCCATTGCTCTTAATTTTTATATTGACTTTTCTTAAACAACGCAAGCAGGCAACAAATGGTATTACCAAAATCGTAGCAGAAATCGAACATCTCAAACAAAATGGAGAAAAAATCATGGTCGATTTTGATAATTGCGAGATTAAGGATAGCTCCTATTCACAAGATATTATAGATGAAAGAATGACACGTTTTTCTCATATTAACCTCGATTATGGTAAAGTAATAGGACAAGAGCATGTTGGACAATCTTTGTTAGTATATAACTATTCAGGAAGTAATTGTGTCGAAAGGTTTATCCAGGCATTTCCTTGTGGAGCAGAATTCTTAAAAATAAATGTTATTCGGAATTTAGTTACACTTTATGTAGATAGATCAGATAGATCCCAATATTTTTTTGATTTAAAAGTTGATTGACCATGTGATTCAGCCTTTAACAAGATGTAGTGTACAAACCCTACTCGTTACAACTCCCTCATCAACCTCTCCAACTCCATTTCTTCCAACAACTGCCTCTCCGGTTTTCCTTCTACCAATGTCCATTTAATTAATCGAATGCAGCCATCAGCAATTTCAATCCCCGTAATATCACCATCACTAAAACAACAGCAACCGCTATTAAAATAGGAAGGTTTCATACTCATATAGTCCAATGCTACAGCAGTAAATTCTTTTTCCCGTTTCTTTATTTCATCCAGCAATGATTTTAGTTGCGGTTCATCATTTTGTTTTCCTGCCAATTGAAATTGTTTGTACAACCGTTCAATATGTGTCAACGATGCAAATACCGGCTGGTGAGTATGCCCGGTTATCAGCAATAACTTTTCCTGTGCCTGCGACCATTCATACATGATGCTATTATGCAGCGTTTTCTTTTCGGCATCATACGCCGGTGTGTTCGGATTAATGCGAAGCAATGCCTGCAGCGGCGCCCATATCCAACCCACAAAAAATTTACTGAACCAGTTGCCATCACTTTGCGCATCTCCCTGGTGACCATGTGTAAGGAAAATGGTGAGTTCCGAGTCCTTAGTACGGAGTTCGGAGTCTGGCGTACTGACTCCTGACTCACGACTACTGACTAATGACTTTAATACCACTCCATCATACACTTCTACCTTCTCCCCATAAATCATTTTTAGATCAAATGCAGCAAGCGGACTGGTGCTCCAATACAGATCATGATTACCAGCAATTTTTACATATTTGCCATTGGCAATAAATTTTTTCTCCGCTTCAAAAGTGGCTTTATTTTTTTTCTTTACCTGCCAGAAGGTATTCTCCCACAGTTCTTCACTATCACCTAAGTTGATAAAACAAAAATCTTTGGCGGCATAATGTTCCAATGCTGCCAGATAGTTTGGTTCGGCTTGTGTAAAATCATCCGCACCGTTTCGTCGTCCCTTATGCTGATCAGAAAAGATGATAAACTTTCCGGCATGTTGTTCAAAAGGAATTACTAATCCCTTTTTGCCAGGATGCTCATGAATATGAGTGTATAGTTTTGAAAGTGCATCAAATATGCGCAGCCGGTCAGGCCGGGAAGAAAATTTACTGGCTGCCCACAATACCGGCCTGAGTAATACTATTCGTAAAAGCTTCCTCATGAATGTTTTAGAAAAATCAATCAAAATGTTCCGTAAAATACCGCTAACTCTTGTTCTTTTTACTCTTTCAGCAGCAGTAAAAAAAACTATATTTACACCCAATTTAATCTTTTATGAAAAACCTCTCCGCCGTCATAGCAATATTGCTATGCAGTTTCTACAGTTTACATGCTCAAAATGTAAACGATTTATTTCAACAAAAAGCAACACTTTCCAGAGACTATCGTGATGTAGCCACCAAACACCAGGCTCTCGAATTAAATACATCAAAATTAGCTACACTCAGCAGCCAATCGAATAGTACATTAAAAATCGATTTGCCATTTGAAAATAGCATACTAAAGCTTGATTTAAAAAAAGCTACCATTACAGCAGCAAATTTTTCTGTTATTGAAGCATTACCCGGAGGTGGCCGAAGAACAGTATCGTATAGTGGCGGCAGTTTTTACCAGGGAAAAATTGAAGGCAAAGAAAATTCGTTTGCTACTATTGCTGTTTTTAAGGACCAGGTAATGGGAGTAATTGCTGATGAGCAAAGTAATATCGTACTCGGAGCTATAGAAAAAAACGGAAAAGCCACTAATGAATATACGCTGTACCGTGAAACTGATTTAACTGTTGACAATCCCTTTGTATGCTCCACTCCAGAAACACCTGCTGATGATAACAATAACATGAACCCTGTGGCAGCTACTAACAATATAACAGAAGCAGTTGGTGCACCAGTAGAAATTTATTTTGAATGTGATTTTAAATT
Source organism: uncultured Chitinophaga sp. (assembly GCA_964641575.1). GTDB lineage: Bacteria > Bacteroidota > Bacteroidia > Chitinophagales > Chitinophagaceae > JJ008. Next base: position 7,168 of record CAZXMP010000127.1, on the reverse strand, counting down.
TTACCAGGATAAAGGAAGCAATACAACTACTGTCATTAATTATGTACTCAGCTTCTTTAATAATGTAGCGCTGTTGTATGATAATGAAAACTTAGAAGTGCAGGTATCCCAAATATTAGTTTGGACTACCCAGGACCCTGAGGCGGCAGCAGGATTGAATACCACATCAGCAGTATTACCCGCTTTTCGAACCCGTATGCAATCCACCAGTTTTGTTGGCGATTATGCTCATTTTTTATCCACCCGTTCATTAGGTGGCGGCATCGCTTACCTGCTAAACAATCCATGTGGCAGTGCTAATAGCAGAGTAGCTGTAAGTGCAATTAATAATACGTATCAAAATTTTCCAACCTATTCATGGACAGTGATGGTAGTTACACATGAGCTCGGCCACAATTTTGGTTCCAACCATACGCAATGGTGTGGCTGGACAGGTGGTGCTTTAGACAATTGCTATGCAACTGAAGGTGGTTGTCCCCCGGGTCCGGCACCAACTAATGGTGGTACCATTATGAGTTATTGTCACACCAATTCAACAGGCATTAATCTAAGTAATGGGTTTGGCCAACAACCCGGCGATAAAATAAGACAGGTAATTGGTGCTGCTACTTGTTTTGGTTCTTGCAGTATGGCGATAACTTCTTTATCAAAGATTGACGCCTCTTGTGGTGAAAATAATGGCTCAGCAACAGTAGCTACGGCTAATAGTACCGGAGCTGTAACCTATTTATGGAGCAATGGACAAACCGGAGCTACTTTGTCTAATGTAGGTCCGGGCACCTACCATGTAACAGTTAGCGATGCTGCTGGTTGCCGGGTTATGGATGTTGTAACTATTATAAACTCCGGCCCAACATTAAATGCTGTACTTACACCGGGTACAGCAACCAGTTTTTGTACCGGCAGCAATGTGCTTCTTTCTGTAACTAATAATGCGGCATACACTTATCAGTGGTATCGAAATAGTGTTATTATTTCCGGTGCTACAACCAATACATACAATGCAACAATTGGTGGTAATTACTCTGTTATAGTAACGTCGGGTTCATGCAATGTTACAAGATCTGTAGTGTTGACGGAAGTGGCAGTACCGGTTGCTTCCATTACTCCTGGCAGTGCTACCACCTTCTGTGCTGGTGGCAGTGTGGTTTTAAACGGCAGTCCCAGCGGCTCTTATACTTACCAATGGTACAATAATTCATCACCAATTAGTGGTGCTACCAATCCAACTTATACTGCTACAACAAGTGGCAACTATACAGTAAAAGTATCAGCCGGTACTTGCGAATCGACTTCAACAAGTACTATTGTAACCGTAAACCCGGCACCTGTAGCAACAGCTACTGCCGGAGGTGCTACATCATTTTGTACTGGCGGAAGTGTTACTTTGAGTGCAGGTACAGGAAGCGGTTACACCTATGAATGGTATAATGGTGCATCATTGATTGGGGGAGCTACAAATTCGACTTATACAGCATCCACAAGCGGTAGTTATACGGTAAGAGTTACAGCAAATGGTTGTCAGGCAACATCAACGGCTATTGTAGTTACTGTTGTAGCAACACCAACGGCTAATATTTCTCCAACAGGAGCCACAACTTTTTGTGCAGGTGGCAGCGTGGTATTAAATGCCAATGCCGGTGGGTCGTATTCATATCAATGGTACAATAATGCATCTCCTATTGGCGGAGCTACTAACCCAACTTATTCTGCTACTGTGAGTGGCAATTACACCGTTAAAGTTTTTGCAGGTAATTGTGAAGCAACTTCAACACCGGTTACAGTCACAGTTAATCCAGTTCCTCAAGCTACTGTTTCAACAAACGGTGCTACTACATTTTGTTCGGGAGGTAGTGTTGTTTTAAATGCGGGTAGCGGAAGTGGTTATACTTACCAATGGTACAATGGTGCATCAATCATTAGCGGAGCTACCAATGCTTCCTATACTGCCAGTACAAGTGGAAACTATACAGTAAGAGTAACAGTGAACGGCTGTGAGGCTACTTCTTCTGCCACAGTTGTGACGGTAAATCCAACACCAGTTGCTGCAATAACAGCTGGGGGGCCTGTTGCTTTTTGTTCTGGTGGTAATGTTGTTTTAAATGCTACAACCGGTAATGGTTATACATATCAGTGGTATAATAATGCAGTGGTAATTGCTGGTGCTACCAATGCCACTTATACTGCTACAGCCAGCGGTAACTATAGTGTAAGAGTTACTGCCAACACCTGTGAAGTTACCTCATCGGTTACTACTATTACGGTGAGCCCTGCACCTCAAGCTGTAATTACTGCTAATGGGTCTACCAGTTTCTGTAATGGAGGAAGTGTTACGATAAATGCAAATACCGGCACAGGCTACATTTATCAATGGTTTAGAAATGGAGTTGCAATAAACGGGGCTACGAATGCTAATTACCAGGCTACCGCCAGCGGTAATTATACAGCAACCATTACATTAGGAACTTGTGTCTCTACTTCTTCTTCAACAACAGTAGTTGTTTTTTCTAACCCTGCAGTAACAGTAACACCTGCTTCAGCTACTATACAAAAATTCCAAACACAAACATTAACAGCGGCAGGTGCTGCTTCTTATAACTGGGCAACACAATCTGCATTGGTAAGTTCTACCACCACGGCGGGTATAGTGAGGCCGCTAACAACAACAACCTATACAATTGAAGGAACAGATAATAATGGTTGTAAAGGAACAGCCACTGCTACTGTAGCCGTAATTGGATGTGGCGATGTTACCAACATTACAACAACGGCCTACAGCCCTTCGAGGGTGCTTGTAAAATGGACAAATCCACAAGGAGTTACAACAGATACGTTACAATACAGAAAAACCGGTACACCCATCTGGACTAAAATTTTTGTAACTGGTCAGGAATATGAATTGAGCGGATTAGAACCCGGTACAAGTTATGAATACAGTGTTATTGCTTTATGTAATACAACTACTGTATTTCTCCCGTCTGCTGTAAATACATTCAGTACAGCGCAATTGAGTAACAATGTTTATATCAAACTGTTTCCTAACCCGGTAATTAATTCTGCAACAAGGTTAGAAATAATAGTGGATGCACCATTTACCATGCAGGCAGTTGTATATGATAATAAAGGAAAAATGATGATGACAATCAGTCCGGCACAAAATTATCCGGCAGGACAAGTAATAAAACAAGTAAACCCTGAACGGCTTGCCAATGGACTATATCACATTGCTATCAACATCAATGGCAAACTGCATACTATTAAAATGCTGGTGAATCATTAAAAACAAGACTACTTTATACCCGACCGCCATGTGTGTAACGCATGGCGGTTTTTATTTTACAGCGATCATACTGATCTCCACATTTACAAATTTGGGTAAGGCTGAGACCTGGACAGTTTCCCTGGCAGGAAAATCACTGTCGAAATACTTTCCATACACTTCATTTACCTGCCCAAACTGGTGCATATCAGTAAGAAAAATTGTTGTCTTTACCACATTGGCAAATCCCATTTCTGCTTTTTGAAGAATAGCTTTTAAATTATGCATTACCTGGTGGGTTTCTTCCTGTATATCTTTATTGCGTAATTCGCCGGTTGGGGGGGTCAATACATATTTGTCCGGAAATAAAGAGCATATTACCGGATAATATTGCCTGGTTATCAGGGCCAATAGGGGCCGGAGCATTAGAAGCGATGATAATTGTTTTACTCATTGGTAGTTTTTTATAATCAACAGAACGAATTTAGCTTTATACACTTTCTTTGCAAAAAATAGAATTATGAAGATTTTGGTGGTAGCAGATAATGATTTAAAACAAGAATTACTTGCACAAGGATTGCACGACGATATCGATATAGACTGGATGACCACTATTCCCCCCTCAGCTACAGCCGACTGTTGCATTGACCTATTATTCAATTGTACTAGCGAAAGAATTGAAGCCTTGCAAAAAACACAAGCCAATATTGTAATTATAAATGCTGTATCTATTACATCGGAAACATTGCCACAAAATTTTATTCGCATCAACGGATGGCCAGGATTTTTACAAAGGGCAATTGTAGAGGCAACTGCTGCTAATGGATCAATAAAAAAAGAAGTTGAAAAAATATTTTCCTGTTTTAATAAATCTACCGAATGGGTGCCGGACAAGGCCGGCTTTGTTACCGCTACTATAATCAGTATGATTATTAACGAAGCCTATTTTGCTGTGGAGGAACAAGTGAGTAGTAAAGAAGATATTGATACTGCAATGAAACTCGGCACTAACTACCCTTTTGGGCCATTTGAATGGGGGAAAAAAATCGGGCTTCATAATGTGCAAGAGTTACTTGCTGCCCTAACTTTAAAAAATGTTCGTTATCAACCAGCTGCGTTATTAACAAAGGAGGCTATTTCGAAATGAGTATTATACTAAGCATAGAAACTTCTATCAGTACCGCTTCTATTTGCCTGAAAAATAATGAAGAGTTAGAAGATATTCTTGTGAATGATAATCAAAACGATCATGCCGGCTGGCTACATGAAGCAATGGATTCCTTGTTGAAAAAAAACAGCCTTTCCCCAGGAGACTTAAATGCAGTAGCCGTAAGTATTGGTCCCGGCTCTTATACAGGCTTACGGGTTGGCCTTGCTTCTGCAAAGGGATTGTGCTATGCTTTAAATATTCCGCTTATTGCAATCGGCACTTTAAAGATGATGGCTTTTGCAGTAAAAGATGAAGTGCCGGATGCAGTTATTTGTCCTATGATCGATGCCCGGCGGATGGAAGTTTTTACGGCTGTTTACGACCAACTGTTAATTGAAAAAATAGCACCTAAAGCCGTAATTGTTGATGAAAATTTTAGCCAGCTCTTGGGTTCTAATGAAAAAATAATCTTTTGCGGGAATGGTAGCAAGAAACTGCAAGCTTACTACACTAACCCGTTTACAACTTACAGTAATACAGTGGCCAACGCCTCCCACCTGGCCAATTTAGCCGCAATTTCCTTTCACAAAAATGATTTTGCAGATTTGGCCTATACAGAACCACTCTATATAAAAGAATTTTATAATCCTGCCACAAGGTAATTTCAAAAAATTCGTCTCATACGGTGTTAAGGCTCTCAGAAATCGTACGTTTTACATCAAAATTTTAAACAGGTAATGTCAACCTCTGATTTTTTATCACCAACCAGTCAATCTATGAACAATTATTCCCTAACATTGAACAACCCTGCCGAAAGTAGCACGGCAGATTTGCAGGTAGATCTTTTGGGTGTAAAAAAAGTGGCTCTCATTTTAAGAGCCCTTAATCACAAACTACGCCAGCAAATTCTTCGCCTGATTGATGAAAACGGCAGGATGACGGTAACTGAGTTATATCTCAAGCTAAGACTTGAGCAATCAGTTGCGTCTCAACACTTAGCCATTTTGCGGAAAGCTGGCTTTGTAAACACAGACCGGGACGGAAAGTTTATTTATTACTCTGTAAACATCAACCGGATGGAGGAGCTAAATAAGTTTCTAGCGGAGTTGTTAAACTAATTACATCGTTTTTTACCCTTAGCCTTTCTCCCAAAGATTGGCGGTAAATGATTTAATTTTGCACTTTTACTACAAGTGTAAGATTAAATCATTTTTTATGCTCATTAAGCAACTCTATACCGGCTGCCTTAGCGAAGCCGCTTATTATATTGAAAGCAACGGCGAAGCTGCTGTTATTGATCCGCTGCGTGATATTGATGCATACCTTGAACTGGCCAATGAGAGAAAAGCTAAAATCAAATATATTTTTGAAACTCATTTTCATGCTGATTTTGTAAGCGGCCATCTTGATTTGAGTAAAGCCACAGGTGCGCCAATCGTATATGGACCAGGAACAGACACAAAATTTCCTGTGTATGTGGCAGCCGATGGAGAAGTTTTTAAAGTAGGTGCTCTTACTATTGAGGTATTACACACTCCTGGACATACTTTAGAATCTTCTTGTTATTTATTAAAAGATGAAACTGGGAAAGACCATTGCATTTTTACTGGCGATACGTTATTTGTTGGAGATGTAGGTCGTCCTGACCTGGCACAAAAAGGTGCAGAAATAACAATGAATGATCTGGCAGGCATGTTGTATGATAGTTTGCATGCAAAACTTTTTCCGCTAGAAGATGATGTAATCGTATATCCTGCACATGGACCTGGCAGCTCTTGCGGAAAAAATCTTGGTCCAAATACACACAGCACCATAGGTGAAGAAAAACAAACAAACTATGCTATGAAAGCTGCAAGTAAAGAAGATTTTATCAAAGAAGTTACTAATGGTATTGCGGCACCGCCATCTTATTTCCCTATCAATGCCAAAATAAATAAAGAAGGATATGATAGTCTTGATGAGGTATTAACACAAGGAATGAAACCATTATCAATTGACGATTTCAAACAACTTATTAGTGATGATGTACTTGTACTAGATACCAGAAGGGCTGATTTGTTTACACAGGGTTTTGTACCAACTTCGATCAGCATTGGACTAGAAGGTCGTTTTGCAGAATGGGCTGGCAGTCTTTTACCTTTTGATGCGCCTATGATATTAGTAACAGAAGCAGGGCAAGAAAAAGAAACCATTGTACGGTTAGCAAGAGTTGGTTTTGATAAAGTGAAAGGCTATCTGGATGGTGGTTTTGAGGCATGGAAAAATGCAGGCGAAGAAATTGATATGATCATTGACGTGGAAGCAGATGAATTGATGATGGATATTCCACATGATGATAGATTAATTGTAGTAGATGTTCGCCGCACACCGGAGTTTGCCGATGGGCATTTAAAAGATGCGGTAAATATTCCATTAAATGAGATGACAGATCCCGCATCAATGGCCAATCTTGAAGAAGATCAAAATTTATATGTTCATTGCGCCGGCGGTTACAGAAGTGTGATTGCTTCTTCTATGCTAAAACGCCAGGGCATTCACAACCTCAGAAATATAGTAGGAGGCTGGGGCAAAATAAAAGAACAAGAGAAAGCAGAAATAGTAAAAGAAACAAGTGTCTTGAACTAAAAAAAATCCTCACTATTTGTGAGGATTTTTTTTAAAATTATTTTTTTGATTGTACCCACTCCTCCAACTCCGGGGTACTTTCTACACTAATAATAGCGGCGTATCTGGATTTAGTGCCATTGTGTACTCCTACA
>CAZXMP010000126.1:0-11361 GCA_964641575.1 uncultured Chitinophaga sp. | reverse complement strand
TGTTCCCGGAATTATAGAAAAGCTAAGTTTTAAAATTCCCTTTTACCATTATTTTGGTATGTTCATGTATATCAACAATACAAAGGAAGGTATAGATGTTGCTTTTTGTAGGGGAAAAGACTTACTGGAAGAATTTCCTCAACTGAATATCAAAAATAGAGCTACAATTGCAACCGTCACTATCCAAAAGAAAAATGATATTAAGAAGTTGAACCTTCGGCCACTTATTGTAACAGCTGCTGCATGGAATGAAGAAGCAAAACGGCAAAAAATCCCCATGGTGAAGACTTCCCTGAAGAAAAAGTAATTGATACTTGAACTAATAATCAGGAAACATCTTCACATCAGCTTAATTGCTATCTACCTCTATCCCTATAATTACTTACTTCTTTCTAAAAAATATACGAACAGGAACACCCGTCAGGTTATAATTCTGTCTTAACTGATTCTCCAGGTAGTTTTTATACGGCGTTTTAATATCATCCGGAAAATTACAAAAGAATGCAAATGATGGAACTGCCGTTGGCAACTGGGTGATGAATTTTATTTTGATCGGATGACCTCTTACTACTGGCGGATTGTAGGATTGAATTGCTTTCAGCATTATATCGTTCAATGAAGAAGTAGAAATTTTTTGCTTGCGGTTTTCATAAACCTCAAGTCCGATTTCAATAGCTTTAAAAATTCTTGTTTTTTCTTTTGCAGAAACAAAAAGGATTGGCACATCGGAGAATGGGGCCAGTCGCTTCTTAATTTCTTTCTCCTGGTCTTTAGCGGTATTGGTTTCTTTATCGACCAAATCCCATTTGTTAACCAATACAACTACTCCTTTTCCTTTTTTAACAGCAAGGCTAAAAATATTTAGATCTTGTGCTGTTACACCTTTTTCAGCATCCAGCAACAACAAACAAACATCTGCTTCATCCAATGCTTTGATGGCTCTGATCACAGAATAAAATTCAAGATCTTCATGCACTTTTGCTTTGCGGCGAATACCAGCTGTATCGATCAGAACAAATTCTTTCTGAAATAAATTATAGTGGGTGTGAATTGAATCTCTTGTTGTTCCTGCAATAGTACTCACAATGGTTCTCTCCTCCCCGATCAAGGCATTCAACAAAGATGACTTACCAACATTGGGCTGACCAATAATGGCAAACTTTGGCAAAGCGTCCATCTCTGCTATTTGCTCTGACGAGTCTTCAATAATAAGATCAGCCACTGCATCCAGTAGTTCTCCCGTACCGCTTCCACTGGCCGCAGCAATAAAAAATATATGCTCAAAGCCCAGTGCATAAAATTCGGCTGCTTCCATTAACCGTTCATTGTTATCAACCTTATTTACTACCAAAAAAACTGGCTTTGGACTCTTTCGAAGTATCTGGGCCACAGCATCATCTAAATCTATAAGCCCCGTATGTGCATCTACAACAAATACAACTGCATTTGCTTCTTCAACTGCTACTAATACTTGCTTTGCAATTTCTTTTTCAAAAATATCTTCGCTGCCAGCCACAAAACCACCAGTGTCAATTACGTTAAAGCTCTTCCCATTCCAGTCACTAATTCCGTACTGGCGGTCACGGGTAACACCACTTTCATCATCCACAATGGCTTTACGCTGTTCCAATAAACGATTGAACAGGGTACTCTTCCCTACATTGGGTCTTCCAACTATTGCTAATGTAAACGACATATCTTAATTATTAATAACCATATTCTTTAAGTTGCAAATCATTCTCTCTCCACTTCGGTTTCACTTTCACAAACAGTTCTAAAAAAACTTTTTGCTGAATAAATGCTTCAATATCTTTTCTTGCTTCTGTGCCCAACTTTTTTATCATCGAACCCTTATCGCCAATCAATATCGCTTTTTGAGTTTCCCGGTGAACGATAATATCAGCAACGATTTTTACCAGGGTTGTTTTTTCTTTATACTCTCTTACCAGCACAGCAGTATGATAAGGCAATTCATCATGTGCCAACTCATAAATTTTTTCTCTTATTATTTCACTTACAAAAAACTTGGTATTCAAATCCGATATATCATCGCCATCATAAAATGGTTCACCTTCAGGTAAAAACTCAAGCAAACCGTTTATCAGTTTCTTTTTATTGATTCCTGATAAAGCCGAAATGGTAATTACCTTTTTACAATACGATTTTGTTGTAAAAAAATCGACTGCTTCTTTTATAGTGGCTTCGCTTGCCAAATCAATTTTATTCAACACTACAACCGCAGGTACTCTTAATTTTAATGCAGAGAATATTGCATCACATTCTTCCCATTTTTCTTTTACATCTACAATCAGCAAAGCCACATCTGCATCTTCTAAAGCACCTTTAACAGCCGCCATCATTTTCTCATGCAGCTTATACTTCGGCTCAATAATACCAGGCGTATCAGAAAAAATGATCTGGTATTCTTTTTCGGTTAGAATTCCTTTGATGCGATGCCTTGTCGTTTGTACTTTATGCGAAACGATAGCCAACTTCTCACCCATCAATGCATTCAGCAATGTGCTTTTACCCGCATTGGGTCTTCCAAATATGTTTACAAAACCTGATTTCATCAAAAATGGTTAAAGCTGCATACCTCACCTACCCCGCATACGGGGCTACAAGAAAAGAAGGAGGTAATCAATCCTTGCCAGTTGAAGTGCAACTGTTCCGGAAAATTAAATAAGCCATTCACCAATGGGTGGATGGCTTATTCGTAGTTGCGAAGGGGAGGATCGAACTCCCGACCTTTGGGTTATGAGCCCAACGAGCTACCGCTGCTCTACTTCGCGGTGCAAAGGTAGCCGTATGGAGCTTATTTTCCAAACAAAAAACATCGCTATATTGGAATTACTCCCATAAAAAAGCCGGAACGATGTTCCGGCAGGACTTGCTCTCTTTTATTCTTACTTAACTAACCTTTTGAAACGCTGCTTGAACCACTACTCTTGATATCTTTAGTAGTTCCGTTTCCTCTGTATTTCACATCGCTGGCACCACTTGCTTGTGCAGATAATTCTTTATTTACTGTAATTCTAATATCGCTGGCACCACTTGCTCTTGCATCACATATTTCGGTAATCAGATCATACCCTTTAAAGTCACTGGCACCACTTGCTTCTACTGACACCTGGGTTGCTTTCCCTGTTACGGTCATATCAGAAGCACCACTAAGATCAACTGTTAATTTATTTACATCCAATGCTCCTTTAATATCGCTGGCACCCGATTGATTAATACTTAATACATCGGCTTTTAATACTCCGGATATATATACATCACAGGCACCACTTACTTTTAACTGATCAATTTGTTTGAAAGAAATGTAAGCTTTCAGTTTTTTGTTTCCTTTCGTCCATTTCCAATCGTTATCTAACATAATATGCAGAATGCCATTTTTCACTTCTACTTTAATCATGTCACGGTCCTTTGTGCTTGCTGCACTAACAGCTACTGCTTCTTCATTACCCTGGCTTAAATAAACATCAAACGCATTGGAAACACTGATACCATGATAATCTTTTGCAGTTCTTACTTCTGCATTAGGATCGTTCACCTGCTGAGCTGTTAAGTTTACACTGATAAACAGAACTGAAAGAATCGTTGCAATTTTTTTCATCACCGTTGATTTAGTATTTTTTTCTGCTTTATAATTAAATTTTGCTCACCGAGCCACCCGTACTCTTTTTAATATCACGAATAGAAGGTGCTCCTTTATATTTTACATTTCCTCCAGTACTTGCTTTTACTTGTAATTCTTTTTCTGCACTTACAGAAACAATTGCACCTGTACTCACCGTAACGTTTGAAACAGTAGTGTTCATATCCTCACCTTTAAATTTACTACCTGTAGATCCATCTACTTCTAATGAACCAGCTTTACCGGACAGTGTAACTTTTGAACCTGTACTTTGGTCAACTTTTAATTTCTCTATATCCACTTCACCAGAAACTAATCCTCCAGTATTAACGGTCATATCCAATTTAGTTGATTTTAATACTCCGTTAATAGTTAACTCTGCACCAGTTGATACATGTAATTCATTCAATGATTTGTAGGATACATAAGCTTTAAGGTCTTTAGTTTCTTTTCTTTTATTGACAGCACCCGTTTTAGATTCGTAATAAATTTTTAGAATTCCATTTTCTACCCGGGTAATGATCTTATCCCGGAATTCATTAGTTGCTGCACTAACCGCAACTTCTTCAGTATTCCCAGCTGTTAGCACCAGATCTATTCCCGTTGCTACATGAATACCATGAAATCCGTTCACAGCTCTTTTTTCAGCGTTCGCATCATTGATGACTTTCTGGGCATTAATAAATGGGCTTGTAATAGCAACTAGTAAAAGGGATAACAATAACTTCTTCATTTTTGTTGGTTTAGAAGTGATACGAAAACCAGGGTAGAAAAGTTACAGCCGTTTGATAAATTTTTAGACTTATTTTTGCATCAGTTCTTAGCCTTTTAGACGTAAAAGGCTCTAGTTCACAGTGTTCCCGGGGTGTTCCGGCTCTCGTTAAGGCGAGTCAGGGACTGAGATTATACCCGTTTAACCTGGTCAGGGTAATGCCTGCGTAGGGAAGGATTTCATTCGTTGACCTTTCTCCACAGCATTTCCCTCTTATTTTTTAACCTGTAAAACATTAAAAAATGAAGAGGATTATTGTGCTTGGTTGTATTGTATCCACTGCAACCGCATCATTTTCGCAACAAACAGAAACTGTAAAAGACAGTTTCTACACACTCACTCCTGTTGAAGTAAGGGCTATTCGTGCCGGCGAGAATTCGCCATTTACTAAAACCAATATCTCTAAGAAAGAGATCAGCAAACTAAATCAGGGACAAGACGTTCCTTTTTTGCTGAACCAAACTCCATCAGTTGTTATTAATGCCGATGCCGGAAATGGAATTGGCTACACCGGCATCCGAATCAGGGGAACGGATGCAACGAGAATTAATGTTACACTAAATGGAATTCCGTACAATGATGCTGAAAGCCAGGGAACATTTTTTGTAAACCTTCCTGACTTTAGTTCTTCTGTCAATTCTATTCAAGTACAAAGAGGTGCAGGTACTTCATCAAACGGTGCAGGGGCATTTGGTGCAAGCATTAACATGAGTACAAATGAAGTGAACAAAGAAGCCTTTGCGGAAATCAATAATAGCTTTGGGTCTTTTAACAGTTGGAAGAACACCGTAAAAGTTGGAACTGGCTTATTAAACAATCATTTTACTGTAGATGCAAGACTTTCTAAAATAAACAGTGATGGCTATATAGACAGGGCAACAAGTGACCTAAGTTCCGCCTATTTATCTGCCGCTTACTTGGACACAAAAACAACTGTTCGGTTAAATATTTTTACAGGTAAGGAAAAAACCTACCAGGCATGGAATGGTGTGTCAGAAACAGATTTAAGAAATGGCAACCGTACTATCAATTATGGTGGGATGGAAAAACCGGGAGAGCCATATGAGAATGAAGTTGATAATTATAGCCAAACGCATTATCAACTTTTCTTTAATCAAGAACTTTCCAGCACCCTAACGTTTAATACCGCTCTGTTTTTAACAAGAGGCAAAGGCTATTACGAACAGTATAAAGCAGAAAGAGAGTATACAGAATTTGGTTTGCCAAATCCTGTTATTGGGGGCACCAGCATTACAGAATCTGATTTTGTACGGCAGCTTTGGTTAGATAATTATTTTTATGGCAATATCTTTTCTTTACAATACAAGAAGAAGAACACACAGTTAGTTGTTGGAGGTGCTTACACAAAATACGATGGCAAACATTACGGTAAATTAATATGGTCATCAAACGGTGGCTTGCCAGAACCTGCTTATAGATGGTATGATAACAAGGCGGATAAATCTGATTTTAATATTTACACCAAATGGCAGCAACAATTATCAGAAAACTGGAATCTCTTTACTGATCTGCAATACCGCCATGTTGGCTATGCAATCAATGGCTTTAGAGACAACCCGTTATTATCAGTTGATAACAACTATAATTTTTTCAACCCAAAAATCGGAGTAAGCTATAACAAGAATGGATGGAATGCATATGCATCCTACGGCGTAGCTGCTAAAGAACCCAACCGTGATGATTTTGAAGCTGGCGCATCTCAAATGCCAAAGCCAGAACGATTGCATGATATAGAAGCGGCTATTGAAAAAAGAAAGACCAATTATAATTTATCGGCTACATTTTATTACATGAGTTATGATAACCAATTAGTGCTTACCGGAAAAGTAAACGATGTTGGAGCATACACAAGAACAAATATTCCTGAGAGTTATCGGATGGGAGTTGAATTGCAGGGTGTAATCAAATTTACTTCATGGATGAATATAGCCGCAAATCTTGCGTTAAGTAAGAATAAGGTAAAAGATTTTACGGAGTTTATTGATGATTATGATAATGGTGGCCAGAAGACTACTACTTTTCAATCAGCAGATATTGCCTTCTCTCCTGCTGTGGTGGGCGGTATAACGATCAATCTTCTTCCAGTAAAAAATGTGGAGTTGAGTTTTTTAAGCAAATATGTGAGCAAACAATATTTAGATAATACAGAAAATGACAGCCGTTCGTTGAATTCATTTTATGTACAAGATGTACGAGCCATTTATACTTTCAAAACCAACTGGCTGAAAGAAGTAAACATCATCGGGCAGGTAAATAATCTTCTTGGAAAAAAGTATGAACCGAATGGTTATACCTACAGTTATTTTGTTGGAGGAGAAACGGTAACGGAGAATTTTTATTTCCCTATGGCGGGAAGGAATTTTATGCTGAGCTTGAATGTAAAATTATAGCCCAAGAGTCGGAAACTCCGGAAGTCGGAAAGAAATAAGCTGCTATTTCGAACTGTCTTCCGGACTTTCGGACTTTCGGTCTTTACTGTCTTTCGGACTTCTATTTACTTCCAAACTTCTCCTGCCAATCCAACATGCCACCAGTTACATTCCAGGTATTTTTAAATCCCATTGCATCTAAAAATAAACAAGCTTGTCCACTTCGGTTGCCACTGCGGCAATGAATGATCACTTCTTCCTCCTTCAGATCTTCTAATTCATCGATCTGCATAGATTGAATTTTTCCCAACGGAATTAAAGTAGCGCCGATGTTAAACTCTGCATACTCATGCGGCTCCCGGCAATCAAATAAATTTAATTTTTCGCCGGCATCCATCCGGGCTTTTAATTGTTCTACTGAAATATTCTGCATAAAATTTATTTATAGTGGTAAAAGATCCATTGACTCGGGTTCTTTTTTGGTGCTATCCTTTACAGGTTTATCATTTTGCAACCATACATCCATCAATTGGCCGGAACGTATGCGCAAGATTCTTTTTTCATCATCAAATCTTTCAGGATTTTGTTTGTAGATATAAGCGTTAATTGTATCTGTGACATTTACATCAGCCACGATTGCTCCAATACCAAGCCCGGCTCCTTCCAACAATTCTTTGGCTTCGGCAAAAGTCATCCCGGTTATTACTGGTACAGCGAACTCTCTTTTACCAACACCATCTCCCAATACAAGAGAAATCGTACTTCCTTTCCTTACTTTGGAACCTGCCGTTATTTGTGCGCCATTATACCATTGCTCCAGCACTGCATTCTTTGCAAAGTCAGGTTTGAAAGTGGTATCTCCGATTTTCAGATCCATATTTCTTAGTACCATTTCGGCATTTCTGAAACTATATCCAACCAGGTTGGGCATTTCCATTTCAGGCGGAATGGCACGACTAATAATAAGGAAAACAGTTCTGTTTGATTTAACCACTTCGTCTGCATCCGGGATTTGCCGGATTACACTTAGCGGCCGGGCTGTATCAACATATACCGAATCCTGTATCTCCACATCAAAGCCAGCTTTCTTTAATATACTCTTTGCTTCTTCATAATTTTTGCCCGACACAGATGGAACGGTGGCAGCTTTTCCATGCCCGGTAAGCCAGTTTAAAGAAAGCAGGAATAAAGCAAAAATGGCAATAGCAAGAATAATTCCTACCAAAATATTAACCCACAAAGGACGATGTGTAAGAAATTTAAACACAGTGTGATTTTTGAATTTTAAAATTTCAACTTTATTACAATGCTTCCTGTACCAATTTAGTATAAAATTCTTTTAGACTCCAACCCATAGCTTTTACCTGTTGGGGTACAATGCTTGCCTCACTTTGGCCGGGTATTGTATTTACTTCGAGCATATAAGGCTGCCCAGTTTCTTCACTATAAATGAAATCAATCCTCACTATTCCTTTACAATTAAATACAGAATATACTTTCTTAGCTGCTTCCCTTATTTTATCTGCAATTACTTCCTCTACAATAGCTGGTGTTGTTTCGGTTGATTTGCCCTCGTATTTTGCTTCAAAGTCAAAGAAGGACATATCCGCATCCGCCTTTACTTCTGTTAGTGGTAATACAATGATATTTCCTTGTGATTTAAAAACACCGACGGTAAATTCTCTGCCAGTAATCATTTCTTCAATCAACACCTGGTCATCCTCTTTAAATGCTTTGTCAATGGCAGCCTCAAGTCCATGAGTTGGACTTATTACTTTCGACATACCAATACTTGATCCACCATTATTCGGTTTAATGAAAACAGGAAACTTAAGGTTGTGGATTACATCCTCAATACTTCCAACAGTATCCTTTATCAAGATCACAGATTTTGCTACGGCAATTCCTGAAGTGCCCGCAATAGCTGTAGCATATCTTTTATTAAAAGTTAGGGCGGAAGTAGCAGCACTACAACCAGTGTAAGGTATTTTTAGTGTATCGAAAAAACCTTGCAGTTTACCATCCTCACCTGGAGTGCCGTGCATGCCAATAAACACAGCATCAAATTCCACTTTTTGGTTATCGATTTGCAGGGAGAAATCATTTTTATCTACTTCCAGCTTTCTGCCGTCGGATAGATCATAGTACCATCCCTGGGGGTTTATATCAATCTTATAAATATTGAAAAGGTTGCGGTCAAGATTGTTATCAATAGTAACAGCACTTTTATAGGATATTACCGCCTCGCCTGAAAAACCTCCGGTTACGAGGGCTATGTTTTTCTTCATAGATGTTATTAGTGTGTGATTAATCAGTGCAAATATTGCAGAAAAAATTAAGATGCCCAACCCAAACAGAATGAATCAAACAGCATTAACAAAAAATATCACAATCTGAAGGAAATAACACTGGAATTTGCGGAAAATAAGAAAGGTGAAGGCCGTTTCTCCTTCACCTTTTTACGACGGGAAATATCACCCGCCACTACTTAGGCAGCTTTCACTGCTACATATCTAAAAGATATACCTGTAAGTTAAACGAAAAATGAGCCAAATGGCAGTTTTGAGGTCAAAAAATTATGCACAGAAATCCTTAACCAATTACAAGTGCATCAATTCCTTTTTAGCCATTAATTGCTCTACCGTTTCCTGGTACATTTCATCTGGTACACAGCAATCTACCGGACAAACAGCAGCACACTGTGGTTCTTCGTGAAAACCCTGACACTCAGTGCATTTATTTGGCGTTATGTAGTAAGTATCAACGGCTACGGGTGCATTTTTCTGGTCAGCATCTACAACAGATCCATCTAATAGCGTAAAGGGGCCTTTTACAGAAGTACCGTCGGCTACGGCCCATTCTACTCCGCCTTCATAAATAGCATTGTTTGGGCATTCGGGCTCGCAAGCCCCGCAGTTAATACATTCATCAGTTATCTTAATTGCCATATCTGTTTATTTAGTGGGTTCAGTGTTAGTCTTGCCGGCACAAATTAGTATCTTTTATTGAGCCGGTGAGCCTTTAGTAAATTTTTTACGGTGTCAACTTCGTTAATTTGCACCGGGAAAAATTTAAGTCGTTTTGCGAAAATAATTTATTGGAATGAATTTACAACATCGTATTGATTTAATGGTTCGGCTGGGGCAATATATTTTGGCTGATGGCGAAGAATGGAAGGCTGCAAAAGAAAAAGCTTCATATGAAAACGGTTGGTTCATTCCGGCATTTATTGATCTATCAGCTCAGCGAATTGCCGAGTCCTTTTTAAAGCCTGAAATATTAAACGACTGGATTAAAAACTATGATCTTTCGGAAGACAGTGTTGCCCCTAAGAAAATAGGAATTGTAATGGCCGGCAATATTCCGCTTGTTGGTTTTCATGATTTTCTTTGTGTTTTCATTAGCGGCCATTCGGCCATTATAAAACCATCTTCTAAGGATCAGACTTTAATAAAACATCTTGCACAAAAAATAATTGAATGGCAACCAGAAGCAGCCGCCCATATTCAATTTGCAGAAACACTGAAAGATTGTGACGCTTACATAGCAACGGGTAGTAATAACTCCTCCCGCTACTTTGAATATTACTTTGCTAAATATCCCAATATCATTCGTAAAAACAGGACTTCTGTTGCCATACTAACTGGCAAAGAAAGTTCAACAGAACTTGAAAAATTGGCAGATGATGTTCACTTATATTTTGGCTTAGGTTGCCGAAATGTCACCAAGATTTATGTGCCCGAAGAGTATGATTTCATTCCAATATTGGAAGCATTTAAAAAATATAGTTACCTGGCCGACCACCATAAGTATAAAAATAATTTCGATTATAACCTGGCCATTCATCTGTTAAACAAGAAATACTACATGACAAATGGCTCAATTCTACTAATTGAAGAGCCAGCTTTATTCTCCCCCATAAGTCAGTTGAATTACGAATTTTTTAAAGATCAATCAAGCCTATCCGCCAGCCTGAAAGACCTTCCTGAACTGCAAGCTGTGGTTGGTGAAGGAAATATCCTTTTTGGAGATGGCCAATCACCCTCAATTTCTGACTATGCGGATGGTATTGACACTCTTAGTTTTTTATCCCACTTGTAAAACACTACTACCAAATGCCATAAAATCTTAATAAATTTACCAGCATAAAGTACGAAGGCCTTAGTAAAGATTTGTTAAACTAAACTGTTGGTAACGAACAATTACCTGACAGTTTGTTATTTTGTATAGCAGAGGCACAGGATTTGGATAATTGTACTTCGGCATTACCTAACAATCATTAAAGTGTAAAGAACTATGAAACTCAAACAACTTTTATTAATCGTATTTGTAAGTGCAGCTTCGGCGGTTGGAAGTGTATGGATCTATAGTAAGGTCGCTCCAAAAAATACTGCTTTTGTACAATCATCCGATGGCAAATTGCCGGTTAACTATGCAGGTTATTTTGATAATATTGCCGGAGGAGCCGCTGCTGAACCAATAGATTTTACAAAGGCAGCTGGTGCAGCTGTTCCGGATTTTGTGCATATCAAAACAAAAATTCCAGCTAAGAAAGTAAC
>CAZXMP010000125.1:0-11474 GCA_964641575.1 uncultured Chitinophaga sp. | reverse complement strand
TGGATGCTCTGTTTAATGTAAACTTAACTATTTAGCTATAAATTAATTACCTTTGCCACCTTTTACAAAAGGGAGCTAAATTAAACAGATGCCCATGTCAGCAAAGAAAAGAATTTTATTTATAGCTAACGAGATGTCGCCCTACCTGGAGCTGACGGAATTTTCTGAGATTGTGAACAAGCTGGCCATTAAAGCCAACGATAATAACCTGGAGGTTCGCTGTATAATGCCCCGTTTTGGTATTATCAATGAACGTCGCCATCGCCTACATGAGGTAGTCCGGTTATCTGGTATCAACGTATCGGTTGATAATGAAGATATGCCATTGCAGATCAAGGTGGCTTCTTTGCCAAGTGCAAGATTGCAGGTTTACTTTTTAGACAATGAAGATTTGTTTAAACGCAAATTTGTGTTTAACGACGAAGAAGATAAGTGGTATAGTGATAATGGTCTTCGAACTATCTTCTTTTGTAAAGGGGCATTAGAAACCGTAAAGAAATTTGGCTGGCCTCCGGATATTATTCATTGCAGTGGCTGGATGACAGGATTGATTCCTTTTTACTTAAAAACAGTATATAAGAAAGAGCCTGTATTTGCACATAGCAAAGTTGTTTATACTGTTGGGCAAAACACATTTAAAGAAAAGTTGGGTAGTGATTTCGTAAAAAAGGCACTCATTCATGCTTCGTTAAAAGAAAAGGATTTGGAAGTTTACAAGGATGCAAATAATACAGCGATGCTGCGGGGCGGTGCCACTTTTGCTGATGCAATAACTTTTGGAGCTGAAAAAATTGAAAAGAAGCTAACAGATGAATTCTCTAAGGTAAGAGGTAAGAAAACATTGCTCTTTAACCCCGAAGGAGATTTAACAGACTATTTACAACTGTATAGCGACCTTGCGAGCAAATAAAAAATCACTAACCCGATATAAATTTACTTTGTGAAGAACAGACATCTTGCACTTTCTTTTATAGCAATCGTAACAACGATTGCTATTGTATTTTCCGCTTGCAAAAAGATAAATGAATCTACAGATTTGGGCGGAGGACTTATTCCGCCGGTTGATAATATTACTACATTTGATACATTGATAGATGTGCAGACTTATAATGACACATTTTCAATTGTTAATGATTCAACAAGGCTGGGCAATAATATCACTGGCTTTTTTGATGAATTTTTTCTTGGAAAAATAACCAACGATCCATTCTTTGGGGCCAGTGAAGCACAAATCTTCTTACAGTTAAAGCCATCTAACTTTCCATACGCATTTAGAAATAAACCACATCCTGATAGTTTGTTTATTGACTCTGTGGTATTAATACTTGATTATGTGGAAACCTATGGTGATACGCTGGCTCCTCAAACTATCACGGTACAGGAAATGGATCAATCACCTGCCAATTCAGGTTTCAGGTATGATTCTGTTTTTCTGTTGCGCAGAAATAACTTCACCACATTTCTTGGCTCTCCTCTCGGCAGCCGGACATTTACACCGGCCATGTTAAAAGATTCTGTAAAAGCATTTGGAGGCGACACAACAACAAACCAGCTTAGGATCAGGCTTAATGATAGTTTTGGACAAAGACTATTGATGTACGATTCAACTATCACCGGTGCCTACGCTAATGATTCTGTATTTAATAGCAAGGTTAAAGGATTTGCCATAAAATCAGTTGCAGGTGGAAATGCTTTAATGGGCTTTAACCTTCCGGGGCCTAACACTAAATTAGCGATCTATTACAAGTATGCAAATTCGTTACCTAATATAGATACAACGGTTGCTTATTTTACTTTCGGTTCATTATCTGCAAGTGCTAATTATGCTATACGCAACTATGCAGGTACTCCAGCTGATGCTTCATTGAACAATGGTCTTGCTGAAGATCAGATCGTTTATTTGCAAAACACCCCTGGATTTTTTACCACGGTTAAATTCCCAGGTTTAGGAGCTATTAATAATAGGGTAATACATCGTGCAGAATTGGTGATGGAGCAGATTTATGATATAAGCGACAGTACGTTTCGTTCCCCGGATTTTCTATTCATTGATGCAATTGACCCAACCATTACAGATCCAATAAAATTCAGAACAGTTCCTTACGATTTTACATTCGATCCTAATAATGGGGCATTTAACCTGTCGCAGTTTGGCGTAGTACCTGTTATTGGAACCGATCCATTAGGAAATAGAATAAGGATTTGGCGTTTTAATATTTCAAGATATGTGCAACATGTGCTGACCGGTACTTTACCGGTGTATGATTTACGACTCTTTCCTGCATTTAGATATCCTCTTCAGTTTGGTATACCTCCGGGAAGTAATGTGCTTACCACTGTGTCTGTAAATCCGGCAGCTATAAAAGGAAGAATTAGATTAGGAGGCGGAAATCATCCCACTCAAAAAATGAAGCTTCGCCTTATCTATTCAAAACTTTAGAATTAAGGATTTAGTTATCAAGATATGTTTAAAAGTCCACCAATTAAGAAGGGTGGGCTTTTTTCATTATACATTGCCCCTTATCTTTGCACCTCAAAATTTAAAACATGCCGTATTTATTTACATCAGAATCTGTAAGCGAAGGACACCCGGATAAAGTAGCTGATCAAATTTCTGATGCCCTAATCGATAATTTTCTTGCTTTTGATGCACAATCAAAAGTTGCTTGCGAAACATTAGTAACAACAGGGCAGGTAGTATTAGCTGGGGAGGTAAAATCTAAAGCATATTTAGATGTGCAGGAGATTGCCCGTGGTGTTATCCGTAAGATCGGGTACACAAAGAGTGAATATATGTTTGAAGCAAGCAGTTGTGGTGTGTTATCTGCAATACATGAACAGTCTGCTGATATTAACCAAGGTGTCGACAAAAAGAAAAAAGAAGAACAAGGTGCCGGCGACCAGGGAATGATGTTTGGTTATGCAACTAACGAAACAGAACATTATATGCCTTTGGCATTGGATCTTGCTCATAACCTGTT
Source organism: uncultured Chitinophaga sp. (assembly GCA_964641575.1). Lineage (GTDB taxonomy): Bacteria > Bacteroidota > Bacteroidia > Chitinophagales > Chitinophagaceae > JJ008. The sequence continues at coordinate 8,493 of CAZXMP010000125.1, read as the reverse complement.
GATCGAATTAGCTGCTATTCGCAGAGAAAAGAATTCAAAAATGCCTTACCTGCGTCCTGATGCAAAGAGCCAGGTAACATTGGAGTATGATGATAATAACCAGCCAGTTCGCATTGATGCGATTGTAATATCTACTCAACATGATGATTTTGACAGCGAAGCAAAAATGCTGGCTAAAATTAAAAGTGATGTGATCAATATTCTGATACCAAGAATAAAAGCGAAGTATAAAAAATATGCTAAGCTTTTTAATACGGATATTAAATACCACGTTAACCCTACCGGTAAGTTTGTAATTGGTGGGCCACATGGTGACACAGGATTAACTGGTCGTAAGATCATCGTTGATACGTATGGTGGTAAAGGTGCACACGGTGGTGGGGCATTCAGTGGTAAAGACCCTTCAAAGGTTGACCGTTCCGCAGCTTATGCCACAAGACATATTGCTAAGAACCTTGTAGCAGCAGGTGTGGCTGATGAAATTTTAGTACAAGTTTCTTATGCTATTGGTGTTGCTCAACCTACCAGCATCAATGTAAATACATATGGCACTGCAAAAGTTGAATTAACGGATGGCCAAATAAGTAAAATTGTTGAAGCTGTATTTGATATGCGTCCTTACTTTATTGAGCAGCGGTTAAAATTGCGTAATCCAATCTACAGCGAAACGGCAGCTTATGGCCACATGGGTCGTACGCCAGCGGTAGTAGAAAAAACATTTGTCTCTCCGGACGGAAAGAAGGTAACGAAGAAAGTAGAATTGTTTACCTGGGAGAAATTGGATTATGTAGGAAAGGTGAAAAAAGCATTTGGATTGAAATAAAAACAGCCTCCCCAAACCCCACCGAAGGAGGGGCTTAAGAAAGACCCTGAATGGTTGAAAAAATCATTCAGGGTTTATTGTTCCTGTCTCTTACGCTTCGATAGCAAACCATTAATTTTGATAAGTGAGAAATTTCAGACAACATCAACAACGTCCCAAAAAGAATTCACTGGTAATCGGCCGTTCCGCAGTAATCAAAGCATTACAATCCGGACAACAATTAGACAGGGTTTATCTTGATGCAAAAGCCCAGGGTGAAGATATTAGTGAGTTGAAAAGATTGGCTTCACAAAATGGAGTGCCGATTAACTATGTACCCGTTGCAAAATTGAATGGGTTCAATATTAGTGACCATGAAGGCTGTGTGGCACAAATAGCCAAAGTGCAATACCAGAATTTGCAGGATGTGATCTCCCTGGTGACCGAAAGTGGTGAAGCTCCCTTGTTTTTAATTCTTGATGGCATTACTGATATTAGAAATATTGGTGGAATTGCCCGTACTGCTTATTGTACTGGTGTGCATGCTATTATTATCCCGGAGAAAGGAGTAGGCGCATTGAATGAAGATGCAATAATGACATCAGCTGGTGCATTAGAACAGATTGCTGTTTGCCGTGTTAACAGTTTGATGAAAGCAGTTGATGAATTGCATCTGAATGGTATAAAAGTTTTCGCTACAGAAATGAAAGCAGAAAAGAATATTGCTGATGTTGATTTTAAAGAACCCTGTGCAATTGTGATGGGTAGCGAGGACAATGGTATATATCCTGCATTAATGAAAATATGTGATGAGAAAATAAAAATCCCCATGGTAGGGGATTTTGAAAGTTTAAATGTATCCGTTGCCACAGGAATTATTTTGTATGAGGTGGGGAGGCAGCGCAGGATCTAAATACTTTTTTAATTTTACTGTAATAATGTTTTTATACAGTATATTCTCTTTTATTTATTAAATTATTACAATGTGTGACATAAGGAGTATCCAAATACTTCGGGAGTCAAAGTATTTGTGCTTCTTTGCATAGTTATTTGAACATAGTAATAATATTTTGCAAGATCAACTTTTTCCAATATTTGAACGCTACCTTTTTTTATATCACCGGGTAAGCCATAATCAGAATTGTTAGAGTTAAATGACTCCAGTTCCTCAACTTGGCCTGTACTTTTGTGAACTCTTTTCAACGCAATCATTATTTTAGATTTTATTCCATTCCCATCGGGGTCTCGATATAAGAGATTCAGTACTGTGTTTGGATATCCGCTATTTCCAGGATGTTGAATAGGCCCAAAAAATGTTATTGTTTTTATAGATGTCTCTGCATGATAAATTTTTCCATGTGTTTGTTTAAAAGATTTTTCTTCAATAGATTTATTGCTGGGATTACAGTTTACGGCACTGTAATCATAGCACACCTGAGATATAACTCTACCACCAGTTAGGAGGAAAATTAGTACTATGAAATATGTCTTTTTCATTTTTAATAGCATGTTTATTTTGCCTACTCTCTCCCAGGTTTTCGGCAATCCCTGTTTGTTTTTTATTTAGGTAAGTTGAAATAACTTCTTACTGACTCGTAATTGTTGATGTCGTAAGGAGGCTGAGAAAGTCTTCCGTTTACAAGATTGTTTGCGGGAATTACTATTACACGAATGGCTGAAAATGTTTCTGAGCCTGCGCCCGTAGTTATCATGCGGATGGTTAATAAACTGTTGGGATCAGAAGCTTCAAAATATGTCCTGAACTCCCTCGTTCCATTTAAACCGAAACCCGGTAGCTGATACCACAATCCTCCATTTTGGCCATAAGTTAAAATCATACTTTTTTCTGCAATTTCTTTTGTAATGCCGGGCAATGTCAACTCAATAAATCCCCCAGAGGTAATTGTCTTGCTGCCGAAACTAATTTGTATAACATTTGCATTGCCATCCACACCTGGTTCGCCTTGCGGGCCTACTTCTTTTTTACAGGAAGTAAAAATCAAACTTGCGGCTATTACAGCCAGTGAAAGAATTTTGATTGATAGCTTTTTCATTGTTCAATAATTAATAATTAGCCTACTCTGTTTAAGGTTTTCGGCATCCCCTGTTTTGTTTTATCAAAACAAACATATCAAGCTAATAAAGCGGTACATAACGGAAATTGGCGGTTGTGTTTTATCAATTGGCAGTTTTTCAGCATTTGAAATGTGGAGTCTCTCACTATAACCGGATACCCGTGCTGTATGATTTATCTTTAATAAAATCAGCAGAAAATAGTAGACTATTTATTGGTTTTACGGATTTTCCGTAATTTTCTTTTACAATGGAAGCCAACCTACTGCAACAGGAACTTTTCAGTTACCTCAAAACTAGCCTGCCGCCACATCTTTCTATGGTGGACGAGTTGTGCGATTTGCTTGATTTAAGTGCTGATAGTGTATACCGGAGAATCAGAGGCGAAAAGCCAATCAGCCTTTTAGAACTAAAAAAAATTTGTGAGCATTACCATCTTTCACTTGACCAGTTATTGCAATTGCAAAGTGATACCGTTGTATTCCGTTCACCAGATCTTAATAGAAAAGACCTGCCATTTACCGAACAGTTACGCAGCATATTGATGCAAGTAAAATATTTCAACAGCTTTCGGAATAAACAGATTTTATATATCTGTAAGGACATGCCTATCTGGCAATTTTATCTTTCAAGAGAATTGGCAGCCTTTAAGACTTTTTTCTGGGCGAAAACTATCAATAAGGAAGCTGCTTACGCTGATAAAACTTTTTCTCTAGCAGAGTTTGATTTTGAGGAGACCTTTAAACTGGGCCGCCAGATAATTGCTGAATATAACCAAATTCCCTGCGTAGAACTCTGGAACCAGGAAAGCATCAATAGTACTATAAGCCAGATTAATTTTTATAAGGAATCGGGTCAGTTTAAAAATACCAAAGATGTTGAATCCGTTATTGATTCATTTGACGCAACCTTAGAGCATCTTAAATTACAAGCAGAAAAGGGAGTAAAATTTATGCCGGGTGATAGTGAAGTGTTGCACAAATCATCGGTACAATTATACATTAACGAAGTAGTTATTGGCAGTAATACTATCCTTACTGAATTGGATAATGTGAAGCTTGCATTTATTCCTTACAACGTTTTTAGTTTTATTATGACCAAAGACCCCCGGTTCAATGAAAGTGTTTTTGAAGGGTTTGAAATATTAAAGAGTCGCTCTACATTAATAAGCGGTACAGGGGAAAAAGATCGAAACCGCTTTTTTAATGCAATGCGGGAAAAGGTTTATGGTTTGAGAAAATAAAAATCCCCATGGTAGGGGATTTTGAAAGCTTGAATGTATCAGTTGCCACAGGTATTATTTTGTATGAAGCGATGAAGCAGCGGGGATAAGTTTTTATTCACCTTACTTGCTTTAATAATTAAGAATAGCGGTCACTGTATCCTGTCTGGTTATGTTTTGTAGAAATGAACCATTGTTATGTTGGGTAAATGGTGTTGTTGTTTCTACAAACCAGTCAATCCTGTTTGATGCTCCTCCGTAACAACGTAATAAAATTGTACTGTCTGCAGCAGTATTAACCAACAAGGCATTAGATTTATGATCAGGAACATAATTAACAACCAGCTTCAATACTGAACTTGGTGGATAATTTGAACCTTTTATTATCCGAAGCCGTAGCCACCCATCAGGATAAAAATTAATAAAACGAGTTTTTGGTTCAAATACTGACCAATAGCCATTTTTGCTAACTGTTATTGATTTTGTTTGATCATAATCTTGCTGATTGAAGCTGCAACTGCCGTCATTGCCAGTGGTATTGGATCTGTAAGCAATAAGTCCGCATAAAGCTTCGAAAATGGTACAGCGGTGGAGACCCACAACAGCCCCATTTACCATCGAACTGGTTATAGCATCTTTTACCTGGATACTTGTCATAGGGGTAGCGGTCTTTTTACAACTGCTAATTAATATAATGGCTGGTAATATTATCAAACGAGTTAGGTAGGTGACTTCTTTTTTCATGCTGTTTAATTTTAAGATTATAGATATTTTAAATTGCCGGCATAACGAATAATGAAATGCTTAATTATTTTTCTGCGTATTAATTCGCAATGAAATACCTAAAGAAAAATTACCATTTGCTTTATGCAGGTTTGGATTTGATAGATCAGCGGAAAAGGAATACCCGGTATGAAATTGAAAATTTTTCCAACCAGCCCGAAATACAAAACCGGGTTCCCACATAATATGAAATGGCTGGTCATACAAACTTTTTATCTGGCTGGTACTGAAAGGTTCACGGTCCGTATTAAATAAAGTGTCTTTTACAGTGAAGTTGACGCCGGCAAACTTTGATACAATGGCAAATTGAATGTTTTTGTTCTCCGTATTTAAAGCAACAGCCGGTTGAATAAAAAAGTGTGTGAGATTTATATTGGAGGTGCCCGTAGAGTGGGTATTAGAAATTTTCCCTTTTCCAAATCCTGCATAGGCCTCAAAATGCCAGTTGTCAGAGAGGTCTGTTACAAAACCGGAGCCCAACTCAAATCGATTGTATTTTGCAAAGTCATTGGCAAACGAATAACTGGCCATAATTCCCACATGCTTTCCGGGCATATAGGATGCCTGTAAATCAGCACCCGAATATTTTGAATGAGATGCTGACAAAATAGAGAAGCTTATATCATTCTTTTTGGAATGTAACGGAGTATTGGGTGTAGAAGGGACATAATAGAAGTTTTCTTTTTGCCTTGATTCCGCTATAATATATGGATTGGTAATGGCACCTCCAGGCCAGCAGGAACAAAGGCTGAAAACCATACCCAGGCAAATTAATATGTAGCAAGATGAGTTATGTGACTTTTTCATAATTTTTAGTTTGGTTGATTGTTATTCTTTCTATGAAATAGCAACTCAAACTTAATTTTGTGTATCCCGCATTACTAATTGAATTTTGCAGTAGCATAACCCGGAGTTGCAGAAATTGCAAAATGACTTTTTCGAACTTATTTATTGCTTACACAACAAAGGACAGACCGCCCTAAATTTGCTTTGAAAATCAATGAACCAGGATCAACAACATATCAAACTCATCGAATGTCCCCGGGATGCTATGCAGGGCTGGAAAGCATTCATTCCTACGGAAAAGAAAGTTGAATACATCAACTCGCTGTTGAAAGTAGGATTTGATACAATCGATTTCGGAAGCTTTGTTTCCCCGAAAGCAATCCCTCAAATGGCGGATACGAGTGAAGTAGTCAGGAGTCTTGAGTTAGGAGCCGGGAGTACAAAACTACTGGCCATTGTCGCCAACATGCGGGGTGCGGAAGAAGCCAGTATTTTTGATGAAATAACCTATCTCGGGTTTCCTTTCTCTGTATCTGAAACTTTTCAGCAACGAAATACTAATTCATCTATTAGTGAATCACTAAATAGGGTGGAGGAGATACAAAATCTTTGTATAAAAACAGGAAAACAATTAGTGGTTTATATGTCAATGGGATTTGGCAATCCTTATGGCGATGCGTATGATGAAGAAATTGTTTTTGAATGGGTGAACCAGTTAGTAGCCATGGATATTGGAATTATTTCTTTGGCTGATACAGTGGGTGTAGCAACTCCGGAGCAAGTGTATGACATGACCAGTTTCTTGGTTGAATCATTACCGGGTACTGAAATAGGGGTTCATTTACATTCAACGCCTGATAACTGGAAGGAAAAATTGTCGGCAGCAGTAAAGGCTGGTTGTAAAAGATTTGATGGAGCGTTGAAAGGAATTGGCGGTTGCCCCATGGCAGATGATGAGTTGGTAGGCAATATGGATACTGAATTGATGATACCTTATTTTAAGGAGCGAAATTTAATTACCGATTTAAATGAAGAGGCATTAAATAAAAGCCTGGCTCTGGCAGGTAAACTTTTTATATAGTGATTATGGATTTGATGGTGAACATTGATATTAAAAAACTATCGCAGCCTATCGGCTATAAAGACAATATTTTATTGATCGGCTCTTGTTTTACAGAACATATCGGGAATGCGTTACACGAATTAAAGTACCCAGTCCTACAAAATCCCAATGGTATTTTATTTGGACCGGACAGTGTTTGCAAAAGTCTTCGTTCCTATATCCAGAACAAACAATACACAAAAGCAGATCTTTTTCAACTGAATGAAGTATGGAATAGCTGGCAGCATCATTCCAGGTTTTCAAATATAAATGCAGATGATGCTGTTGCGATTATCAATCAATCTCAACAGAAAGCTCATGAGTTTTTGAAAGAAGCAAATTGGTTAATAATTACACTGGGCTCATCTTACACTTATAAATTATGTAATATAGCTGATACAGCTTCTGAAACAATTGGGAATACAGTAGCTAACTGCCACAGGGCACCTGCCAATTGGTTTACAAAGGAAATGCTGGAGACAGACGATATAAAAGTAATGTTGGAGGATTGTTTGAAGCAATTAAAAGCATTTAATCCAAAACTTAAATTTCTATTTACGATAAGTCCTGTAAGGCATATACGGGATGGTGTAGTAGAGAACAATCGCAGTAAAGCAAGATTGATTGAGTCGGTTCATTACATTGTCAATAAGTTAGAATCAGCATTTTATTTTCCGGCGTATGAGTTAGTAATTGATGTATTGCGGGATTATCGCTTTTATGATATTGACTTAGTGCACCCTAATTACCCGGCTACAGAATTTGTGCTGGATAAATTTGCAGAGTTCTGTATTGATGATGAATCAAAACAACTAATGCAGGAAGTAAAGAAAATTGTTATTGCAAGAAAACACAAAGCATTTCAACCTGCAACAAAAGCACACCAGCAATTTTTACTTTCTCATTTTGAGAAAACAAAAGAGCTGCAGCAAAAATTTCCTTTTCTTAATTTACAAGCAGAGTTGGATTATTTTTTAAAAACGTAGACTATGTGGTTAGTTACTATCATTTTTTGGCTGCAAGCTTTCTTATGCCCGTTTATTATCTGCGTAACAATTGGTTTTGGAATTACTAAGGATTTGTCTATAATATCAATTGTGATAGGAGGGATAGCAGGAATTGTATTTGCCGAATATATCAGAAGAAAGTTTGGTCTTGATGTGTTTTTTGGTCGACTATATGGCCCAAACGAAATGGATGAAAAGCTAAAGAAAAAGGATTAGTTCTTGAATTAGTTATAGCGAGTTGCGTGAACAATAAGAGCCATTGTACAATCGGAAACTAAGAACCCTCCTTCGGAGGGCAGGGAGGCTCTTAATGTATCCTATCACCCCTCACCGTAAGTTGTTGAATAATCTCCGCCTCGTATTGTAGCCACTCTTCCCAGCGTTGTCTTACTTTTTCTTTATCAACATAGGTTTCCGACAGATCAATGAACAAGGTATAATGCCCGGCTTCGCTTTCCATAAAGCGGCGATAGAATTTTTGCATATAAGGATCATTCAATCCTTCGCTTAAACGTTTAAAACGTTCACAGCTCCGGGCTTCTATTAACGCCATGCTTAGCATCTGGTCTAAAAAGCGATCGTCAATGTGTCCACCCTTTTTTTGAAAGGCAATCAAAGCGTTTACATATTCATCTTTTCTTTGCTTGCCGAGTTTCAATCCTCTTTTGTGTAGTTCTGCCAATACCAATCTGAAATGTCCCCATTCCTCCGTAACAAT
>CAZXMP010000124.1:0-11547 GCA_964641575.1 uncultured Chitinophaga sp. | reverse complement strand
GTTGGCTTTGCGGGTATCATCTTTTTTCTTCGGCACCCAGATACGTCCGTCATTTCTTAATGACTCCGACATCAATGTTAATTTCGACTGATGGTCGCCACTAACCGGAATGCAAGTTGGGTGAATTTGTGTAAAGCAAGGATTCGCAAAAGTGGCTCCTTTTTTATGTGCTTTCCATGCAGCCGTTACATTACTGCCCATGGCATTAGTTGACAAATAAAATACATTACCGTAGCCACCAGTGCACAACAACACTGCATGACCGAAATGTCTTTCTAATTCACCATTCACCAAATTGCGGGCAATGATTCCTCTCGCCTTTCCTTCCACCATTACTACATCCAGCATTTCATGGCGACTGTACATAGTAACATTTCCCAACGCCACTTGTCTTTCTAATGCTTGGTAAGCACCAATCAATAATTGCTGACCAGTTTGACCCGCCGCATAAAAAGTTCTTTTTACCTGTGTGCCACCGAATGAACGGTTATTCAATAATCCACCATATTCTCTTGCAAACGGAACACCCTGTGCCACACACTGATCAATGATATTGACACTCACTTCCGCCAGGCGATGCACATTCGCTTCTCTAGCACGGTAGTCACCTCCTTTCACGGTGTCATAAAACAAGCGGAAAACAGAATCACCATCATTCTGATAATTTTTGGCGGCATTAATACCACCCTGTGCAGCAATAGAGTGAGCTCTTCGTGGGGAATCCTGGAAACAAAATGCTTTTACTTTATAGCCCAGTTCTCCCAATGAAGCCGCTGCCGAAGCACCTGCCAAACCAGTACCCACGATAATGATCTCTAATTTGCGTTTGTTAGCCGGGTTCACCAATTTGCAATGGCCTTTATAGTCCACCCATTTTTCTTCTAACTTACCTGCGGGAATTTTTGAATCCAACATATACCTCTAATTACTTTGATATAAATGATTTGAATGATTCCTTTTATGTTGCCAACTTCAGTTCCCTGAGCATCTTCGTTGCGTCGCACTCTTCATATTTCTGTTCTCTACTCAACAATTATTGAACTCCTCGGGGTCTGACTCATGACTATAGACTACAGACTCTCTCCCTACACCCATCCCAAATACATACTCACCGGCATCATTGCAAAAGCCAATGAGATAATAATGGAATAACCAACACCTACATTTTGGATCAGGCTATTATATTTTGCATTACTCACTCCTACTGTTCGGAATGCACTTTGAAAACCATGAATCAAATGCCAGCATAGCGAGATACAAGCAATTACATACGCAATCACCACCCACAATTCCTGGAAAGTATATTGCATAAGATTATACATGTTGTGCATGTGCACACCGTTAATTTCTAGTTCAGTTAATTCAGGATGGCCGATGAAACGGGCAGGCACCCAAAAATGCCACCAATGCAAAATGAAGAATAATAAAAGGATGGTTCCTAATAGCCCCATACTACGGCTATACCATTTGCTGCCTTTATTGCCCATTGGCACCGCATAACCTTTTTTTCTTTTGCTGCGATTTTGAAATTCCAGCATAAGGCCCTGGATGATGTGAAGAAAAATACCAAGAAAAAGACCAATTTCTGCAATACGGATGACCACCGTACTGCCCATAAAATGAGCGGCCTTATTGAACATCACACCGCCATCATTTGCCCAGATACAGGCATTGATACCAGCATGTACAATTAAAAAAATTATCAAAAACAAACCCGTCAACGCCATTACCCACTTTTTGCCAATCGAAGAAGTAAACAGTTCAGACCATTTCATATATATATCAATCTTAAGGGAAGAAATCAGGTTTCGGCAAAAATACTACCCGAACGCCAAAAACTGACAAAAGTTTTACATTATAATAGCATTGTCAATAAGAATCAATTACCCAATCTTGCCATTAATTCACCATCAATCTTTTTAAACAAATGATAGGGCTTATAAGTTCTCCAATTATCTAACTCCATTAGCTCTACATACCGGTTCAACCGGGCATGTTTAAAGTCGTATTGTGTTTGCTCGGGCATGTTTAAACAAACTACCCACCCGTTCTCATCTGTCACTTCTTCATAGAGCTCTTCATAATAATCCTTACCATCGCTGTGGAAATTGAGTACATTCTCGCCGATGAGGATAAATTTATAAATCCCTTCCAACATAAATTTTTCCAGCACTTCTCTTTTCAATTCCATGATGTCGTTTTCAATGGCATCATTCCATTCGCCGATCATTTCCAAAACAGCATATTTTTCATCGTAATCTGCAATCAACACTTTCAGGTATAAAGTACGACTGCCAAAATCATCCCATTGCGGATGTATGTAATAATTATATACTGTTTGGGAAAATTCAAATTCTGAATAGGTTCTTCCGCTAAAAGGCGAACGTTCATCCTCCTCACTTATATAAATATGACGCCAGTTATAAAAAGGTTCAATGTTTTGCATACAGATTCTAATGCGCAAATATAAGTTTGAACCACGGAGACACAAAGACACAGAGAAACACGGTGCAAATTTCCTGTGAACCACTGTGCCACCCTGCCTCTGTGGTTCAAAAAACCTATCTCATCAAATATTCTTTGAATTGCTGATAATCAGCTTTCATTTGTATTGAATGTTTTTCCTTACTCATAATAGATTGAACTGAGGCAGGTATATTAATTGATCTTCCAATACAATTTTCCACCGCACCCGGAAACTTTACAGGATGAGCTGTTTCAAGCAGTATTCCTTTTTGACCCGCATTATCTTTTAAATAACGCTGCAATGCCAAATACCCAACTGCGCCATGTGGGTCTAATATATAATTATCTTTTTGATAAACTTCTTTTATGATTGCGATTGTTTCTGTATCGTTGATGCTATATGAAGAAAGTTTAGATTTCAATGCAGGAAACTGATGTTGAAATATCTCTAATATCCGAATGAAGTTGCTTGGATTGCCTACATCCATTGCATTACTTAAAGTAGCGATTGCTTGTTTTGGTTGGAGTTGTTCTGTTTGTAAATATCCGGTTACAATATCATTCGCATTGCAGGCTGCAATAAAATGATTGACCGGCAACCCAGATTGCATAGCCAAAATTCCTGCACAGATATTTCCAAAGTTGCCGCTTGGTACTGAGAAAACCGGAGGATTATTTTTATCAGACCATTGCTTATATGCAAAGAAATAATAAAACTGTTGCGGCAGCCATCTTGCTACGTTAATGGAATTAGCAGATGTAAGAAATAGTTTATCAGTAATATCCTTATCAGTAAACGCTTGCTTTACCATTTGCTGGCAATCATCAAATGTTCCTTCTACTTCAACTGCTTTAATATTTTTACCTAATGTAGTGAGCTGTTTTTCCTGTACAGGACTCACTTTTCCGGAAGGATAAAGAATAACAACCTCCACTCCTTCCACATCATAAAATCCGTTGGCAACAGCTCCGCCAGTATCGCCGGAAGTGGCAACAAGTACTGTTACGGTTCTTGAATCGTCCTTAACAAAATGCCCCAAACATCTGCTCATGAACCTTGCACCAATATCTTTAAATGCTAATGTAGGGCCATGAAATAATTCAAGCGATGAAATAGTATCATTTACTTCCACCAACGGAATTGGAAAATTCGCCGTTTCAAATACAATTTGAAAAAGGTTTTCATCCGTTATTGTATCGCCAACATAAGGTTTGATCACACGAAAGGCAATTTCTTCATTGGAAATGCTATCTATGTTTTCTATTAAACCTTTTTCAACCTGCGGAATTGTTTCCGGAAAATACAATCCTTTATCCGGAGCCTGCCCTTGAATAGTCGCTTCTTTAAAATCAACTATTGGTGATTGCTTATTTGTGCTGTAGTACTTCATGCCCCTGTCCCCTAAAGGGGAAAATAGTTTTGTTGTTAATAATTATTTTTAAATAATTTCAATGCTTTAGGGTTCTAAAGCCCCTCCTTCGGTGGGATTTGGGAGGCCACTTCTACTCCCTTTTTATTAATCGTCGTTACATATGTATTGAAATCGATTCCAATTCTTGTATAAACATCTTTCATCACCGATTCAACCGTCTTTGCAGTTGCTTCATCTTTACTCAGCATAAATACAGATGGTCCGGAACCGGAGATGCCCCCGCCTAATGCACCGGCTTCTTTGCAATTTTTCTTTACTTCAGTAAATCCCGGGATAAGAATACTGCGAACAGGTTCTATTATCACATCTTCCAGCGAACGGCCAATCAGATCCAGGTCATTTTTCATAAAGCCTGTAACCAATCCGGCGATATTTCCCCATTGGCGGATAGCATCTTTTAATAAAACCTGTTGCTTTAAAATTTGCCTTGCATCAGAAGTTCGTACTTCTATTTGAGGATGCACCACAGTAACAAATAGATCTGGCGAAGGAATAGTAACAATATCCAGCGGATGTATGGATCGGATCAATGTAACTCCGCCTAAAATACAGGGAGCAATATTATCCGCATGTTTTACACCGGATGCCAGCTTTTCTCCATTCATCGCAAACTGTACTACTTCATCTGTTGAAAAAATATTTCCAAGCAAATGATTAGCAGCAACTGCCGCACCAGCAGCACTGGCCGCACTGGAGCCAATGCCACTTCCGGGCTTGATATGTTTTTCAATAGTTACTTCAAAGCCGAAATTACTACCTATTTTTTCCATGATAGATAACAACACGACACCTGCTACATTTTTTTCTGCTGCTGTTGGCAAGCCAAATTCATCTCTGTTATGAATTATAACTTTTGGTTCATCCAGCAACATAAGCTCCATGATATCATTCGGTTCCTTCAGTGCTAAACCAAGTATATCAAAGCCACAAACAAGATTGGCGACTGTACCCGGAGATTTTATAATAACTTTTTTCATTTTTTTTATTTACTGGCTCGTATTATATCTGCAAATACACCACTTGCCGTAACTTCTGCACCTGCACCTGCTCCTTTTACAACCAACGGTTGTTCCTTATAACGATCAGTATAAAATAAAACAACATTATCCTTTCCGTATAAATGATAGAGGTCATGCTTTGGATCAATGTGTTGCAAGCCAACAGAAGCCTTTCCATTTTCAAAGGAGGCTACAAACTTTAATTTACAACCAGCTTCTGTTGCTTTATCTGCCAACTGTTTGAAATGTGATTCCTTTTTTGCCATCTCCCTATAAAAATCTTCCACTGTTCCCTGCATACAACTGGCAGGCATAAATGAATTATTGCCAATTTCATCCATTTCAATTTTTTCTCCGGCCTCCCTGACTAATATCATAATTTTTCTCATCACATCTGTTCCACTTAAATCTAGTCGTGGGTCGGGTTCGGTATAACCTTCATCCTGTGCCTGTTTTACCACATCAGCAAATTTTCGGGTGCCATCATAATTATTAAATACAAAGTTCAAAGTACCGCTTAATACAGCCTGCATCTTATGCACTTTGTCACCACTGTGCACCAAGTCATTTAGGGTGGCAATCACCGGCAAACCAGCACCTACATTTGTTTCAAATAAATAGCGGCTGTTAAATTCTCTTGCCAGGTCTTTCAATTTTCTATAATTGCTGTATACTGATGAAGCGGCCACTTTATTACAAGCAACAACAGAAATGCTTTTTTGCAATAACTGGTCGTACACATTTGCTACAGTATCATTGGCCGTTACGTCTACAAAAATAGAATTGCGCAGGTTGCGGCTTATGATCTCCTCCACAAATTTTTGCAGATTAGCTTGCACTCCACCATCCAATTTTTCTTTCCAATTATTTAGATCAATTCCTTCCTCATCAATCAGCATTTTACGACTATTGCTCAATCCAACTACCCGTAGCTGCAAATGCATCTGCTCCTGCAAAAATTTAGCCTGCTGATTTACTTGCCCTAGCAGCTTTGCCCCAACATTACCAGAACCGGTAATAAATAAATTTACCTGCTTATAAGTAGTTTCAAAAAACTCTTCATGCAAAACGTTGATGGCTTTACGTACATCTTTGGTAGAAATAACAGCAGAAATATTTTTTTCTGAAGAACCTTGTGCTATTGCACGGATGTTAACGCCGTTTCTTCCCATAGCACTGAACATACGTCCGCTTACACCTGTATGATTTTTCATACTCTCCCCTACCAATGCTACAATGGATAATTCGTCTTCTATTTTCAGCGGCTCTACTTTCTGTAATTCAATTTCATTTGCAAATGCAGTGTCTACTGCCTGTTTTGCTTTTTTTACTGACCCCGAATCAATACCGACACAAATGGAGTGCTCTGACGAACTTTGTGTAATGAGTATCACATTTATTTTTTCATTGCTTAATGCTTCAAACAATCTTTTTGAAAATCCGGGAATACCAACCATGCCACTTCCTTCCAAACTTATCAATGCTATATTATTAATGCTTGAAATTCCACGAACTATGTTCCCGTTCTTTCCTGCTGCTGATTCGATCAGGGTGCCTTCGTCAGCAGGAGCAAAAGTGTTTTTTATCCAAACCGGTATTCCTTTGCTCATTACTGGTTGAATAGTTGGCGGGTAAATTACTTTCGCACCAAAATGTGATAACTCCATCGCTTCCTGGTAAGAAATACTCGGAATGATTTTAGCATTGCTGGTCAACCGTGGGTCTGCTGTCATCATACCACTAACATCTGTCCATATTTCAAGCAGTTTTGCGTTTAGTCCTGATGCCAGAATGGCCGCAGTATAATCAGAGCCGCCTCTACCCAATGTTGTAGTGATACCATTTTTATCAGCCGCTATAAAACCTGGCAAAATAAATAATGAAGATGTTTCAGTAGCTAACCAATCTTTTATTTTCTTATCGCTTGTTGCAAAATCCACTTCGGCGGATGTAAAACCGGAGTTAGTTGTAATTAATTCTCTTGCATCTTTCCAGATCGCTGCAATGCCATCTGATTTGAATTTAGCAGTAATAATTTGCGAAGAAAGCCATTCGCCATAGCTGCCAATTCGGTCTTTTGATCGTGGCGTTAACTCACGCAACAAGAAAATGCCGTTGCAAATATCTTCAATCTCATTGCAGGATTTTTTTACCAAACTTAATAATTGACTTTGCTGTGCTACTGGTATTAATTCCTTTACTGCTTCAAGATGTCGTTGCTCAACTGTTGCTAATTTCTCTTTATACGATTCATTACCATCAGCTGCCAATGAAGCTGCATTCAGCAATAAATCTGTAACACCACCGAGTGCAGACACTACTACTACTGTTGTATCATTTTTAATTTTCTCTTTTACGATCGCAACTACTTTATTTATGTTTTCTGCATTGGCAACCGATGTGCCTCCAAATTTTAAAACCTGCATTTGTACTGATTTATCTGATTATTCGAATGAAAATAAAATGTAACGCATAAAGGAGTCCTTTTCCGTACAGCAAATTGCCCAAGTATTGATATGATGATATACAACCCTTAACGGGTTGTTGTTGTAGTTGTGGTTGTTGATTTAACAGGAGTTGCTAAATCAAGAAGGGAAATAATATCGTTATAACTGATTACCACTTTTTATTGATAGTATCACAATATATAAATTAATTGGAATAATCCAAGCTATTTTGAAAAAGAATCAACAGCTTTTTTTACACTTCCGTATTTAAGCAGCAATTCTTTTGCTTGCTCATAGTCGGTCATTTTAATTCTTTCCATCAACATCATAGTACCACGGTCCACCAACTTATCGTTCGTTAGCTGCATGTTCACCATTTTATTGTCTTCTACCCTGCCCAATTGAATCATTACAGTAGTCGAGATCATATTGAGTACCAATTTTTGAGCGGTACCGCTTTTCATTCGGGTGCTACCCGTTACAAACTCAGGGCCTACCACTACTTCAATAGGAAAATCTGCTGCGGCACTTACCGGCGATTCTGGATTACAGGAAATACTTCCCGTTATAATGCCCCTTTTTTTACATTCTTCCAACGCACCAATTACATAAGGTGTGGTGCCACTGGCTGCAATACCTATGACCACATCTTTATCGCATACATCAAATTCCAACAGGTCTTTCCAGCCTTGTTCTTTATCATCTTCGGCAAATTCTACTGCATTGGTAATAGCTTTTTCACCACCGGCAATAATGCCTATCACCAATCCTTGAGGAACACCAAAAGTTGGTGGACATTCACTGGCATCCACGATACCGAGCCTACCGCTGGTACCGGCCCCAATATAAAACATACGGCCGCCCATTAGCATTTTATCTGCTGCAGCTTCGGCCAGCTTTTCTATTTGGGGAATTGCTTTTTCAACAGCACCGGGAACAGTTTTATCTTCCGTATTAATATTTGTGATCAACTCGCCAACAGACATTTTCTCTAAATGACGATAATGACTGGGTTGTTCTGTCTTTTTCTCGAATGCCATTGATTGTTCTTATTTTTTACTTGTGATAAGCTACTAACCCATCCATTGGGTTTTTTAGCACCTTACCTAATTCAAACTCGTAACTATCACAAAGTTGCTGTAACACATCTTTAAAACCAAATGCAACACTTCCGGCAAAACTAATGGGCAAAGTCCATGTTTCCCTGTATTTACATAAATGACTGAAGAAAAAATCGTTTAATCCATCTTCAATAATGTTTTCAATCATATAATGTCCCCGGTTATCGGCCAGGAATTTGGTAAAGCTTGCGAGGTATCGGTTTGGCAACGGTTTCTTATATACATTTTCCAGTATCTCCACACTATTCGTTCGGTAAGTAATATCAAACCTTCCATTTAATTCTTCATCAAATGTGCCATAGAGATAATATTGAATGACTTTCTTACCCAAATAAGCACCACTTCCTTCATCACCCAGCACATAACCAAGACCCGGACTGTTTTTTACGATCTTCTTTCCATTATAAAAACAGGAATTAGACCCCGTGCCAAGTATGCAGGCTATTCCTTTTTCTCTGCCGCACAAAGCTCTTGCTGCGGCCATCAAATCATGTGTTACTTCGATCTTTTTGGCCGGGATTATTGTATGAATAGCTTTTTTAACAGATTTCGCATTGGCAGGGTTGGCACAGCCTGTTCCGTAATAATAAATTTCGTCGATATGGACATTTTTTAGCTTTGGAAGAAGTTCCTTTGTCAATAACGCTGTAATCTGCTCTGTATTGAGAAAATAAGGACTAATGCCTTGCGTAAAAATGGTTTTCCTCTTACCGTTATTAAGTAAACACCACTCTGCTTTTGTAGCTCCGCTGTCTGCAATCAGTTTTACAACTGCCATAAAGATTTGTTGATTTGGATGAACGAAACTCCTGTTCCGCTCAAATCCAGTATTTTGCGTTCAAATTACAGAATAAAGGATTATGATGGGCAATAAAAAATTACAGGTTTGGCTTCCGCTTCTTTTTGCAATAATAATGGTAGCCGGAATGTTTCTGGGGTATAAAATAAATGACGGGAAAAATAGTGGCAAAGGGTTCTTTTCTTCCAACAAAAGAGGAGCCTTACAAGAAGCCATCGACCTTATTAAGATGCGATATGTTGACTCGGTAGGGACTGATACATTAGAGGGCAAAGCCATTCAGGAAATGATGACGCACCTCGATCCCCACTCAGTTTATTTACCCCCGGTTGAATTACAGGAAGCCAACGAAGACCTGGCTGGAAATTTTGAAGGCATCGGCGTTGAGTTCAATATTTTTTCTGATACCGTAAATGTGGTATATGTAAATCCTAACGGTCCCAGTGATAAGGCCGGGCTGATGATCGGTGATAAAATAATAAAAGTGAACGGTGCACCTCTTACCGGCAAAACTTTTACCATAGATGAAATTAAAAAATATATCCGTGGAGAAAGAGGTTCAAAAGCAGCATTAGATGTTTTAAGAAATGGAAAACCACAAGTGGTAACAGTTATCCGTGGCACCATACCAGTCCCTTCTGTTGATGCAGCCTATATGGTTGATAAAAACACCGGTTATATTAAGCTAAATAAGTTTACTGATAACAGCTATGAAGAGTTTATGCAAGCCATGGAGAACCTGATTAAACAAGGCATGCAAAGTTTGATTTATGACCTGCGTGGGAATGGCGGCGGTTTTATGAATGAAGCGGTGGATATGGCCGATGAATTTTTAGATGGTGATAAATTAATTGTTTACACAGAAGGGGTAAATAGTAAAAAAAGAGAATACCGTTGCAAAAGACCGGGATTGTTTGAAAAAGGCAAACTGGTAATATTGGTCGACGAATTATCTGCCAGTGCTAGTGAAGTGCTGGCTGGTGCTTTGCAGGATTGGTGCCGTGCCACCATTGTTGGTCGCCGAACTTTTGGAAAAGGGTTAGTGCAAGAGCAATATTCATTAAGTGATGGTTCAGCCATGCGATTAACTGTGGCTAGATATTATACACCTTTAGGACGAAGCATTCAGCGTTCCTATGATAAAGGTAAAAAAGTGTACATGGATCAGTTATGGGAACGTTTTAGTAGTGGCGAAATGCTTTCTGCCGATTCAATTAAAATGCATAACAACGGAAAACGATTTGCAACTGCTTGCAGAGATACATTGTTTGGTGGCGATGGAATAACCCCCAGTGTATTTGTTCCTATTGATACAAGTTTGGTTCGTCAAAATATCAATCGGTTAATTAATGGCGGGAATTTTAATAATGCGGTGTATAAATACTACCTGAAGAACACCTCCCTATTTGAAAAATATAAATCTTCTTCTGAGTTTACCAACAACTTTTCGGGCAATGCAGAATTGTGGGATGAATTATTGAAAAGCCGGAATGGCGATGCTGCTACATTAGAAAAAATTTCTGCCAAAGAAAAAGAGCTGTTGCAATTAAGACTGAAAGCATTACTGGCCAGATACAAATGGAGAAACTCCGGTTTTTTCCAGGTGCTGAATAGTAGTGATGCTTCAGTAAAGAAGGCGTTGGAGGTAATTGCAAAATAAAAGATACATGCGACATCTTTTAGGATTTATAGTTATTTCGTTTAGCCTGTCATTTTCTTCCTGCGGACAAGAAAACAAAAACCATAATAAAGAAAAAGATTACGCATTAAGCCATTTAATTCCGGAAAAACCTATCGGTTGGATATCAGACTTCGAACATGTTTTCACAAAAACTGAAATTAATTTTTTAGACAGCATAATTGCGAAACATAAAGCCCAAACAACAAACGAACTTGCTCTCGTTACTTTAGCTTTAGATACATTTTCTATAAAAACACCAGAAGATTTTGATCAGTTTTCGCTTAACTTATTTCGGCAATGGGGAGTTGGCGAAAAAGATAAAAATAATGGTATTGGAGTTTTAATGTCTCCCAATCTAAGAAAAATTAGAATTGAAATTGGGTATGGGCTAAATGCAAAGCTTACTGACGGGGAAGCCAAAAATATTATTGATACGATTATTATTCCCGAATTTAAAAATGGCAATTATTTTATAGGAATTTCAAAAGGGCTTGATGCAATCTTTAACGAAATAAAATAAAAAGGCAACCCTGTAAAACAGGATTGCCGGATAAGGTGTGTGTTATATAGGTTGGTTATACTTTGTCTTTATTCTCATCCCA
>CAZXMP010000123.1:0-11628 GCA_964641575.1 uncultured Chitinophaga sp. | reverse complement strand
CGGAGAAATAAAAAACCCCGCAATCTCTTGCGGGGCCTGTATTCTATCGAATTCGTTTTTCAAACTTATTCATGCAATAATACTTGCCCCGCCATCCAATAATCCCCTTTGGGACTAAAGCGATTCGCTGTTTCAATATGTAAAAGTATTTGATGCATGTTTTTATTTTTCCAGTGCAAAGATGAATTTATTTTTTTGATAGTGCCAAATTTTTGTTGCCAAATTTTAAAAATAATTTTTCATTGTTTGTACACTCTGATTTTTTCAGCGAATCTGCTTCATTTTTTACCTGTAGGAATAGTGTCCTTTTAATAGCCAATTAATCAATTTGCAATCGAAAATATTTTCGGTGAAAGAAGGAAATTTTAAAACCCACTTCTTTTAAAATTGTGAACAATATAAAAATTTTGAAGCCTTAAATCATAATCTGGATTAAAAAGCGTTAATCAAACATAACTACGCTATCAATCAGTAACTTTAGAATTCTAAAATAAAAAAATGAAAGTCCTTCTTTATATTCTTTCCCTGTCGCTGCTGTTTGTGTCCTGCCAAAAAGATGCAACAGAAAATCCATCAGCAACACCGGAAAAAACCACTCTTAACGAGTCTTACGGAACCAATGCTGCACAAAAAATGGATATCTACCTGCCTGCTGATCGCAGCACTACCTCTACAAAAGTTATTATACTGATACATGGAGGCGGTTGGAGTGGTGGCGACAAAAATGATTATGCGTTATACCTGGATACACTGAAAAAAAGATTGCCCGGTTATGCCATCTTTAATATTAATTATCGATTAGCCGCAGGTGCCAGCAATTTGTTTCCCACCCAGGAAAATGATGTGAAAGCGGCCATTGAATACATCTATAATAAGAGAGCCGATTTTAAAATTTCTGACAAATTTATTTTGCTCGGCACCAGTGCAGGAGGGCATCTTTCTTTATTACATGCCTATAAATATGCCAGTCCTGTAAAAATAAAAGCGGTGGTTGATTTTTTCGGCCCCACAGACCTGGTAGATATGTACAATAATCCTGCAACTATATTTGCACCACCTTCATTAATTGCTGGCGTTGTTGGCGGCACACCTACTACACATGCTACACTTTACCAGCAATCAAGCCCTATCAATTTTGTAGATGCACAAAGCCCTCCTACGATTATTTTACAAGGCGGTGTTGATATTTTAGTTTCCCCAAATCAATCTGTTGCATTAAAAAATAAATTACAATTGTTTGGAGTGGCAAACCAATATGTTTTTTATCCAACAGAAAACCACGGATGGGCAGGTGCTAATATGGTTGATTCTTTTGATAAGATAGCTGCGTTTTTGCAGACGAATGTTAATTAAAACCCCGTCAAAGTCATAAAATAAATATATTCTTCACTTTCTTTTACAGCGTCCCACTTTTACGGGATGCTTTTTTGTTACTTTGACTATGAATTCTTCCATGCCTTTAGCTGAACGTATTCGCCCCAATTCTCTAGATGACTTGCTGGGGCAAGAGCATCTTGTTGGCAAGGGCAGCATATTAAGAACTGCCATAGAAAAAGGGAAAATTCCTTCCATGATCTTTTGGGGTTCACCGGGAACGGGCAAAACAACTATTGCTAATATAATTGCGCATACACTTCAAGTCCCCTTCTTTCAATTAAGTGCTATCAGTGCTGGTGTAAAAGATGTAAGAGAAATTATAGAAAAAGCAAAAGACCAGCCCGGCTCCGTTTTATTTATTGATGAAATTCATCGTTTTAATAAAGGACAACAGGATGCTCTTCTTGGAGCTGTTGAAAAAGGAATAATTACATTGATAGGTGCTACTACAGAAAACCCCTCCTTTGAAGTAAACAGTGCCTTGTTGAGTCGCTGCCAGGTATATGTTTTAAAACCGTTGGAAGAAAATGATTTGATTAAGCTTTTACAAACTGCCATTGAAAAAGATGAGAGTTTAAAAAAGAAAAAGATCGAACTGAAGGAAACTGCTGCATTAATAAATATCTCCGGCGGTGATGGCAGAAAGCTTTTGAACCTGCTGGAAATTGTAACCGACGCTGGTGATGACACAATTAGCATTACCGACAAATATGTAATGGATGTAGCGCAAAGAAGAATTGCCTTATATGATAAATCAGGCGAGCAGCATTATGATATTATTTCTGCCTTTATTAAATCCATAAGAGGCAGCGACCCCAATGCAGCGATCTACTGGCTGGCGAGAATGATTGAAGGTGGTGAAGATGTAAAATTTATAGCAAGACGTTTAGTAATTCTTGCCAGTGAAGATATTGGCAATGCAAATCCTACTGCATTGGTAATGGCAAACGCCTCTTTTGATGCAGTTAATAAAATTGGATATCCCGAAGCAAATATTATCCTCTCTCAATGTGTAACATACCTGGCAGCATCACCAAAAAGTAATGCCGCTGTGGTGGCCATTGGCGAAGCATTATCAGCAGTAAAAAAATATGGCGACCTGCCTGTTCCCTTGCATATTCGCAATGCGCCAACCAAGCTGATGAAAAAAATGGGGTATGGAGAAAATTATGAATACTCTCACAGCTACTACAACAATTTTTCTCAGCAGGAATATTTACCGAAAGAAATTGCCGGTACAAAATTTTATGAGCCTGGAAAAAATACCAGGGAAGAAGAACTGCGAAAATTTTTAAAGAATTTATGGAAAGACAAATACAATTATTAAAATATAACAGATGAAAATAACCTGGTCGCTAAAAAAGTTTGAAGAATTAACTCCCTTTGAATTGTATGCCATTCTGCAATTGCGCAACGAGGTATTTGTAGTAGAGCAAAACTGTCCTTACCAGGATGCAGATAATAAAGACCAGTTATCTTTTCATTTTATGGGCTGGGGAGATGATAAATTAGTTGCTTACACAAGGCTAATTCCACCGGGCATCTCTTATGAAGAAGCTTCAATTGGCCGAGTAGTTAGTTCACCCTCTGTAAGAGGTGATGGTATTGGGAGAGAATTGATGCTTCAATCAATCAGTCAAATATATAATCTGTTTGGAAATGTCACTATTAAAATTGGCGCACAACTATACCTGCAAAAATTTTATACCTCGCTTGGCTTTGTACAATCCAGCGAAGTCTATCTCGAAGATGGTATTGAGCATATCGAAATGACCAAACAAGGCATATTTTCGTAATTCTCCTAAGTATAACAACTGATGTTGGAGTCAGAATAGAAAAAACTGCTACGATGTTTGTATAATTTGTTTTTTCTTTTTCTACTTTAGTTTCGAAATCCAATAGTAGAAACCAGAAATCTGATACCAATGAGAACAATTGTACTTTTAGTACGGCCTGCCGTACTGACTTGTCTCCTCGCATTTTTTTCTTTTAATTCCCAATCGCAATCAATAAGTTTCCAAAATGGAAAGTATGAGCTAGGTCTTGGACTTGGCCCCATGTTCTTTCTTGGAGATTTAGGTGGTAGCGCAGGTGTTGGAAAAACATTTGTGAAGGATCTTGACTTCCCTCTTACCAAATTTTCCAAAGGAATTTATTTTAATTACTACCCTTCTGAGTTTATCGGTTTTAGAATTGCCGGAAATTTAGGGCAGCTGGAAGGTGATGATGCTGAAGCCCCAGATAAAGGGGGTGCAGAAAGATCCAGAAAGTATAGAAACCTTCATTTTAAATCTAAAGTATCAGAATTATATGCAGCCGTAGAAATATACCCTACTTATTTTTTGGAAAAATATGATGGATTATTAGGTAAAATAAGACCCTACCTTTTAGGGGGGGCTGGTATTTTTCATTTTGACCCACAAGTGAAAGCTAATAATGGCACCTGGGTAAAAACACATCCATTAAGATTGGAAGGGCAGGGATTTGCTGAATACCCTAACAGCAAGGAATATAAACTTACCCAAATGAATCTTGTAGCTGGCTTTGGTTTAAAATTCTATATTAAAGAGAATATGTATGTAGGTGCCGAGGTTTTACATCGCAAATTATTTACCGATTATGTGGATGATGTTAGCCAGGACTCTTATGTAGATCCTATCCATTTTGACACCTACTTATCTCCAGCTGATGCGGTACTGGCAAGAAGT
Organism: uncultured Chitinophaga sp.; assembly: GCA_964641575.1. Taxonomy (GTDB): domain Bacteria; phylum Bacteroidota; class Bacteroidia; order Chitinophagales; family Chitinophagaceae; genus JJ008. The sequence continues at coordinate 7,543 of CAZXMP010000123.1, read as the reverse complement.
TTATATTACCGTGGCACTTACACTTTCCCAACGTCCCGGCCTTACCAAAGAATCTCTGAACGGGGTGATCCAACAGAGAATGATGCCTATTTCTCAACCATTGTAAGAATGGGATGGCGCCTTGGACAGAACAATGCAATGCGACAATTGAAATGCCCGGTATTCTATTAAGAATAAAAACAACAAACCAGAACCACCATGAAAATAAAATCACCGAACCAAAATCCAGCAGCATTAATTACTGCAGCTGCTATCATCGGTTTTTTATTATTGGCTATGCCAGCCATGGCTATGGGTATAAACAATAAAAAGCCTATAAAAAAAACCACTACAAAGATCAAATCCCTTGTTTCAAGAAACAATAGTGCAATAAAAATCTATCCTGACATTTTTAAAAGAAAAATGCATGTAGTTGCAAAAGACAATGTAAAGAAAGAGATTGATTTTTTTGTATTTGATCTACAAGGCACATTGATCCATAATTATAGAATGAAACCCAAAGACCATCAGCGTATGGCAAATATGGCAAGAGGTTCTTATATATACCGTGTTTTTTGCGGCGATGAAGAAGCCGCCTCCGGTACATTTCAAGTTCATTAATACCAAAGCAGATTTAAAAAAAAATTGAACTGTTTTTAGAACATTAATAGATCGCTTTAGCATAAAAGTTCTTTACATAAAATTCTTAAATGTCGTCCCGATAAGCGGCAGAGAGCTTAATATAATTTGATACCCTGGTTCAAGAAACCTAATCCGTTCTCTATTGGTACTCTCATTAGTATAGATTTTATTAAACACTTTCTGCCCCGCTTTCGGGTGTTTTATCACCCCGAGCTCTTTTAATTGTCATAACTAAGAAACCCGTATAACTGCCCTGGTGTAATTATTTACACTGCCGGCAGATAAGGCAGGGAAATTGTTTTAATCCGGTATCCGGGTGAAAAACCGCATCATTGTCGGACCCTGTATAGATTTTTTCAATCACTTCCTGCCTTAGCTTACGGACTTGCTTTCAACCCTCCCCTCTTTCAGCATAAACGGTTGTGATTAACCGGTTTAAAAAAAAGCCTCTCCTACTTCTTCCTTTTTGGAAAACTGTCTTATATTAGTTTAATCTTAATAAGATATAAGCAAATCCCGAGTTACAAAACGGGGGCGAATGCCGAAAAGCCATACGAGTAGGCTCATTAACCAAAATCAACCTATTATGAATCTCATCGACAGAGTAAAAAACATTCTTGTAACCCCCAAAACAGAATGGGATGTTATAAATAATGAAACCCCGGACGTTCCCAAAATCCTTACAACATACGTCCTTCCTTTAGTAGCAATTGGTGCCGTATGTTCTTTTATCGGATATGGTCTGATTGGAAAATCTTATTTTGGAGTTAGGTTTGCTGACACAGGGTGGGGAATCAGATATGCTTTAATTGCACTAATCGCTGGAGTAGCAAGTACTTTTTTAATGGCTTTCATTATTGACGCACTTGCACCTACTTTTAAATCGGAGAAAAATTTTGGCAAATCTTTTCAATTAGCAGCTTATTCTTATACAGCTGGTTGGATTGGCGGTGTTTTTAATATACTTCCTTCATTAGCAATTATTGGCTCTCTTTTTGGCCTTTACGGATTATATCTTTTATACCTTGGCTTGCCTAAACTAAAGAAAACACCAGCAGATCAGGTTACTACATATTTTGTAATAAGTCTTATTGCAATGATTGTTGCTTCTTTTGTAGTCGTAATGATTCTCACAAGTATTCTTATTCCAAAATACCCAGGTGTCGGTTCTTTTAGCTTATAAGATTTTTATAAAAAACCCTGTTCTTTAATATGAACAGGGTTTTTTATATTTTTAAATTATGAAACCTGTCTCGTTTTCACAATTCCACTTTCAAAAACTCAGCCGTATAACTTTCTTTGTTCTTCACCAACTCTTCCGGCGTTCCTTCAAATAAAATTCTGCCGCCGCCATCACCACCTTCTGGTCCAAGATCAATAATATGATCCGCCACTTTTATTACATCCATATTATGTTCTATTACTAAAACTGTATTACCTCTATCCACCAGTTTATTTAATACATCCAGCAAATGCTGAATATCTTCAAAATGTAATCCGGTTGTTGGTTCATCTAAAATGTAAAATGTTTTACCCGTATCTCTTTTAGATAATTCGGTAGAGAGTTTTACCCTTTGCGCCTCTCCCCCACTTAGTGTTACTGCGGATTGTCCGAGAGTTATATAGCCCAATCCTACTTCTTCTAATACTTTTATCTTGCGATATATATAAGGAACATTTTGAAAAAACTCTACTGCTTCTTCCACCGTCATCTCTAATACATCAGCTATCGATTTTCCTTTGTACCGGATCTCTAATGTTTCCCGGTTAAACCGTTTCCCATTACATTTTTCGCAATGCACATATACATCTGGTAAAAAATTCATTTCAATTACCCGCATTCCACCACCTTCACACACTTCGCAACGACCAGTTTTTACATTAAAAGAAAAACGACCTGCGTTGTAACCTCTAATTTTTGCTTCAGGTATGGATGCAAACAAGGTTCTTATCTCGGTAAAAAAACCACAGTATGTTGCAGGATTGCTTCTCGGTGTTCTTCCAATGGGTGATTGATCTATTTCAATCACTTTATCAATATGCTCCAATCCTTTTACGGATTTAAATTCCAAGGGTATCATTTTAGACCCGTAAGCATGTTTGGAAAGAATGGGATATAAAGTCTCATTAATAAAAGTCGATTTACCACTACCGCTTACACCGGTAACGCAAATAAATTTTCCGAGAGGAAATTGTGCCCCTACATTTTGCAGGTTATTTCCCTTTGCACCTTTTAGTTCTAAAAATTTTCCACTACCTACTCTTCGCTCTTTTGGTATGGCGATTTTGTGATGCCCATTTAAATAACCAGCCGTCAATGTATCTAATTTCAACATCTCCTTCGGGTCGCCTTCTGCTACAATTCTGCCGCCATGAAAACCAGCTTTCGGACCGATATCAATTAAGTGATCGGCCGCCATCATAATATCTTTATCATGTTCCACCACCAATACGCTGTTACCAATATCCCGCAGGTTTTTTAACGCTTCTATCAAACGTTGATTATCCCGCTGATGCAAACCAATTGAAGGCTCATCTAATATATAAGTGATGCCTTGCAGTTGCGAACCGATTTGAGTAGCCAACCGAATTCGCTGCGATTCTCCTCCACTCAATGATTTAGATGGACGAAATAAAGTGAGATACGTAAGACCCACATCTAACAAAAATTGTAATCGTTCTCGTATTTCTTTTAGTACATCTTTGGCAATCGTCTTTCTTTTATTATCCAGCATCAATTCAATACCATCAAACCAGGCCGCCAAATTATCCAGGTTCATATTGCTTAGTTCAGCAATATTTCTTCCATTTACTTTAAACCAAAGACTTTCTTTTTTCAACCGCTGGCCATTACAAGCAGCACAAGTTGTAAATGTCATGAACTGCTGCACCCATTCTCGCAGAGCTTCTGTGCTACCGGTAGAAACAAACCATCGCTTTAACATCGGAATAATTCCCTCATAGCTTCCGGTATATTCATGCGGAATGGTATCATCATTTACATCTACTTCTAATGATGGGTTTATATTCTTATCGCCATACAATAGTAAATCTAACTGCTCTTTAGAAAGATCCTTGATGGGTTTATCTAATTTTATTTTATACTGTTTGGCAAATGCCGTTACCTGTTGAAACACACTGGCATTTCTTTCTTCTCCCAGTGGCACTATGCCTCCTTCTTTTACTGTTTTTGTAGTATCGGAAAGCACTTCGGCCATATCTATTGTATATACACTTCCTAATCCTTTGCAAACCGGACAAGCACCGTAGGGGGAGTTAAATGAAAACGCATTGGGAGATGGTTCTTCATAACTGATGCCGGTGTCTTCACACATCAGCAATTTGGAGTACATAGCCCCCCTGCCCCCCGATGGGGGGTTCTCAGCCTCCGAAAAATCTAAAGTCTTTTTTTTCTTTGATGTTTCTGAAGCCCCTCCTTCGGAGGGGTTTGGGGAGGCCGCTACAAACATTAAATCCTTTCCTAGCTTTAAAGTTTGCTGCACACTCTGGCTCAATCTTGCTTTCAGATCATCTGTTACCTGCAACCTGTCCACCACCAATTCTATATCATGAATGACATAGCGGTCAACCTGCATTTTTGGTTGAATGTCTTTTACCTCACCATCAATCCTCACTTTTAAATAACCCTTCTTTCTTACATCTTCAAACAATTCCCGGTAATGCCCTTTACGGCCCCGAACTAATGGGGCCAAAAGTGCAACCCTCTTTCCTTTATATTTAGTAAAGATATTTTCAACAATTTCCTCTTCGCTCCATTTAACCATTGGTTTGCCGGTGTTGTAGGAATAAGCTTGCCCAATTCTTGCAAATAGTAAGCGTAAAAAATCATATATCTCGGTAACGGTGCCTACGGTGGAGCGGGGATTTTTGTTCGTCGTTTTTTGTTCAATTGAAATTACCGGAGAAAGCCCGGTGATTTTATCTACATCCGGTCGTTCCATATCGCCAATAAATTGACGGGCATAAGCACCGAAGGTTTCCATATAACGCCGTTGCCCTTCAGCATAAATTGTATCGAATGCCAGCGATGATTTACCGCTGCCACTGATACCGGTGATAACTACTAACTGATTTTTGGGAATCGAAATATCAATATTCTTCAGGTTGTGAACTCTGGCTCCAAATACCTCAATTGACTCTTTACCCTCCGCTGAAATATCGTTTCCGTTGCTTTTACTTTTTGCCATTTGAATGACGAAGATACTACTTCGCCGATTTTGAAAATATAGTTATAAATACAGGAACAAGGATGACACACTGGACGGATGAACACAGATTTTGATTCTGTTTCGCAAATCAATTGAATAGTCACAACTACCCCAAATCCTGCGAAGCAGGATAATCTGTGTTCATCCATTTCTTTAAAAGGCATTAATACACTTTATAAAGACTCACCTAAAATAGATCCTAAGGCCATCCGATCTGTGTCATCCGTGTGCTTGTATTTTAATTCATTCCCTTTTTTATTTTTCTTCAATAACTATAAGAACAACCTAAGAATGAAATTGTTGGGTAGATTTTAACACTGATTTCCAAATTTCCTATGCAACTCTTTTTCTTACTTATCCACAAAAAAAATTTCTGGCACAATATTTTGAAGTAAGGCCGCAGAGTACCAATTAAATAATTTAAATAAAATAGTTACTTATGAAAAAGACCATTGGATTAATGGGTGGCATTGCTTTATGCATGCTTACTATCTCAGTAAATGCCCAAACATGGGACGCAAAAAACAACCCTACTGTTGACTCTATTACTGCGAAGTATAAGGATAAAATGATTCCGGCCCGTGCACCATTAACGACGGAAGATATTTATCCTGCAATCGGCAAATATGAATCAACTGTGAATACAGATGTAACAGCACTTACTGTTAGCCTGGATGAAACAAGTAAAGGAGTTGTATGGATTGACGGATTACCACAGGGAAGAGTTAAAGCCATGTTGAGAAAATCACCTGCTACCTATAAAATTCCTGCTCAGAAAACAGCAGAGGGTAAAGATGTAGCAGAGGGAACTTTGATTTTTGATAAAGAATCAAACATACTTAACATTGTAATTGGAAAGCCTTTTAACACAGAAAATCCTGCCAATGTTTTTGCAGCTCCTGCTATAGGAACAGTAGATGAAGCAGCAGCTAATACAGAAACAGAAGTGAAAGTAAAAGATGGAAAAACAAAGACAAAAACAAAAGTGAAGAAAGCAGAAGAGCCTAAAGCCTGGACATATACAGGAACCAAATTGGCGAAAGAAACTGTAATGAATTAAACATACTTATTGGGACGGTTCATTTCAATTGTAAAGAGGTTGCAGTAATGCAGCCTCTTTCTGCTTAAATTTGTGATATAAGATTTATTTATGTTCAGACTGTTTAAAAAGAAAGAAAAGGAAGTAAAAATTAATGATAAAGTAATCATTAGCGAAGAGGCCAAGCTCCAGGCAATGTTCAATTATTGGAGCAATAATAAAAACATACAGTTTATTTTTTGGTTTGATGATACGCTACGCCAGGTTGAGTCATACTTTGCGTCGAAAACCAGTGAGCCAATTCAGCTACTCACTGCAAGAGAGTCATCCTCTTACTTATTGACAGGAAGGATTGCTGTATTTGCAGAACATTATCCCATTCATAGCAAGGAAGAGGCATTGTATAAAAAATTAAATCTTGAACAAGTAGAAGTCTTTTCATCATTAAAAGAGCCGTTATTCAAAAAATTTGGAGGCGATAAGATCATCCAACTTATGCAGCAACTCGGTATGAAAGAAGATGAAATAATTGAACACAAAATGATCAGTAATGCCATCCGGAAGGCGCAAGATAAAATTGAAAAAAAGCTGATGATGGAGCAAACAGCCCACTCCCAGGAAGACTGGTTGATAAAAAATTTACCGGAGTAAAACACTTGCCAGTAAAGGCTTTTAGCTTATAATCAAACAAGCGTTTGCATTTGTTTTTATTAATTTATTTTGGTTGCTAAGTGATGTCTGTGCTATATTTGCACCAGTTCTTTATATCACTTATCAAGAAAGGCAGAGGGTAATGGCCCGATGAAGCCTTGACAACCTACTTCTCATTTTTAGAGAGGAAAGGTGCCAATTCCAACCTGACGGTAATGTCGGGACAGATAAGTCAGATTCACAGCTTCAAAAATATCTTCTAAAAATATTCAAAGCTCATCTGATTTATCGGGTGAGCTTTTTTGTTTTCTACCTGTTTGGGTAGATATACAGAAGGTTATCCCGATAGAATTTCTCCTCCCCCTTTATTGATAAGCATTTCAGTAACAATTCAAATAAAAGCAGTTTACACTAGAACACTTGCTATTCGTAAATGGTGATACTTGGACAAGCTCAGTAGAATTACTGCAGTACAAGAGAGGCTCTCACCTTTTCTACCTCTGGAAGAAAAGGTTGCGAACTAATCTTCGATTGCAAGGGACGATCACAGTAGCAATTGGCTTGGTCCAAAATATTATTGAACGATGTAAAAGACGAACAGTCATTTGTAATAATCAATTCATTAACATTTAATTAAAAAGAAAGGGCAAAATAAATTTGGAAGGCAGGTGGAAAGTCCACTACTTTTATGGAGTAAATATGATCAGCAGAACAACATATACAAATTTTCAGCAGACTCTTACGAGTTGTTGTATCTGTTGCTTATGCTGTATGCCGTAAGGCATATACTCTACTCCCGATGGGCTACTGCCCACTTCCTTTTTAGCTTGCCCCATTAATTCAATTTTGTAAACATTTAAACTTGATTATATGAGTAACAATCTTCACTTCGAAACTTTACAGCTACATGCTGGTCAGCAAATTGATCCTACCACAAAATCAAGAGCTGTTCCGATTTATCAAACTACATCGTATGCTTTTAACAATGCAGCACATGCAGCCA
>CAZXMP010000122.1:0-11691 GCA_964641575.1 uncultured Chitinophaga sp. | reverse complement strand
TGTTAAGGTACCGTTCGGCTTGTTTGTAAAAACTGCTATTTGCAATAGTGGAATCTTTAAGGTGAGTAACCGCATAGTCATATTGATTCCAGAAAAAACGACTTTGCTCGGTTAATCCTTTTGAAGAAAACCAGGCATATTGATAATTACGGGCATTATAAAAACTTCGAATACGATTGGCAATTTTTTTATCGGCCAATTCTCTGTTGGTAATATAACGTTCCATAGCCATACTATCCAGGAACATATCATTATATGCATTTTCGTTGGTCACACTATAATCCCGGTCGGTAATTTTTTTGGCTTTAGATTTAGCGTCAGCAGGAGCATCCACATCTTCAATTGCAAGCTCAGTAGAGGGTTCGTCTTTGTTGCTATTGCAGCTAATCAATAGCGTTATAAGTACAGAAGCGCAAAGGAATTTCATTTTCATTGATAAGTAGTTTAGGCTTTAAGGTCGGCAAAAATACAATAAGTGCGGTTAGTGGGCAATTTATCCACCAAAGCGGCATTTTCCAGATAGTTTCAAAACAGCTGGTGTCTCAAAATATTCAGTAATGGCGATAAAAACTCCAGAAGAGCATTTAAATTATAAAAATATGTCAATTGTCTTCGTTGCCAATAACTAGTGTTAGTGTTAATATATTCCATGAAGGGTACTTTATCGATTTCTTTTCCGTCTATATTTGCGTACATTATTTTAAAAAATATTCTACCTGATATGTTATTAAAGAATTTGTTCACTGTTTTAATTTTACTAGCCGGTTTATTGAATTTAAATGCACAAAGCACAACCAATGCAGACGACTCACTCCCCATAACTACCGGAAATTTTGAAGAAGAGTACATAAGTAGTGGTGGCGGCTATAGCAGGGTTGTTCCTCCTGAATTTAAAAACATTGATGGTTCGCCATTTATAACCAATGAGTGGGTGAATGCTATCATAAAGCTTGATAATAATAAGGTGTATGAAAACGTAACGGTGAGAGTAAACGTGTATGATAATAAAATTCATTTTAGAGACGCCGAAGGAACAGAAAGAATGATGCTTTCTAAGGTAAAAGAAATAAAAATCAAGGATGAAGCGTCGCCTCACAATAATGCCATTTTCATTTCCGGGTTCACACCCAATAAGGATGTTTTCTTTAAGGTGTTGGTAGATGGGCCGAAAGTGCGGTTATTAGAAAAATTTACTGCCCGTAAAACCGATATAAAGGTGTTTAATGGTGAGCCGAAAATACAGTTTGATGTAGATAAGGAAGTTTACTTTTATTCGGTATCAGTTAAGAATATGTATAAAGGCACAAAGAAATGTGCTGAAATTTTAGATGTGTTTGGAAATGATAAAAAAATAACTGAGTATGCTTTTAAAAATGGTCTCCGTTGTCACAAAAGAGAAGAAGCGATCAAGTTAGTAGAGTATTACAATAGCTATTAGTACGATAAAAATATTTAAAACAAACCCCGTTAAATATTTAACGGGGTTTGTTTTTTAAATTAATAATTATCTAAAAAATTACTCTCCCGAAATTTCAACTTGTAAAATATTAGCAGGTTTTTTAGGTCCCTCATTTGAAATATACATTTTCCCATCAGGTTTAAACGTAATGCCTTCTGCTTGCGAAAATTCAGTACTGTTTAGTTGATAAAGTTTTTTGATGGAACCAGTTGCATCCATCACCAGCAACTTTGCTTTTCGACCATCCGTAACAAACATATCACCGGTAATAGGATGAATACCTATTGCAGATGGCATTATCGCATCATTTTTCTTAGATTTGCTGGTAGAAAAAACAGCATTCGTTAAGTCTATTTTGAAAACAGGTTCCGTTGGCATTTTGCGATTAGTTAAATCGAATGCATAAATGCCTTTATAATCTTTACTAGCCGGCTCAGCATCTTTTATAGCCAGTAATAACCGGTTGTTTTTTTTGTCATAACAAAGCCCTTCTACATTATGATCAACGGTCAGATGGGTGCTAAATTCTTTAATTGCAGGCTTCGAAGAACTTATATTCTCCACCTCATAAAGATGTCCATCTGCCCGAACTACCCAGGCTGTTTCGTTTACAAGAGTTAACCCCTCATAATCACCGGGGCCTGCAAAGGGTATTTCTTTTTCTATACTTGCCGTTGCAGTATTGTAAATAAAAATAGTTCCTTGTTCATCCTGCACACAGGCAAAGCGATCTGCATCAATGTAGGCCAGGCCAGATATTTCTGACAATACTTTAGGTAAGTCCCATTTTTTTGCAACTACAATACCGGCGGATGCAGGCTCTGATACTTCTACCTGCTCACTAACTTTTTTTCCGGATTTCGTCTTTTCCTTTTTTGAAGAGGAGGCTACTACATCTTTTATATCACTCCATAAAAAGATTACGGTAGTGGCAAGAACTAATAGCACAACAGTTTTAATTATTCCTTTCATTTTTTTACTTTTTTGTATCCTGATTTTTTCTCGTTCCATGGCTTCTTTGCCAAAATCATGTATGGGTTCCATAATTTTTTTATTTTGTGTTTAGTAATTTTAGTAATGCACTATTTTCAATAATTGCGCCAGTAGAAGTATAAGCCATTTCTTTATCTTTTTTGCCTTTTGCTTCCAGTTCTACCCGGTAATAAACAGCATTGTCTTTCATTATTTTCTCAATATCATCTATTGTATATCCTTGCTGAGACTGTGTAATTTCAGCCACTATTTGGGGTGGCAGAGCCGACTGATCTATCTTTGTTTCGTACCACAAAATTATTCCTATTTCACTTACAGTAACAGTATGTTCAGTGCTGTCAACTTTAAATTCTGCTTCATAGGCGCCCTTTTTTTTCTCCCATTCTACCAAAGATGAATTGGGAAATTTTAATTGAATTGTATTTATCACAACGGAGGGCACTTTACTGGCTGGTATATCCTGCCCACATGATAGCAATGCTGTGGAAATTGCAACGGTCATAAGAATAAGCTTCATAGTTATCAATTTTAGATGAATAATTGTTGCAACAAAGCTCTGAAACAAAACGGGAAAGAATTGGGAATAAACAAACGGGAAATTAAAATTCTATAGGTTTAGAATTGTTAAAATTAGAAACTGATAGCAATTATATGCTTTTGATCATATTGATATGCCACTTTAAAATTATATAATGAAGCGATGGCTTTTACTATGGCAAGTCCCAGGCCCGTAGAAACCTGGGAAGGCTGTTCTGAATGAAAACGGTTGAAGATTCTTTCTCCGTCTAATGCTGTTGCTTCTCCTGAATTCTCAACTGAAATGGAATTGTTCGTTATAATAATATTCACAAAGCCGCCGGGTTTATTATGCTGGATGGCATTTTTTACAAGATTCGTTAGCATAACGACAGCAAGATCTTCATTCATTTGCTGAATGCAGGGGGCATTTTCATGAATTCTTACGCTGACATTATTATATGCTGATTGGTCTTCAAAATCTGTAATTACTTTATTGGTAAGTTGATTCAGGTTTACCGTTGCAATAGCAGAGAATTGTTTGTTTTCAATTTTCGAAAGAAGCAAAAGCGACTTATTCAATCTGGTGAGTCGTTCCAGGTTGTCTAATGCAGTAGCTACTAATTTTAATTGCGCTGCTGGCAGATCCCCGCTTTCGGCTAATGTCTCTAATTTATTAATGCTAATGGCAAGCGGTGTTTGTAATTCATGCGACGCATTTTCGATAAAGTGTTTTTGACTGGTGTAGGTATCAATATTTTGCTGTAATAGTTTTTGGATTGTTATGTTTAGCAACTTGAATTCGTCAACATTTGTTTTAGATATATCAATAGGGGTGGGTTTATCCAGCCTGAATTTTTTTAATTGCTTCAATAAGTGATTAAAAGGCCGCCATATTCGCTTTAGCAGAAAATTATTAAAAAGTATAATAGTCGTAATTAAACCAAGATATAGCCATAGTATGGCGTAGAATAATTGTTTGATAAGGTCATCTTCTTCCACCATCGATGTAGCCACTTGTAGCCGGTAGTATTTTCCATTTTGGACAAACACAGTTTTTAACAACCGAACCGGCTCATCACTTTTTTCATTTTGCATATACATCATCGTGTCAATATATACATCTTCTAACTTAATAGCAGCGGATGCAGGTATTTCCCGAATGGCATAGTCACTTTCGTCGAAATTGTTCTTGAAAAGTACGGTCGAATCATTGGCCGCTTTTTCTATTACGAGCCCTTTCTGGTTATCGAGACCATCATCAATACTGTCATAGATCTCATCCAGCAAAACAAAATAGAATACGACCGCCCAAATGGAAATGATGACCAGTAATATGCCTGCAAAATAGGCGGAGGTGTAATTGAGGAGTTTCATTCGCTGGTTAGTTTATAGCCTACACCATAAATGGCCTGAATTTCTATTGCAGCTTCCCTTTCTTTTAATTTTTTTCGGAGATTTTTGATTTGTGAGTAAATAAAATCAAAACTGTTGGCTTCGTCAATATAATCGCCCCACACATGTTCTGCTAATGCAGTTTTATTAACTAACCGATTTTTATTAGTCAATAAATATAGCAACACGTCATATTCTTTGCGATTCAGCTGTAGTTCTTTTTCATTAATCCATACGGTACGTTGTGCTGTGTCAACTTTTAAGTTAGTAATGCTGACAAAATTATTTCCCTCTAACTTTTTTCTTCGTAGAACCGATTTTACTCGGGCATGTAGTTCAGCCAGGTGAAAGGGTTTCGCTAAATAATCATCCGCCCCCAGGTCAAGTCCGGCTACTTTATCTTCTAATGAATTTTTTGCTGAGACAATAATTACACCTTCCGCTTTATTTTCTTTTTTTAATTCAGCAAGTAGATTAAGACCGTTGCCTCCCGGCAGGCCAATGTCTAGTAATACACAATCATATTCGTAAATGCCGAGTTTTTGCCGGGCAGAAAAATAATCAACAGCGAATTCTACGACATATTGTTCTTTTTGCAATGATTGCACCATCGTTTCCCGCATGGCAGGCTCATCTTCTATTACCAATATTTTCATGCTTACTTATTGAATTGTAAAGTAAGCCATCAATTCTGGAAACAAAAGGAAAAATAGGCGAACTATGATAAGGGAAGTATAAATATAGCAGGGAGTGACCTAGTTTTTACTTAGCAATCTGAATGATGTAGTTTTAAAAGGTGTATCAAAAAAAGTTGTCAGTGCCTTCATCCAAAGATTATCTTCTTTACCCATTGCAATAATTTCCTGCAGGTACAAACACTTTTTTTTGTATTCTATATTATCCAGTACAAATTTTAGTGCTAATTTCTTAGCGGCATTAGCCGGGTAGTTGCTGGTCATACAGTTGATTTGTATGTAGTAAGCAAAAAACTGTGCCAACATAGTATTTATGTGGAAAAGTTGAAAACTTAGTGATCCGGATGGAGTGTAAGCCTGTTAAAAATGAAAAAAAATTAAAATTCATCCATCAATCTCTAAATTCCTGGCTGATCATCAAACCATAATAGCCGCCATCTAAAATGCCGATACCCAGCCGACCAAATTCAGGTCGCAGTATATTGGCTTTATGTCCAGGCGAATTCATCAGGTTGGTATGTGCAATCTCCACTGTTTGAGCCAGTGCTAAATTTTCGCCGGCATTGTAGAATTTTACATTCGCTTCTCTCATCCGTTGAAAAGGATCTTTTCCATCGGGTGCATAATGAGAGAAATATCCTTTTGCAAACATATCTTTTGAATGTGCTCTTGCCACTAATGTCATTTCGGGGTCTGCCTTTACAGGTTTTAAACCTCTTGAGGTTCTTTCTTTATTTACCATTTCAAGCATCAATGCTTCCAGGGTGGGACGTTCTACCGCTTTATCATATTTGAAAGAAAGAGAAATTTTTTCCTCCGATTGTGGATGCACTGTCAGACTATTCATCGTTTGCCGGATGGCATCCCCAAAAACCGGCGCTAATTTCCGGTTGGCCCACTCAGATTGCATGGCGAGTTTACCGGCAAACCGGCTATCCCTTGTTTTTGTAGTAACACTATCCTTTAACGGTAGTGATAGCAGTAAGGCAGAAATGATAACTGCATACAACCAGCCGTTTATTGCACCGGGAATAATGCCTAAAAATTTATTGATGCCATTATTATTTGCTTCTTCGGGAATTGAGCGAATAAGAAGTTTTGCAACGAATCCAATAAGTAGTCTTGCAATAAGTGCGGTTAATAAAAAAGCAACTGGTAAGAGCCAGGTACCCAGTGAAAATAATTTTTCAAGTCCCCGTGCTGTGTATGGGTAAAAAACATAACCAGCGATAATACTACCTGCAAAGCAGAGCAGATCCAGCGAACCACGAATAAAACCACGACTCCATCCGGCAAAAACGGCCAGTATAAATACAACGACAAGAATAAAATCGATCAGGTTCATTAATTGGTAATTTATGATGCTTTGTTTGTTTTACAAATAGTATGCCTTGCCATGTACAAGGTTGGTGGGGTTGTAAAAAGCGGCATGATTTATAGTTGTATTAGTATAAACTCAAAATCAATTTAGTATGGTAAACAAAGGATTATTAGTGCGCCTGGAAGCAAAACCCGGGAAAGAAAAAGAATTGGAAAAATTCCTTCAAAGTGCCTTGCCACTTGCACTGGAAGAATCCGGAACTGAAAACTGGTATGCCATCCGCATTACGGAATCTACATTTGGCATTTTTGACACTTTTGCAAATGATGCAGACAGAGATGCGCATTTGAATGGTGAGATAGCAAAAGCATTACTAGAGAAAGCAAAAGAATTACTAGTTTCTGATCCGGTAATTGAAAAAGTAGATGTGCTTGCAGTGAAGTAGTCGAACTTTAAAGCATTGGTTTCGAAGACAAGACTACTATATATGTAAAGCCTTTTAATGCTTATAAATAATTAATAATAGGTAATTGATTGACTATCGATACTACTACTAGTTGCTCCTGAATTGGATGTTATTATTTTAATAAGCCTTCCAGAATTGTCATATTCATATTGATAATCGCTACGAAGTATTGCGCCGCTAATAAAAGTCTCTATCGATTTTTTTAGCATATTGCGACTTTTCTTACCGAAAAATGATTGGCCAATAGTGGAAAAAGGATTTGTTTGTAGTTCAGGATAATATTCAAATACAGCCGTTGATGACCAATTGCCGTTAGATAAATCCGTGACCCGAACACTGTCGGCATTGCCATTCGTATAAAAATATGTTAGGAGAATATTAGGTCCCCCATTTGGATAAATCTTTTTTGTAGCTAAGGTTTTATCACTATTATATGAATATTCATATTCAATAGAAGAAGCAGGTATCTCATATTCATGCACCGCTAGTCCATCCGCATTTAAAGAATATCGCAGATCAAAAAAATAAACACCATTTGTGTAAGATTTTCCAGTAACAAGTGCTGTCGAATATGTGTACTCTATAACTTGTCCTGTACTGGTGGTTCTGGTAAGCTGTCGATTTGCATTATCATAGGTAAATGTATTAGTACGGGGAATAGTACCGGGATTAGAAATTGAACTAGTTGTTATTGACTTAATCAGAACAGGGCTTTCAGGAATTACTGTATCGTTGTCGACAGATGGCTTTGAGCAAGAAAAAATTGAAATCAATAACAGAAATGGAGTAAAAGTTTTTGGGTAAGAATTCATAAAACAAAATTAAAATACGATACTAAGTTATTCGTTTTATTCAAATCACCTTCGTTTCTGTTACATCAATTATTTCAAAAATCTTGTCCCCAAAATAGTCCTCACCTTGTGAATAACTGCCTGATAGCCAAACCGGCTTTTGTGTTTCTTTAGCTTAAATTCGCCGCCTGACTTAAACGTAATTAAACAAGAAAACCGTGAGATTAAAAAGTTTAGAAATCAAGGGATTCAAGAGTTTTGCTGACAAAACTGTAGTAAGTTTTGACGACAACATCACCGGCATTGTAGGCCCGAATGGTTGCGGCAAATCCAATATTGTGGATAGCATTCGCTGGGTAATTGGCGAACAAAAGATCAGTCAGTTGCGTAGCGAAAATCTCGATAGCCTTGTGTTCAATGGCTCTAAAACCCGCAGTGCCAGCGGACTTGCCGAGGTAAGCCTCACTTTTGAGAATACTAAAAACCTGTTGCCGACAGAATTTAGCACTGTAACAGTTACCCGCAAATTTTATAAAAGTGGCGAAAGTGAATATCGGCTGAACGATGTACAATGCCGCCTGAAGGATATTCAAAACCTGTTCATGGATACAGGTATCAGCACCGACTCCTATGCCATTATTGCGCTGGACATGGTGGATGATCTGATCAAGGACAAGGATAACAGCCGTCGCAAAATGCTGGAACAGGCTGCCGGAATCTCCATCTACAAAACCCGTAAAAAGGAAGCCAAACAAAAATTAGAAGCTACGGAAAGTGATCTGGCCCGTATCGAGGATCTGCTTTTTGAGATCAACAACCAGTTGAAAGCTCTGGAAAGCCAGGCCAAAAAAGCAGAGAAATACCACGAGATCAAAAAAGATTACCGGGAGATAAGTATCGAATTGGCGAAAGCTTCTTTGGAAGGTTTCAATCTTACTTACAAAGAACTGAACGAGCAGCAAGAAGCAGAAACGGATAAGAAATTTAAAATTGAAGCAGAGATAGGAACAGAAGAAGCAGACCTGGAAAAGCAAAAATTAGAATTTGTAGAAAAGGAAAGGCAGTTGCAGAGTATGCAACATGCCTATAATGAAATGGTACAAACGGTGCGTACCAAAGAGAATGAAAAGAATTTGTCGGCACAGCGATTAGAGCACCTGAAGGAAAAAGAAACCAGCCTGAAAGATTTTTTACAAAAAGCAGAAGGCAACCTGAAGGGAATTGACGAAAGCATTGGCTTTACCAATATGCAGGTGGAAGAAGAAGAGAAGTCGCTGTCAACATTGAACGAACAACTGGCTCAGTTGAACAACGATGTAAATGCGAAGAAAGAAGTGCTGGATGAAAAAAGAGAATCATTAAATACGTTGCGCAGCGAATACCAGCAAATACAACGCAACCAGTTTGATGCGGAAAAGAAAGTGGCGGTGGCGGATACTTCTGTACAAAATTTACAGCGGGTAATTGGCCAGATGGAAGAAGAGAGAAAACAACGAGAAGATCAACGCAATCATTTGGATAGCGAAAGAATACTGAAAGAAAAAGAACTAAGCATTAAGAAGGTTGACCTGGAGCAGTTGCAACATCACCAGGAAAATACCAAAGAACAAATTTTACAAACACAATCGGTATTGGATTCTCTTCGCAACAATTTGGCAGAAGAAACCCGTAAACTGGATTCCAAGAAGAATGAACATGACTTGTTGAAAAGCATGATCGATTCAATGGAAGGCTATCCGGATTCAGTAAAGTTTTTGCATAACAACAATAACTGGAATCATAACTCACCGATACTTTCTGATGTACTGTATGTAAATGAAGAATACCGAACTGCATTAGAAAATGTATTGGAGCCTTACCTCAGTTATTATGTGGTGAATGATCTGCAGGAAGGTTTACAAGCTGTCCATTTATTAGATGATAATAAAAAGGGGAAAGCGAATTTCTTTTTGTTGGATAAAATAAACAGCGGTGGTGCTGATGTTGCTACTCATTCATTAGAAGGTGCAATACCTGCGTTGAGTGTAGTGGAGGTAGAGGAGAAGTATAAAAAATTAGCTCAACATTTATTGGGCAACGTTTTTATTGCGGATAGTGAAGATGCATTGCAAAACAGCAATGGCTTTGTGGTGATTGAAAAGAATGGCAAGTATGTAAAAGGAAAATACTCGTTGACCGGTGGTAGTGTAGGATTAATAGAAGGAAAGAAGATTGGCCGTGCAAAGAATTTGGAGAAATTACAGGATGAAATTGCTGCACAAGATGTAGTGGTAGATGCATTGCGTTCAGAAATACAAAGCCGTCACAATGAAGTAATTGCTTTTAACGAAGACCTGCGGGAAACTGCGATCCGGGAAACGGAAAGAGAAATACAGCAGTTAACTAATGAAGTATTTTCGCTACATAATAAATTAGAGAATTTACATTCAATGCAAACCAACAGCCAGCATCGGTTGGAAGAGTTGGGCTTGCAGATGCAACAAACACATGAGTCTGTAGCTGGTGTAAGAAACCAGTTAGGAGAATTCAATGAGTTGTTGCAGATGAATGCGAATAAATTAGCTGAAGCTGAAGAAAATTTCCGCCAGGCAGAAAGTGCATATAATGAAGCCAACAGGCAGTTCAATGAATTCAACCTGAATGTAACCAAGCAACAAAGTAAGATCAGCGGCTTACGGCAAGAGTTGGATTTTAAAACCAACCAGTTGAACGACCTGAAGCAACAGATCGAAAGCAATACTTCTCATCTTACCGATACAGTCTTTAGCATTGAGCAATCTTCCACTTCGCTTACTGAAATTGAAGAAGGTTTATTGCAGTTGATGAAGAATAAAGAAATTGAAGAAGTAAATTTAAATGAAGCAGACCAGGCATATTATAATTTCCGCAACCAGTTGGCAGAAAAAGAAAGTGCTATCCGCCACCAGGTAAAAGAAAAAGAGCAGATCGAATACATGCTTACTGCCATTAAGGATAAGCTTAATGAATTGAAACTGCAATTAGCGGGAATGAAAGAACGATTGAATGTAGAATTCCGCATTGTACTGGAAGATATACTGGGTGAAGCAAGAGCTGGTGAAGTACCGGTAGAAGAATTGCAGGAGAAAGCAGACCGGATGAAGAAGCGTCTGGAGAATTTGGGTGAAGTAAATCCAACGGCGATTGAAGCATTCACCGAAATGAAAAAACGATATGACTTCATTGTAGAGCAAAAAACGGATCTGGTAGATGCGAAAGACAGCTTATTAAAAACAATTGAAGAGGTTGAAGTAACGGCGAACCAGAAATTCCTGGATACATTTAACCAGGTAAGAATAAATTTCAATAAAGTTTTCAAATCACTCTTTACGGAAGATGACCAGTGCGATCTTGTATTGGAGAACCCGGAGAATATTTCTGAAAGCGGTATTGATGTAATAGCAAAACCAAAAGGCAAACGTCCATCTTCATTAACTCAGTTGAGTGGTGGAGAAAGAACATTGACTGCAACAGCATTGTTGTTTGCCATCTACCTGATCAAGCCTGCACCGTTCTGTATTTTGGATGAGGTGGATGCACCGCTGGATGATGCCAACGTAAGCAAGTTCACCAATATGATCCGCCAGTTCAGTGATAACTCGCAGTTCATCATTGTTACCCACAATAAAATGACGATGAGTACAGTGGATGTGATCTATGGTGTAACGATGCAGGAGCCGGGTGTAAGTAAACTGGTGAGTGTGGACTTCAGGAACTTGGAGAAGCAGAATTAAGGGGTGAGTAGTGAATAGTCAATCTCTATATAAAATTCTAAAAGCCTGGTTTATGCCGGGCTTTTGATTTTTTAATTTTTCTTTGTATATGAATACAATCCTCCTTCTCATCGCCTCCAACATCTTCATGACATTTGCCTGGTACTATCATTTAAAACAGGAAGGATGGCCTTTGTGGAAAGCCATTGCTATCAGCTGGTTCATTGCTTTATTTGAATATATGTTGATGGTGCCGGCTAATAAAAGCGGTTATGCAAAAGGTCTATCCGGCTTTCAACTGAAGATGATACAGGAAGTGATCAC
>CAZXMP010000121.1:9037-11704 GCA_964641575.1 uncultured Chitinophaga sp. | reverse complement strand
GTGTATTACTCCATCTTCTTCCGAAGCAAATGCCCACCATACAGTATTATCGCCAAAACCGCTTTCTTCAAAATGTGCTAATGAAACGGTTACTTCATTTGGAGCCTTTTCATAAACAGCCAGTTCAGTAATGAGTTCCAATAGTCTTGGACAATCTTCTTTTAAGACTCGTCGAATTAAAATACTCATAGCATTTTTTGTTTGCAAATTAATTATCGTTTAATAATCTTACCAGAATAGGCACCAGTTGCTTTTTTATTTTCGTAAACCAATTTTCCGTTTACCCATACTTTTTCAATGCCTTTAGCAAGCTTATGCGGTTCCGCTATAGTAGCCATATCGCCAACAGTGTCCGGATTAAACATAACAAGATCTGCAGGAAACCCAACTTTAATAAATCCTATTTTTTTGAAACCCATATTTGTTGCGGCGAGCCCGGTCATTTTGTAAATGGCATCTTTCAATGCAATAGCTTTTTCTTCTCTTGTATATTTTCCTAACACCCTTGGAAATGCTCCATATCCTCTGGGATGTGTTCCTCTGGAACTTCCGTCGGAAGAAATATTTGTATGGGGCCACTGCATCAATTTTTTTATGTCTTCTTCACTCATGGATGTGGCCATGATGTTTTCCTGACAGCCGTTTTTGGTTGACTTATCACATTCATCCAGTCTTTCAATTAATTCAACCAGCATTCGGGCAGGTGTTTTGTTTTCCAGTTTTGCAATCTCCGCTAAATTTTTTCCGGCATACAATGGATTCACTTCATACGAACCCAGAATAATATCTTCGGGCAAAGTGATTTCTTTTAAAATCAATTCCGCTTCTTTTTCATTACTAAAGTTTCGGTCTGGAAATAATACACGGATGGTAGAATTCCAAAATGCATACGGGTAAATGTCAGCAGTAATGTCAATTCCTTTTTTTCTTGCTGCTTCAAAAATTGCCAGTAAGCTGTCTGCCTTGCCCCAAATATTATGCATCGCTAATTTAATATGGCTTACTTGCACAGGTATTTTTGCTTCACTACCTATATTTATTATTTCATCAATGGCTTTCCAAAAGTAACGGTCTTCGCTTCGTATGTGACTGATATATCTTCCATCATACGATTTTACTTCTTTAGCCAGTTGTAATACTTCATCACTGGCTGAATAAATACCCGGATCATATTCAAGCCCTGTTGACAAGCCCAATGCTCCGGCTTCCATATCTTGCCGCAATAGAATTTTCATTTTCTCGATCTCTTCTTGAGTAGCAATCCTTTTAAAATTTTTTCCCAAAATCGAGTCACGGATAGTATTATGCCCGCTATACGAAGCAATATTTACAGAAACAGGTTTGTTGGATAATTGCTGAAAAAAATCTTTCAATGGAAAACGGGAGCCGCCGTCCTGGCCAATTACAATTGTTGTTATTCCCTGGCTTACAGCCGCTTCAATACTTCTGGTTTCATTAATATTTCCGGCATGGTGGCTATGGGTGTCAATAAATCCTGGTGTTACTGCATTACCAACTGCATCAATTTCTTTTTCGGCTTTAGCATTAGAAAGATCTCCAATAAATGCAATGGAATCATTGATAATACCTATATCAGTTTTCACCGGATTGTTGCCACTTCCGTCATAAACCATTCCATTGCGTATAATGATATCGTATTGTAATTGTTTTGATTTACATGAAAACAAAATAACAATAACAGCGATTGCAATGATGTATCGCATTTTATTTTACTTTTTTTGCTTTTAAAGTTCCATTAGGTTGGATGAAGCTGACGGCTGTAATTTCTCCTTTATCATTCTCATCAAAAAGAACACTGTATCCTTTTATAATTTTAAGATCAAACTTGTTCTTGTCAGTGGGTACCAGTTCATATTCTGGCTGTCCTTCAATAAAAGCGTATAATGTTTTTTCTCCTTTAATATAAAATTTTGCATTTACGCCGGGCTGTAGTTCATATTCGCCAATGTATTTTTTTAATTCGTCTTTTGCTACTTCTTTTGCTTTGGTGGATCTTGTAAACTCAATGTCTTTTAAACCGGGTTGTAATCCCAGTAATACTGATGATATTTCTCCTGCTAAGGTCATCTGAAATTGTATTTTCAGATTTTCCTGTTGGGTTGTATCAATTCCATCTTCTTTGTCAATGCCTAGTGCTTCAAATACATCAAAATGATAATGGCGTAACCATAGATCCCCATTCTGAGTATGCATTATAAGCGAATCGTTGTCATTGGTAATTTCAAACTCGCCATATCCCGGATTTGTATAAACTCCGGCATAATCTTTTTGAGTATGAGAGGGTTTAGTACCAACTTTTTTATTACTGGTGACATTTTTTGCAGCTTCTTGTTCTGCTTTTTTGGCTTTTGCATCGGCGTCATTTCTCCGGCCATTCCAATCTATAGGTTTGATACCGAGTATACGGTCTGCAATCATGTTTCTCACTATCCCTGTAACAGCAGAAGCATTTTGATTGGTTAAAACAATAATTCCAATACTGTCCGAAGGGAAAAAAGAAGTGCTTGCAGAGAAGCCATCAATATTTCCACCATGCTCTACCCGGTAATGACCACGGTAGGAGGAAAGCATCCAGCCAAAACCATAGTTGGAAAAATGAGCATCTGGAATTTCTTTATCTGGCAACGCTGCGCTTATTACCATTTG
>CAZXMP010000121.1:0-9027 GCA_964641575.1 uncultured Chitinophaga sp. | reverse complement strand
TTACATAGTTAGCAGGTAAAATTTCTTTACCATTAAACTTACCGCCATTTATCCATGTCATTACCCAATTACCCATTTCTGTTACACTACTATTAATACTTCCCGCAGGCCCCATTGCATTAATGTCGTAATAATCAATTTTTTTAATAACACTATCCTTGTGTACCGTATACCCCAACGCAGCTTCTTTATTTTTTTTCAGATCATGAATAGAAAGATTTGAATTTATCATGCCCAATGGGGTAAATATTTTTTCTTTTACATTTTCTTCCCATGATTTGCCGGTTAGTTTTTCTGCAATCATTCCTTGTGCCAGGAACATGAAATTGTTGTATTGCCATGTTTGTCTTAGAGCTGTTGTAGGTTCCTGGTATTGGATTCGGCGCAGTAAACTATCTCTTGATGTGGTATTAAAAAGATACCACGAATAATCATGTCGGGGTAAGCCAGTACGATGACACATCATATCCCGAACCGTAATCATATTATTCATGTTGTCATTAAAAAAACGGAGTTCTGGTAAATAACTGGTAGCAGGTTTATCCAGTTCGAGTTTATTGTCTTTTTCTAATAAGCCGATTAATGATGAGGTAAAGGCTTTACTGCAAGAGCCAATAGCAAATTGTGTAGTGGGAGTTACGGGTATTTTACTTTCATAATCCCGGTAGCCAAATCCTTTGGCATAAATTATTTTGTCTTTGCTTACAACAGCTACGGCAAAGCCTGCCGCTTTCCTATCTTTTAATACCCGTTCAAAGGCAGTATCAAGTCCTGCAAACGGATCGGCTTTTGCGACTGTTTTTTTCTGAGCAAAAGAAAAATTGAATGCTAATAAAAAAAGAACGAGGAGTTTTGGTTTCATAACAAGCTATTTTTAAAAAATAAATTATTACTCTATATAGTCAATGCCTGGTTAAGGTCTGAGATGATATCTTGTAAATTTTCTATCCCTACATTCATTCGAATTAACCCGTCTGTAATTCCATATTTTTCTTTTTCTTCTTTTGGAACACTGTAATGTGTCATAGAAGCTGGATGAGAAAGTAATGTATCACAAGTGCCAAGTGACACAGTTCTCACACACATTTTCAATTTATTCATAAAGTCTATACCAGCTTGCAATCCGCCTTTCAATTCAAAACTAAGCATGGCTCCCGGATGCCGCATTTGCTTCATAGCAATATAGTGATCAGGGTGCGATGAAAGACCTGTATAATTTACTTTAGCCACAGCAGGATGGCTTTCTAAATAATGGGCTACTTCCATTGCATTATGACAATGGCGTTCCATTCTTACTTCCAATGTTTTTATTCCTTGTATTAATAAAAAAGCATCAAATGCGTTGGAGTTGCCACCCAATGTGCGATGTACTTTTGTGATTTTTGTTTTCATCAACTCCATATCTTTCCCTAACAAAATGCCACCGATAGCAGTGCCATGGCCATTTAAAAATTTTGTAGTGGAATGAACAACAAAATCAACACCGAATCGAAATGGTTGTTGCAGGTAAGGAGTTGCAAACGTATTATCGCAAGCAACAATGATATTATGTTGCTTTGCAAGTTTAGATAGTTCTTCCAAGTCAACACATTGTATAGTTGGATTGGCCGGGGTTTCCAAATACATCATCTTAATAGCTTTATCGGCTTTAAGAATGTCTTCGGCTTTTTGTACATCTCTTAAGTCGGCAATGATTGCAGTAATGCCAAATGAAGGAAGAATTTTTGATACCAATTCTTCCGTACCTCCATACAAGGAAAAGTGTGTAATGATTTTGTCACCCGGTTTTAGTGTTGCAAGCATTAATGTAGAAATGGCGGCCATTCCTGATGCATGAAGAATTCCTTTTACTTCTATATCAAGTCCAAAAGTTTCTAATGCAGCAATCTTCTCTTCTGCTTCTGCCATGGTGGGGTTGCCCCAACGACTGTATATAAATCCTTCTTCTTTCCCACTAAATCTTCGCATCCCTTGTTCAGCATCATCAAACACATAAGTGCTGCTGGCATAAATAGGAACTAAGTGTGCATAGTTAGGATCTTGCTCATGTCCTGCATGTACTGCTACCGAACTCCAGCCGGTTAGTGGAAAACTTTTATCCATATTGAAAAGTTGGAATGGGAAATTTGGTAACTGAACTATTCAAAAATAACTGATTAAATCCTTTTAACCACCACCATGAAGGAACTCCTAAAACAGTATGCAGCTTATAATGTTTGGGCAAGCCAGCGAATTATAGATCTATTACTCACTTTATCGGAAGACAAACAGTTGCAAGAAGTGCCAAGCAGTTTTAAAAGTTTAATAAAAACAGTATTGCATATGCTGGATGCAGAAAGTATCTGGTGGCAACGGATGAAATTGCAGGAAAGAATAGTTGTTCCCAGCGAAGGATTTACCGGCAATATGCAAGATGCCTGTAGTGCACTATTGCAACAATCCAAACAATGGGAAGAATGGATGAGTAATGCATCTGAACTTTCTGTAGAACATGTGTTTCAATACCAGAATGCGAAACGGGATTTTTTCAAAATGCCGATTTATCAAATGCTGCTCCATGTATTTAATCATGGAACGTACCACCGGGGGCAAATAATTAATATGCTTCGGCAGTTAGGAATTGAAAAAGTTCCGCAGACCGATTTTGCATTTTGGACAAGGAGTAAAAAATAGGGATTAGCTACCCCATTTTACCAACGTAGCACCCCAGGTGAAGCCTCCACCGAAAGCAGCTAATACTATATTATCGCCTTTTTTCAATTGGCTTTCCCATTCCCATAAACATAAAGGAATAGTTGCAGCAGTAGTGTTGCCATACTTTTGAATATTGATCATCACTTTTTCTTTCGATAGTCCCATTCTATTTGCTGTAGCATCTATTATGCGAAGATTGGCCTGGTGAGGTACCAGCCATGCAATATCTTCCCCCGTCAAATTGTTTTTTTCTAATAACTCAGCACTTACATCAGCCATTCCTTTTACGGCGGCTTTAAATACCGGCTGCCCATCCTGAAAAGCAAAATGCTGTTTACTTGATACGGTTTCAATACTGGCAGGTCTTAATGAACCACCCGCCTTCATGTGCAAATATGCAACACCTGATCCATCACTTTTTAACAGGCTATCCTGTATTCCGTATCCATCATGGTTGGGCTCCAATAACACTGCAGCGGCAGCATCGCCAAACAGAACACAGGTGTTACGGTCTGTATAATCAGTAATAGCACTCATTTTATCCGCCCCGCAAACCACTACTTTTTTATAACGGCCACTCTCAATCATCGAAGCACCGAGTGTAAGCGAATATAAAAAACCAGAGCAGGCGGCAGATACATCAAAGCCAAAAGCATTTTTAGCACCCACTTTATCGCAGGCAATGTTAGCAGTAGCAGGAAAAACCATATCTGGGGTTACGGTTGCTACAATCAGGCAATCAATTTCCTCGGGGCTGATTCCTCTTTTTTCACACAACAGTTTTACAGCCGGTACCACCATATCAGAGGTAGCTAAACCTTCTCCTTTTAAAATTCTTCTTTCAGAAATTCCGGTACGGGTTCTGATCCACTCATCATTCGTATCTACCATCTTTTCTAAATCGAAATTGGTAAGTTTATCTTCTGGAAGAAAGCCACTTACTGCTGTTATTGCAGCGGTTGTTTTTTGAATCATGCTGTATTGTTGTTATAAAATAATGGTGGGCAAAGTTAAGGAAAGTCGGGAGTCGATAGTCAGGAGTCGTAAGTCTGTGAACCAAAGCAAATTGAGCTCTTTTAAATAATAGGAACTATCCTCCTTACTAATAACTAACGACTCCTTACTCTTCTCTCTTTTTCCCTATTTTCGCAGCCTTATGATAGCTTACCTGAAAGGAGATTTTGTGCATAAAAGTCCGGCCAATGTGCAGGTAGAGGTAAATGGAGTAGGTTATGATGTCCAAATTAGCCTGAATACGTACTCAAAAATCCAGCACTTAGATAAAGGAACATTGCAAACCAGCCTGTTGATCCGGGAAGATGCCCATATTTTATATGGATTTTTTGACTTGGCCGAAAAAGAGATGTTCCAGTTGCTTCTTGGAGTGTCCGGAATCGGGGCTTCCACGGCAAGAGTCATGTTGTCTTATATGAAACCGGAGGAGTTGGCTAAAGCCATTATTCAGAATGATACACGGACACTGGAAGGGATAAAAGGTATCGGAAAGAAGAGTGCTGAAAGAATAGTTTTGGAGCTTCGTGACAAATTGGCCAAGCACCCCTTAGATTCAAATATTTCTCCTATGAAAAACAATACTTTGCATCAGGATGCGTTAAATGCTTTGACTGCTTTGGGAATCAATCGTCAGGCTGCTAATCAGGCCATCGAAAAGACCATTGCAGCAGAATCCAACTTGTCCGTTGAGGAACTGATTAAAAAAGCACTTCGTACCCTCTAATTCCACTATTTTCAGGATAACTAACTGATGGAGAAAAAACATTGAACCTTAGAACTGCTCATATCCTCCGTACACTGGTAGTTGTTACCATTGTGACCGCCATTATTATGCAAGCCAAATCTGGCTATGCTAATACCGCTATTTCTGATAAGTATTTTCAATCTGATACCAGCCGCTATCCTTTAACCGATCGTTATGGTGATCCATATTCAAACCCCAATCGCAATACATTTGATTTAAGAGATACCGGTTACTTGAAGCGTACAATTGAGTACGATCCTAAAACAAAGCAGTACTACATTATCGAAAAAATCGGCAATAAGTTTTACCGCACCCCGGCCTCCTTCAGCATGGAAGAGTTTTTAAGACTCCAGGGCCGAAAAGATGAGGAAGATTATTTTAAAAAACGGTCTGCTTTGCTGGCCAATATGAATCGCCGCCTGTTCAAACCCAAATTCAAAGTATCAAAAGATTGGTTTAATCGTATTGTTGGTGAAGGTAAAGTTGATATAAAGCCTTCCGGCTATGTTGATTTTCTGGCGGGTTACCAAGGACAGAATATTCAAAACCCAACACTACCAGAACGGGCAAGAAGAAATGGCGGTTTCGATTTCAACATGAATTCGCAGTTGCAGGTAGATGCCAACATCGGCGACAAAATAAAATTACCCATCAACTATAACACTCTGGCAAATTTTAATTTCGAAAATCAATTGAAATTAGATTACCGGGGTAAAGACGATGAAGTGTTAAAAATTTTCCAGGCTGGTAATACCAGTTTTGCTTCTAAAGGAACTTTAATCCCCGGCGCACAATCATTGTTTGGTCTTAAAACACAATTGCAATTTGGTAAATTATTTATAACAACGGTATTGGCCAATCAGCAATCGCAACGTCAAACATTAGGATTGCAAGGTGGAACGGCAGCGCAAAATTTTATAGTACGATCGGATGAGTATGATGAGAACCGTCACTTCCTGATGGGACAGTACTTCCGCAATAATTATAATACGGCAATGAGACAATTGCCGGTTGTTAATTCAAGAGTTCAAATACAGCGGGTAGAAGTATGGGTTACAAACCGCAATGGAGCTACTACTGATACAAGGGATATTGTTGGTTTTATGGATTTGGGCGAAAATAGCCCTTACCGTAATGATATTTTTACCGGAACAGCAGATGCACTTCCCCGCAATGATGCTAACAATTTGTACTCAACGGTAATCGGAAACCCTAATTACCGCAACTCATCGCTGGTGCAGGCACAACTTACCTCATTAGGCCTTTTGCCAGTACAGGATTTTGAAAAAACTTTTGCCCGTAAACTTCAGCCATCTGATTACTATTTTAATTTCCAGATAGGTTTTTTATCGCTTAACCAGCCTTTGCAACCGGATGAAGTGTTAGGTATTGCTTACCAATATACTTATAATGGCAGAGTGTACCAGGTGGGAGAGTTTTCTCAAGATGTGCCACCTGATACTACAGGTACTTCTCAACGGGTGTTATTTCTAAAATTATTAAAAGCCACATCACAACGTACCAATCTTCCTATTTGGGACTTGATGATGAAGAATGTTTATTCGGTAGGATTCGGTCAATTAGAAAGACAAGATTTTAGATTAGATCTTACTTACGAAGAACCAAGTCTTGGCGAAAAAAGATATTTACCACCTGCAGATGTAAGTGCTCCTTACCAGGGGCAACCCATTATTTCATTAACCAATCTCGACCGATTGAATAATCAAAATGACCCGCAGCCAGATGGGGTGTTTGATTTTATAGAAGGTTATACTGTTATTTCCCAGCAAAGCCGAATCATCTTCCCGGTGCTGGAACCTTTTGGCCGTGATTTAGATTATGTATATGCTACACAAGATTTGCGGGACAAATATTTGTACTACCCGTTGTATGATACCATTAAAGCAATTGCACAAACTTATGCCAACCTTAATCGGTTTAAAATCGTGGGTCGTTCCAAATCATCCGGTTCATCAGGCGGAGGTAGCGATTATCAAATTGGATATAACGTTCCCCGCGGCTCTGTTACGGTAACTGCCAACGGACAAATATTACAGGAGAATGTAGATTATGAAGTAAACTACGATTTAGGAACCCTTCGGGTGACCAACCAGGCAATAATAAATTCTGGGGTACCTGTAACTGTTACTTCGGAGAATAATGGGGCATTTGCATTACAACAGAAAAATTTTCTGGGTCTGCGTCTGGATTATATTGCCAATAAAAAATTGAGTCTCGGTGCTACCGTTGTTCAATTAGGAGAACGACCATTTTTTGCCAAAACACTTTATGGAGAAGATCCAATTAAGAATAGAATGTATGGTGTTGATGTAGATTATCGAAATAATCTTCCACGTCTTACTAAGTGGTTAGATAAGCTGCCATTCTATTCTACTAAGACCATGTCATCTATTACAGCTTATGCAGAAGCTGCTTTCTTAGATCCCGGTCACTCCAAACTAATTGGTAAAGGGGAAGCAGGTCTATCTTATATTGATGATTTTGAAGGCACCCGAGCCAGAATCGACCTTAGGTTTCCGTTACTAAGCTGGTCACTTGCCTCTGGTCCACAAGGGAATGGGTTGTTCCCTGAGTCTGCGTTGAATAATGATTTGCAAAGTGGATATAACAGGGCTAAAATAGCCTGGTATCAAATCGAACCTGTATTACAGGATCGAAGGAGTTCGAACAACCCGCTGCAAAACGATTTGGCAGAGTTGTCAAAACCAGAAACAAGACTTGTATTGCAGCGAGAGATATTTCCAAAGCGTAACCCGCAGTTTGGCGAAGGATTGCTTACTACTTTCGATTTAGCTTTTTATCCAAAGGACAAGGGGCCCTATAATTTTGAATCAAGAGCTAGCAGGGTTGACGCAAATGGAAGACTAACAAATCCTCGTCAATCATGGGGCGGCTTGATGCGAAATATTGATCAGACAGATTTTGAAACTGGTAATATTGAGTATATAGAATTTTGGCTACAGGATCCTTTTATACGAAATACAGCAAACCCCGCCGGCGGTAAGCTATATTTTAACCTGGGTAATATTTCTGAAGATGTGTTAAGAGATGGTAAACGGCAATATGAGAATGGGTTGCCAACGCCAACCAACAACGCTCCTGTAGATAATAGTACTGTATGGGGCAAAGTGCCAGCTAATCCATTACAGGTTACCAATGCATTTAACATCGATCCAAACGACAGGCAGTTCCAGGATGTTGGGTTTGATGGCTTGCAGGATGAAGAAGAAGCTACAAAGTTTGTACCATACCTGAACAGTTTGCAAACAAACTTCGGCGCAGGGTCACTCGTTTATCAACGGGCATTGTTAGATCCATCTGCAGATAATTTTAAACCGTATCGGGATCCTTCCTTTGATCAATCACCAGCTACGGGAATTTTACAACGATATAAAAATATTAATAACCCCCACGGTAATTCACCAATCGCTACTGACAATTCAATATTTGTAAATGCCTTTACACAATATCCGGACGCTGAAGAATTGAACCGGGATAATACTATGAACGAGGTGGAAGAATACTTCGAATACGAAGTGGATATTCTTCCAAATATGATTGCAGGGTCAAATTTTATTACTGATGTGCGGACACCAACTGTAAGATTGGCTGATGGAACAGACCGTGTTGAAAAATGGTATCTCTTCCGTATACCCGTGGCTCAGTTTAATCAAAAAATTGGTAACATCCCTGACTTTAAATCTATACGTTTTATACGCATGTTTGCAACAGGGTTTGAAGATTCAGTAGTAATGCGTTTTGGAAAGTTAGAGTTGATTCGTAATCAATGGAGAAAGTTCAGGAATGAAATTGATACAACAGGCTTATACACGAACCTGCCAAATCCTGATCCTGCACAGGTAAATGTATTAGCCGTAAATGTTGAAGAGAATGATCAGCGGCAGCCAATTATTTATCGCATACCGCCCGGTATTGAAAGACAGCAACAGTTAAGTAATAACAATGTGTCACTTTTCTTAAATGAGCAGGCACTTAGTATGCAGGTTTGTGGTCTTCAAAAAGATGATGCCCGGGGTGTATTTAAAACAATGAACCTCGATATGCGACAGTACGGACGTTTATCAATGTTCATACATGCAGAATCAGTGCAGGGTAATCAGCAATTAACGGATGGCGATTTGAATGGTGTTGTAAGAATGGGTAATGACTTTTCAGGTAATTATTATGAAGTAAAAATTCCATTGAAAATTACCGATTTTGGTGAAACAGATAGTTTACGAATCTGGCCTGAAGAAAATAATCTTGACTTTCAGTTGAATGATTTAACAGAGCTTAAAAAACGACGAAATAAACTGGGCATACCGCCAACTGAATATTATAAGGAAACATTACCGAACGGACGAACATACGCTATTATAGGAAATCCTAATCTTGGTGAAGTGCGGGGTATGTTATTAGGGGTAGAGAATACAAAATTGGAAGTAGCATGTACAGAAGTATGGTTTAATGAGCTTCGCTTTTCTCAATTAGATGAACAGGGCGGTTGGGCAGCTTTGGCCCGTACTGATATACGATTAGCTGATCTTGGCACA
>CAZXMP010000120.1:0-11910 GCA_964641575.1 uncultured Chitinophaga sp. | reverse complement strand
AGTATGCCAGAGAAAATGGGTTGCCATTCTTTGGAATCTGTCTCGGTATGCAAATGGCAGCGATTGAATTTGCAAGAAATGTTTTGGGGTTAAAAGATGCACATTCCACTGAAATGAACCCTGAAACAAAAGAGCCGGTTATTGATTTAATGGATGAACAGAAAAAAGTAACGGCTAAAGGAGGCACCATGCGATTAGGTGCATATCCATGTGAAATAAAACAAGGTTCATTAGCGGAGAAAATTTATGGCCAAACAATGATCAGTGAAAGGCATCGTCATCGCTGGGAGTTCAATAATAAATACCTCGAACAGTTTGAAGAAAAAGGCATGATAGCCAGCGGCAAAAATCCCGGTACTGGTCTTGTTGAAATTATAGAGCTGGCAAATCATCCATTTTTTATTGGTGTTCAATACCATCCGGAACTGAAAAGCACCGTTGAAAATCCGCAACCGGTTTTTGTCAGTTTTATTAAAGCGGCCAAAACATACTCAGAAAAAAAGATAGGTATAAAGAATCCCTTGCTGCAAAGCGAAATGATTTAAGTAAGTAGAACATAGTTATAAAGAGGTCGGGCCAAAGCGGTTCGACCTCTCTTTGTTTTATGCTCCTATTGTATCGATTTAATGCCTCTTTTTCGTTCCGTACATGTTAAAAATCGCCTCTCACCGACTATCTGCTTTTGAGCTGAAAGTCTTGCCCCAGAACTCCTATCTTTGCCCACTCCAAAAAAATGACGAATGAAGTTTGACCGTAACACCGTCCTGGGTTTTGTAATACTGGCGGCTCTTTTTATTGGCTATTTTGTTTACACCAATAAGGAACAGGCTGCATACAATAAACTAAAAGTGGCTGAGCAGAAAAAGCAGCAAGCTATACAGGACTCCATTAATCTGGTAAATAAACCAAAACAAGATTCACTTAACAGAATTGCAGATTCTATAGCAAAAGTCAGCAATGCCGGTACCTTTCAAGCCGCCGTTGATACAACCGAAACAACAACTTTTGCAGAAAACGGGTTGATGAAAGTAACCTTCACCAACAAAGGAGGGCAGGTTAAGAAAGTGGAACTTAAAAATTACAAAGGCATTGATAGCTCTTTAGTAAAACTAGCCGCTACCAATTTTGATAAACTTAGCTACACAATTAATACGGCTGCAAACAAAACTGCCGAAACAGGGGATTTGTTTTTTGCTGTAAGTAATGTAAAAAGAAATGCGGATAGCTCTCAGGTAATTACATTTTCACTTGCCTCAGACAGTGCAGGTGCACCTTCTATTACGCATGAATTTATTCTGAAGAAAGACGATTACATGCTTGATTTCAATATTAAGTTGAATGGCGTTAACCAGTTGCTTACACAGGGAAATATGAACCTTACCTGGCAGTATACTGCAGCACAACAAGAGTCAGATATTTCATTTGAAAAACAAAATACACAGGTAGGGTATGTAGAAGATGGAAGTTTTGATTATCACACCATTGCCAGAAAAAGTAGCAAAGAGTTTGATGAATCAGTGAAGTGGGTGGGTGTTCGTCAACGTTTCTTCTTTACTATTCTTACTGCGAAAGATAATTTTTCTTCTGGTAAAATCGATTGGACTATTCCGGATGATACTGCAAAAACAATTGTACAGTCAACGGCTAATATGAAGCTTTCTGTTAAAGCAGGGTCCCCGGCTGTTGTTCCTTTAAGTATTTATTATGGGCCTTCCGATTATCATGTACTTCAGAAATACGATCAGAGTTACGAAAAACTGGTAAACCTGGGTCAGGGCATTTATGCTTTTGTTCGGCCATTGAATAAGTATATTATTCTTCCCATTTTTGATTTTCTAAAAGGAATTGCAGGAGGCATGGGTCTGGCAATTGCGTTGTTGACAATATTTATCAAACTCGTTACCTCGCCTTTACTTTATAAAAGTTATCTGAGTGGGGCGAAAATGAAATTGCTTCGTCCGGAAATAGCAAAACTAAAAGATAAGTACGGTGAAGATCGCCAGGCAATGAGCATGGAGCAAATGAAAATTTTTAGAGAAGCAGGTGTTAATCCCCTTGGAGGATGTTTGCCCGCCTTATTGCAAATACCTATCTTCTTTGCTTTATTCAGTTTATTTAATGCGGATGTGGGCTTAAGAGGGGCTGAGTTCCTGTGGAGCACCGATTTGTCTGCATTTGACGATCCGATCAAAATGGGCTTTAGAATTCCATTCTTTGGTAGTCATATCAGCATATTCAACCTTACTGCTGTATTTACGAGTTTTCTTATTTCGTGGTACAGCATGAGCATGACGCCAGACCAGAGCAACCCGGTATTGAAGTACATGCCGTATATCTTCCCCATTTTCTTGTTATTCTTCTTTAACCAGCTTCCTTCGGCTTTAACATGGTACTATACCGTGTCGAATGTAATTACATTGGCTATTCAGTATATCATCCAGAATCATATCATCAATCATGATAAGATAATGGCAAAGATTGAGGATAACAGGAAGAAGCCAAAAACTAAATCTAAATGGCAGGAGCGGATGGAACAGATGCAGGAGCAGCAGAAGAAAATGAAGGATATTCAGCAAAAAAAGAAGAAGTAATTCTTGTTAAGGTACTCTTAAGAAGAACCGGGTTGGCCAGTAGCTACCCGGTTTTTTTTCGCTATATACCACAACTGCAACTTATTGGTTAAATTGGCACGTCTTTTAGATATATAAACATAGAACAAACAAAATGAAACAAATCACACATATTATCGCAAGTGTTTTAGCCTTAACTACATTTACTCAGTTATCAGCACAAAAAAAACTTACAGAAGGAACTATCTCTTACGATATAGTAATTAACACGAGTAACAAAACTCCACAAGCAGCAGATTTGCTAGACGGTGCTACTAGTGTTATCTATTTAAAGGGTAACTCAAGCCGCTCAGAAATGATCAGTTCATTGGGTACGCAAGCTACTATTATTGATGGTAAAACTTCAGCCGTAACTGTTTTAAAAGAATATGGAGATCAGAAGTACATGATAAAAATGACACAGCAGAACTGGAAAGAATCCAATAAGAAATATGAAGGTATCAAGTTTACATATTTGAACGAGTACAAGGTAATTGCAGGTTATAATTGCCAGAAAGCAATTGGTACCTTAGCCGATAACAGCACTTTTACAGTTTACTTTACTAAGGAAATAGACGCCGTTAGTAAAGATTTTCAATACCTGACCAAAGATTTGCCTGGATTAGCCATGCAATATGAAGCGTCAATGGGAAAGATGATGGTTACATACACAGTTTCAAGTATCAACTTTAACCCTGTTATGCAGGCAAAGTTCGACCTGCCAAAATCTGGTTATCGTGTAATGACCTATGAAGAAAGTTTGGGAAAAGGAAATTAGTTTCTTTTCAACTGACGGTTACCGAACTCAATTTTTACATTGCTTAAAATAACCTTCTTTTTTAAAGGCACAATGTAAACAGT
This sequence comes from uncultured Chitinophaga sp., assembly GCA_964641575.1. Lineage (GTDB taxonomy): Bacteria > Bacteroidota > Bacteroidia > Chitinophagales > Chitinophagaceae > JJ008. Next base: position 8,440 of record CAZXMP010000120.1, on the reverse strand, counting down.
GTTACCTCTTTGAGTAGTAACTACTGTGTTTAAACTGATATACTTATTTTCAGCATTGGTTTTAATAACCTGATTGCCACGATAAGTATAACCTGATTTAAGAGAAAATGAACCCGGCACAACTGTTGCTTTATTAGAAAGCAACGATTTTTTTGGGGTAGCGGAAGCTTTAGATTTTCCATCGCCCAAAGTGGCATAAGCAGCAATAGCAGAAATAGCCATTAAAGCAATGACTGAAAGCTTTTTGCCCACTATTTTATAAATTATATTTAGTTTTGGATGATTCATTAGTTTAGCAAAAGTAAATAGAAAAGTTAATATAAAGCAAACCGTTTATCCAGAAATTTAATACTTCATTAACGGATAATATGACGAATTGTTACATTGAAACCGCCAAAAAAACTCATTATTTTGCACATATGGGGAAAAGTAAGAGCTGAATTAATCCCTGTTTTTTATTTAACTTGTTGGTAATAACACATTTCAGGGGGCAAAGGGATTTTGCTGTCTGATTGGCTCTTTAAAAGTTTTGCTCACCAAATGTCCGGATACATGAAAGATAATCCTTACCGGGAAGATCGGGAACAGCTTCGGGAACTGCTTAAACAGTACGAAAATCTTAAAAACGGCCGCCAAAACTCATTTATAGAAGAAGATGCTTTTGAAAAAATAATCGAATACTACCAGGAAAAGGATGAAATCCCCAAGGCATTAGAGGCCGCCGAAATAGGCAGTGCTCAATTTCCTTATTCGTCTTTATTAATGATAAAAAAGGCTGATATTTTAATCGCCGCCAGGCAATATCGGGAGGCTCTGTCCATTCTCGAAGATGCATCACTGCTAGACAGCAGCAATATCAATTTATATATTCTGAAAACAGATGTTTATCTCGCATTAGACCAGCAGGAGAAGGCTGTTGTTTTGCTGGAGGACGCGCTGAATTTATTTGAGGGGGAAGAAAAAATTGAACTGTTGTTTGAATTGGCAGATGTGTACGATGATTACGAGGATTTTGATAAAGTGTTCGACTGTCTCAAAATGATATTGGAAGAAGAACCTGCAAATGAAGAAGCTTTATATAAAATATGCTTCTGGACAGATTTTACCGGACGAAACGAAGAAAGTATTCGCTTACACCAGCAAATTATTGATGAATATCCGTATAGTGAGTTAGCATGGTTCAATCTGGCTGCGGCATACCAGGGATTGAAGTTGTATGAAAAAGCAATTGATGCCTACCAGTATGCAATAACAATTGATGAAAAATTTGATTATGCGTATCGAAATATCGGTGATGCATATATCAGGCTCAGAAAGTATAAAGAGGCAATTGAAATGCTGGAGAAAGTAATTGAACTGGCCAAGCCGGAAGATGTAATTTATGAAGCTATTGGCCATTGCTATGATAAACTGAAAAATTTTGCACAGGCAAGATTTCATTATCGAAAAGCCTCTCACATGCGGCAAGACGACAGCAAGCTTTTTTATAAAATAGCCTGTACTTATTTCAATGAAGGTCAATGGGAAAGTTGCCTGAAGCAATTAGATACCGCTATGAAGATCCATCGCTTACAGGCTGATTATAATTTATTGGCGGGTGAATGCAAAATGCACCTCAGGCAATTTAAGGAAGCCGTTCAGTATTTTATGAATGTGGTAAGAAGCAGGCCCCGCAATGTTGGTGGTTGGGAGGCATTGATCAGGTGCCTGTACAAAGCTGAATATTTTGAGGAGGCATTGGAGCAAACAAATGCAGCATTGCATATTACAAACGATAAACCTTTATTTGTTTTCTATAAAGCAGCAGTGTTGCTGGCTTTAGGTAAATCGAAAGAAGCTGTTCTGCAATTGGAACATGCAATCCAACAAGCACCAAAGCTTTTAAAGAAATTCCTTGAGTTAAATCCATCTGTAATGCAACATCAGCAAATAGTAGATGTGCTGGCCCGGTCTAAAAGAAATAAGTCTATTTAGCGATTGATGTTGTTTATCTGCGGTTGTAAACACGGCTATAGGTATTCTTCCTTATTTTTGCGTGCCTGTATTAAACTGAGTGTGTCACACACACAGAATTAGTAAAGGTCTTATCTGAATTTCTTAATCAAACAATGGTAGCAATGAATTTTAATCTCTCTCAAATTCCGGAAAGAACACCGAAGCCACGTACTTCAGGATTAACTATGGTGATGGATAAAGGATTGAGTGTGCAGGAAGCAAAAAATTTCCTGAGTGTATCAAATCCGCATGTTGATATTGTAAAGTTGGGATTTGGCACCGCTTTCGTTACACCAAACCTCGAAGAAAAATTAGAAGTGTACCGGTCATACGATTTACCTATTTATTTTGGGGGTACTTTGTTTGAAGCTTTTCTGATCCGAAATCAATTTGACGATTATATAACCCTTTGTAAAAAATATGGTATCAGCTATATGGAAGTAAGTGATGGTTCTGTTACAATCCCTCATGCAGAGAAGTGTGGCTATATTGAAAAATTAACGCAACACGGAGTTGTATTAAGTGAAGTCGGTAGTAAAGATGCAGCACATATCATTCCTCCTTACAAATGGATTGAGTTGATGAAGGCTGAATTAGAAGCTGGCTCAACTTATGTAATAGCAGAAGCAAGAGAAGCTGGTAACGTTGGTATCTATCGAGGAAGCGGTGAAGTAAGAGAAGGTCTTGTACAGGAAATTTTAACGCAGATTCCTGCTGAAAAAATTATCTGGGAAGCACCACAAAAAGCACAACAGTTATATTTTATTGAATTGATCGGTTGCAATGTGAATCTTGGCAACATTGCGCCAAGTGAAGTGATTCCATTGGAAGCAATGCGTATCGGTCTTCGGGGAGATACATTTGAGTTGTTTCTCGATAAAAAAGAAAAAGCCTGATGCGATTGTTCGGACTAATTGGTTTCCCCTTGTCTCATTCTTTTTCCAAAAAATATTTTACGGAGAAGTTTGAAAGGGAAGGGTTAACTGATTGCAGGTTCGAAAATTTTTCGCTTGAGTCTATTAAAGATTTTCTATTGCTTGTTGAAAATAATCCTGAGTTGACTGGAATCGCCGTCACTATTCCACACAAACAATCTGTTTTACAATTTGTAGATGATGTTACAGGCATCCCGGACGGATTAACTGCCTGTAATTGTATTAAGATTAGGAATAGAAAACTATCAGGATTTAATACCGACTATATTGGCTTTGAAAAAAGTATTCTCCCTTTTTTAAAACCTCATCATCACCATGCATTGGTACTAGGGAATGGTGGCGCAACAGCAGCTGTTGTTTTTGTGTTAAAGCGGTTGGGTATAAGTTATGCTGTAGTAAGCCGGAAGTTACACGATGGGTCTACAATAACTTATAAGCAGCTTGATGGTAGCGTAATTAAAAAAAGCCACCTGATCATTAATACAACGCCATTGGGTATGTATCCTGTTATCAATACTTGCCCAGATATTCCTTACCAATTTATTTCGTCCGATCATTTGTTATACGACCTTACTTACAATCCTGTCAAAACATTATTCCTGCAAAAAGGAGAGGAGAGGGGTGCAGTTATTAAGAACGGAGAAGAGATGCTGGTGCTACAAGCAGAAGAGAATTGGCGGATCTGGAATCGCTAGTTTAAAGGGATAATTTCTGCCTCGCTTCATCCGGGACGGCTACTATTTTTTTCTTTTCATAATTATAGCAGATCATTCCTGTTTTTGCAACCGCTACTAGTTTTTTCTCTTCGCCTGTATGCTTTTCTAATTTGTAAAAAATATCAAACCCAATTTTAGAAAATTCTCCGGCAGTAACAGATGCGTTTATAATATCGCCATAAAACAATTCGCTTTTAAATTCAATTGCCACATCAGCCATTAACATTCCGGCCCCGGCAAATTGCATTTCACTATAGCCAAAGTGCTTGAAGAATTGCATCCTTATTTCATGTAGTATGCTTAAAAGCGCATCATTTCCAACATGACCGCCATAATTAATATCAGTAATACGAACAGGAAGATTGCATTGAAAAATGAAATTTTCTGGAATCTCAATTTTTACTCTGGCCATGTAGTATTCTTTGCAATAAAAATAAGGAAACAAAGGAGACTAATGAGTATTCTCCTGCAGCGAGTTTACAAGGCTAAAAATATCCATAAAATTGCCAGGAGAGTGACCAGCATAGGAGTTAGCCAGTTTTTCTTTCCATTGATTAAGCTGGTGCATACAATCATCATCTTGTTCTTCGCCAGATACGCAACAAATAAGATCGCCTAGTTTTTTTGACATACGGATGATATTGCCATCAGGTGTCATTAACATTATATAGCGGCTGTTAATATTGTTGTTATTGTTTATTGGCTCTTCATCAGGAACATCAAACATATCACCCAGGCCTCGTGTAGTGCCAGTGCTAAGCGCATTATTAAAATAAAATGCAGCAGCCATATCCATTTTTGCAGATATCGGCTTATCTAATTTAGCATACGTTTTTTTGCTTGCTTCCAGCGCAACATCATTCCGAACTTCTTCGGCATCAGCTATAGCTTCAGGAGTATCAAAACTGGTTGTTTCTTGTTTTACAGGAGGAAGAATAGAATTTATTTTTTCAGGAACAGGAGTAGAGCCTTTTACTATTCCATCATTTTCATTAGTGCCTTTGTTTTTAAATAATTGTAATGCACTAAATGCAATCAAGCCAATGATGGAAGCAGCGGCAGCGTATCTTATCAACGGAGAAAGTCTTCTCCGAGCAGGTACTGAGCCTTCATGCACTTGATCTAACTCAGCCACAATTTTATTCCATGCAGTAGCGGGAGGAATAACTTCAGTGTTTTGAAGTCGTTCAGCAATATTATTAATTAAAGGAGATTCATCAAGAGTATGAGCAATGTTTTCCCAAATGTCAACTGGTGGCGCAACCTGTATGTTGGTCAATTTGGAACTTACATTTTGAAATAGCTCTGCATCATCCAATTCTAAAGCAATACTTTCCCAGACAACAGCAGGTGCAAAAACTTGTACATTATATAATTTGGAAGATAAATTTTTAGAAAGCTCAACTTCATCTAATTCGGCAGCAATATTTTCCCATACTCCTGTTGGAGGAAGTAATTCGTAGTTGTACATTTTATGTGACAATCCGCTGCTCATTATTTTGACTTCGTTCTTTGTTTGTCTATAAATGTTCTCACCATATCCTGCAATATCACTTTGGCTCTTGATAGTTGCGATTTACTTGTCCCTTCACTGATGCCCAGCATATCTGCAATCTCTTTGTGAGTGTATCCTTCTACCACATACATATTAAATACAGTACGATAGCCGGGTGACAGCTCACTTACCAATGCCAGTATATCTTTCTCTGCCAGTTCATCCAATACCGAAGTATATTTTCCTTCGATTGTATTTTCTTCTTTTTCGGTAACCGGCATCAGGTAACGGCGGCGGCGAAAATGCTCAATAGCTGTATTCACAAAAATTCGCCGTACCCAACCTTCAAAAGAGCCTTCGCTGCGAAAACTGTCTAATTTTCTAAAGACCTTAATAAATCCTTCCTGTAATATATCCGCTGCTTCTTCAGAGTTGCCGGCATATCGCAGACAAACCGCATACATCCGGGGAGAGAATCGGCGATACAGTTCTTCCTGCATCCGTCGGTTGCCTTCCATGCATCCCTGAAGTAAGTCGCTTTCGGTAATATTTTGGTTGCGTTCTGGTGTCAAAATCAAAAGTTTAATTATAAATTATTCAAAAATGCTACCAGTTTCTCTGTAGCCCTTGCCCGGTGGCTATATAGTGCCTTTTCCTGCATACTCATTTCAGCAAAAGTTTTATCGCTTCCGGTTGGTATAAACACTGGGTCGTATCCAAAACCCTGGTTGCCCTTTTTTTCTCCAATTATTTTACCAGCACAAATGCCTTCGAACAATGTTTCTTTACCATCAATGATAAGTGAAATAACGGTTCTAAAACGGGCCGACCAATCTCTTTTACCAGCCAAATTAATCAAAAGCTTGTCAATGTTAGCGTCAAATGATCGGCTTTCTCCGGCATACCGGGCACTTTTTACTCCCGGCTCGCCATTTAAGGCATCTACTTCAAGGCCGGTATCTTCACTAAAGCAGTTTACACCCTTCATATCGTATATCGTTTTCGACTTTCCGGAGGCATTTTCTTCTAGTGTTTCATAAGGTTCTGGGATGTCAATATCAATACCTGCTTCTTTCAATGTTACTATGTCAAGTTCGCCTGTAAGCAGTGAACGGATCTCATCTACTTTATGTTGATTATTAGTGGCAAATATCAATTGCATCTCTTCTTTCTAGTTTATAAGTTGAACAATCTTTTCAAACAAACCCAGAGTTTGCTTTTTTCTATCTTATCATTTTCAAGTCCATTTAATGGTGCTGAGTATAAAAATGAATTATTGGCGAATGGTTGAATCTGGTAATGTGGAAAGCTAATGGGTAATCCAAATTGTGCCGGTTCTACATCAAACAACAAAGTAATTTTGCTTTTGAAAAAGGTAGTTAGTTCTTTATACGATACATCGGAATAGTTAGCAAGATTTACAATGGCTACATCAGCCAAACTTAATTTGCAGGCACCGAGTATGCCGGTTAAAAATGCCAGCTGATTATCGGGCAAATAAACAGCATCGCTGCTCTTTACAACAATCAATACATTTCGTTGATTATTGCCAAGTGATTTATAGCTGATATTTTCATCTGCAATAGCTGTGGCCGCAACAGTTACAACCGGTGCTTTTTCTTTTGCTTCGGTACCATCTATCAGTGAAGATTGATATAAATCAGCCACCATCATGCCCGGTAATTCAATATTATTTATATCCATAAAATCCTTAATAACTTGTACAAATGGGTGTTAGCTTTTTTTCGTTTCTTTGCCCCGGTAAAAATAAACTTTTATGACAGCAGCCATGGATATTTCAATAACAAAAGCGGAAAGAAGCAAGCTACAGGATATAAGCCTGGAAAATATGCCATTTGGCAAGTATTTTACTGACCACATGCTGGAGGCAGATTATGAAAATGGTGAATGGAAAAATGTTGAAATAAAACCATATCAACCATTGCTGCTAAGCCCTTCTGTTGCTGCTTTACATTACGGTCAAGCAATTTTTGAAGGTATTAAGGCTTATAAAGATGCGGAAGGTAATGCTTTCATTTTTCGTCCGCAGGATAACTACAAACGTTTTAATGCCTCTGCAGAAAGAATGCAAATGCCAGCCGTTCCGGAAGATATTTTTATGGAAGGAATGAGGCAGTTGATTGAACTCGATAAGAATTGGATACCTAATAAAGAAGATCATTCATTATACATAAGGCCTTTTATGTTTTCGTCTGATGAATTGATTGGTGTTCGTCCTTCTGACAGCTATAAATTCATGATCATATTAAGTCCTACTGGACCATATTATAGTGCACCTATGCGGATTTATGTCGAAGAGCAATATGTAAGAGCCGTACCGGGTGGTGTGGGATATGCAAAAGCAGCCGGGAACTATGGTGCTGCTATGTATGCAACTGCGGAAGCGAAAAAGAAAGGATATGACCAGGTATTGTGGACAGATGCTTTTGAGCATAAATATGTGCAGGAATGTGGTACAATGAACGTTTTTTTCATTATTGGCAACACGGCCATTACACCATCACTTGACCAGGGAACGATACTGGATGGGGTGACCCGCCAGAGCACCATTACCCTATTAAAAGAAATGGGCTTTACGGTAGAAGAAAAGGAACTGAGCATTGATGATATTATAGAAGCATACAAAGCCAATCTGCTATACGAAGTATTTGGAACTGGTACGGCAGCTACTATTTCATTGATAAAAGAATTACGCTATAAAGACTTTGTAATGAAGTTTGATGTGGAGAATTGGAAGACCGCCCCGACTGTAAAAAAATGGTTAACAGACATTAGAGAAGGAAGAAGAGAGGATAAATATAATTGGATGCAAAAAATATAAGTATTGATTTCTAATTAGTTCGGTAGGAATCTACGAAAAAAAGGTCTGATAAAGCCTCTTTTATCCCCAAAATATTCAAAACTTCAAAATGAGACATCATTTTTTTGGATATTAAGCCCTTCGCCGTTACCTTTGCCGTCCCAAAAATAAAGGTTCATAATGCCTACTATTCAACAGTTAGTAAGAAAAGGAAGAGAGATAATCAGAGCCAAAAGCAAATCAAGAGCTTTGGACCAGTGCCCGCAACGTCGTGGTGTATGTACCCGTGTATATACAACTACGCCTAAAAAGCCAAACTCTGCTCTTCGTAAAGTTGCCAAAGTTCGTTTGACCAACAAAGTGGAAGTAATCGCTTACATCCCTGGAGAAGGTCATAACCTGCAGGAGCACTCGGTTGTATTGATCCGTGGTGGTCGTGTAAAAGACTTACCGGGTGTACGTTACCATATTGTTCGTG
>CAZXMP010000119.1:0-12194 GCA_964641575.1 uncultured Chitinophaga sp. | reverse complement strand
CACTTCACTACAACAGCAACTTTTGGAAGCAGGTGTACACTTCGGTCACCTGAAGAAGAAATGGAATCCTAAGATGTTGCCTTACATCTTTGCTGAAAAGAAAGGTATTCACATCATCGACCTGAATAAAACAGTAGAGTGTCTTCAGGAAACTGCAGCTGCAATGAAACAAATTGCACGCAGTGGTAAAAAGATTTTGTTTGTAGGTACTAAGAAGCAGGCAAAAGACATCGTAAAAGAGTCTGCACAAAAAATAAACATGCCTTTCGTAACAGAACGTTGGTTAGGTGGTATGTTGACCAACTTCAACACGGTTCGTAAGAGTGTAAAGAAAATGCAGAGCATTGAAAAAATGTTAGGCGATGGTTCTTTCGACAGCATCACTAAAAAAGAACGTTTAACGTTAAGCCGTGATAAAGACAAAATGGAAAAAGTATTAGGTGGTATCGCTCAATTGGGCCGTGTACCTGCTGCTTTATTCTTAGTTGATATCGGGCATGAGCATATTGCATTAGCAGAAGCTAAGCGTTTAGGCGTTGCTACTTTTGGGGTAGTTGATACCAACTGCGATCCAAACAAAGTTGATTTTGCAATTCCAGGTAACGACGATGCTACTAAATCGATTGCCATCATTGTTAACTATATCACCGCTGCTATTGCAGAAGGTCTTGCTGAAAGACAAGCTGCAAAAGATGAAGAAGTGGATGATGTAAGTGATGATGAAAAAGAAAGAAAAGCAGCAAGATTGGAAGCTGAAGCACAAGCTGAAGGTGGCCGTGGCGGCAGAGGCCGTGGTGCTGGTGGGCCAGGCGGCGGTGCAGGTGGCGGACAACGTCGTCGTACTCCAGGTGGAGCCGGCGGTGGCAGCAGAGGCCCGGGTGGTGGAAGAAGATAATAGCAGTTTGTAGTTCAGGGTTTATTGTTTGTAGTAAATACAATCATTGACCCAGCAGCATTAGTACTATCAACTGTTGCCCGTCCGAATGGCAAGGCCGGGCGGACGTCGCACTCTTGTACGTTCTGTTCATTACTGAACATAGTGCAGGGAGGCTGCAAATAGAAAACCAAGTGCGTAGGAGAATTTTTAATTCCTAATTATTAATCATTAATTATCATGAGTACTGTAACAATAAGTGCACAAGACATAAACAAACTTCGCCAGGCTACTGGTGCTGGTATGATGGATTGCCGTAAGGCATTAACAGAGACAAACGGCGATTTTGAAGCCGCTATCGACTGGTTGCGTAAACAAGGTCAGAAAGTAGCTGCTAAAAGAAGCGACCGTGAAGCAAAAGAAGGGGTAGTAATTGCACAAACAACTGCCGATAATAAAAAAGGCATTGTAGTATGTGTGAGCTGCGAAACTGACTTCGTATCTAAGAATGAAGATTTCATCAGCATGGTAAAAAACATTGCTGATGTTGCTATTAGCTCTGGCGTAAAAACAGTTGCAGAGTTAAACGAACAAGTAATAAACGGTGCTAAAGTAGCTGACCTTATCAATGATAAGCTGGCTTCAATCGGAGAGAAAATTGGTATCACCCGTTTTGAAATAGTAGAAGCTCCTTTTGTTTCTTCTTACATTCATGGTGCTAATCGTATCGGTGTATTAGTGGGATTGGATAAAGAAGCGGCTGAAGTAGGTAAAGATGTAGCAATGCAAATTGCCGCATTAAATCCTGTTGCAGTTGATGCTGCTAGTGTTCCTGCTGAAGTAGTAGCAAGAGAAAAGGCCATCGTAATAGATGTAATGAAAGAAGACCCTAAAATGGCCGGCAAACCAGAAGAAATGCTGGCTAAAATTGCTGAAGGTAAAATGGGAGCTTTCTTTAAAGAACAAACATTAACAGCACAAGCTTTTGTAAAAGATGGCGGTAAATCTGTTGGTGACTATTTGAAAGAAAGCGGTAACGTAACTGTTACTGAATTTAAGAGAGTAGCGTTAGGATAAGAAAATTATATTCGATGATTTCTCTATAAAAAAAGAGTTGCTTTTAAATGGCAACTCTTTTTTATTTTTTGAATTATTTACTGAACTATTATTTTTATCGCTACTACTCTCTCAATTGCTTTTGTATAAAGTTCAAGGTTATATATTCCCTTACTAATTGAAGGTGGAAGTTGCATTGTTTGATTAATAGCTCCGCCCAGATGAAAGAAATTAGAGGTATGCACTTGCTGCCCTGCTATATTATATAGTCTAATTATGTAATTCCCTTTTGATAAAGCAGCGGATTGTAATGAAATAGTTCCATTGGTTACCGGGTTGGGATATAGTTGTATTCCAACCATATTTTTATCAAGACTTACCCTTATTATATTACTATATTTTGATGTAGCATCAATATCAACATTTTCGAGCCGGTAGAAATTGGTGCCGGATAATGGATTAACGTCAAAGAAGCCATAGGTTTTTTCGCCACTGGTATTGATTGCAATTACCTGTCCTATTGGTGCAAAATTTCTTCCATCCGCACTACGTTCAATTTCATAGTGGCTAAGATTTACTTCTGAGTGTACAGTCCAATCAAGTTGAATACCTCTTTGTTTTTCGTATGCTTTAATAGAACTGATAGTAACCGGAAGAATTATACCTACTGGTGAAAGATTGGTCCACGCTTCAGTAACAGATGCTCCGCTGGCAACTCTAAATGCATCAAACCTGGCTTCTGGAGTATAATATGTATTAAAGCCGGCTGTTACCCTGTTCTGAAATAATTGCAAACCACTAAGAGCACCCGAATAACCCCCATCGCTTCCTGAAGAAACTATAAAGGGACTTCCTGATGGTCCGCTTGTAGAAAGAACCGGATTTACAAATAAAGCCATTACATCATTGTCGCTCCCTGTATTTAAACTATACCTGATGACGATTAAGTACACCCCACCGAATGAGTAGGACGCCGAACCAAAAACGCCATTACCTGTACCATTTTCACTTTTAGAGATACCAAATTTTAATTCAGGTGATGAGCCTCCATCATCAGCCATATAGAAGTAGCAGAGATTGTTCCCTAATGTTGTTCTTAAAGCTACAGAAGGTAGCGCATCCGCTTCGTCTGGAGTAAGAGATGCAGTACCAGGAGCTCTGACTAAAAAGCTAATATAAGTGGTGGAATTTGCACCAATGCCTACATTAGTAGCAAATTGTTTCACCGGGTCTGCACCTGCTATATCATTAACTGTAATATAGTTTTGTCCGCTGGTATAGTTAGGATAAATTATTGCCCCCAAATTACTAGTAAGTACAGAAACCTGTACATCATTACTTCCCCCTATCCAACTGTTTTGCCCGCCGAGATTGCCGGAAGTCATACCACTAAAATTCTCTACAATATTTAACTGTGCTATTGAGCTACAATAGGCCACAATTGCAAATGCTGATAGTAAACTTTTTTTCATTGCATTATTTTTGTAATGTTTATTCTGCTTTAATTCGATATTCGAACTGGTTACCCACCGAGTTATTTTTCATAGCCACACTGATAATTTTCCCCTTGGCATTATTAATAGTAAATGTTTTAATAGACCTGTCATTCCCATTTGGAAAAACATAAGTTACTACTGAAGTAGTTATACCCGCCTCCGTATGTGTACAGATACTTACTCCGGTTTCTGCTCTTCCATCTGTTTTATTAATAGTAATAACTACCTGGTTATTATATGAGGGATCTGTAACGAATGTTCTTTTTGATTGCCCTACTATAGAACCAAATTTCTCCTCTTCGCCAATATCCAATTTCCTGGGGCCAATAGTGGCGATACTGTTAGAGGATATCCAGTTCCAGTGACGTTTCATTCTTGTTATTTCGGTTTTAAAGGGTATGGGGCTTATATCAGGTTTCCATATCCCCCATTTATTCCAGGTATTTTCTGCCAACTTTTCACCCTGGTTACAGTTGGGTACATTTTGCGCAGGTGCTGTTAAGCTTATTGCTGAAATAAATAAGGCTGAAATGAATATCATTTTCATGTTGTTAGATTTTTGAGTTACTTATTTTAAAAATAATTTGATAACAGTTATATAACCGTTTTTATCATCAAACTAAATTTTCTTTCTGATACACCTTTTGGTGCGGATACTCCAATAATGATATTATACGTTTCACTGGTTGGGTTTCGAAATTCAATTTCTCTTTCGTCGGTTAATACTTTTCCTTTCATGGGCTTATCTCTTTTATAATCTGCTTCACAGGTAATACATTGCTGTAGTGCAGGCACCATGTGATAGTCGTTTTTGTCCATCATATAGCCGTATAAGCTTATTTCTTCTGTATTGTTTGCAGGTTTAGCTTTTACTTTTACAATAGATCCTGGCTTGATGGTGATCCCATAAAACACATGATTGCCCTGGTAGCGATGAAATTGGGATGTGGTAAAACAGGCAACAGCGCTGCTGGAAGCCCAGCGTAAGTCATTGATGATTTTACCTGTACTTAGGTTTCCTTCTGTTACAACTGAATCGTTGGCAATGGTAGTAATGCCAGTTACACTTGTTGGCCATGATTGTGCTGAAGAAGCAAATGATACAGTTATAAAAACTATACAGATGATAATTATTTTTTTCATGAGAAGTTTTATTTATTAATTAATGTTTATTGATTCAATAATTCTTGACGACTCTTTTCTTTTAATCTCGCTTCCATCTTTATATAAGCAAATAACCTGGTACATTGTATTTCCTTTGTTTAGGATGGCCATTTGTAATTCTTTTTTCTCTTTTTTGCTATTTGAAAAAGTGGCTTGAACAGTAGTAGCTTCAAGACCGTTAATTTGTTTTGTTTCATCTTTCCGGTTGCTGATTTCCCCCCCGGCTTTCATCCTCATTTCAGCTAATGCGCCATTCATTGCGCCACTTTTTGAAAACGAAACATCCTTAGCATACTCAGCTACATTGACAGCATAGTAATTGCCTTGACTCTCATATAGAAAAGTTTCCATTTTATTAACCATCTTTCTTACGGACGGTGTTAGTTGGCTCTCTATATTTTTTTTCTCGTACTCAAAAGGTGCCTCAACAGACAATCCCATTGTGCCGAGCTGTGTTTTTTTCCAATCAGCTTCTGTGGTTGAACTTTTGCAGGAGAATAGTAAAGTAACTGTGGTAATAATGAGAGCTGAAGTGATTTTAGTATTCATACTTTTTATTTTTTAGTTTAAAAAAGTGGGCTGTTATCTTCCTACTTTAAAAGTAAAATCCCTGAAATTGCCGGCTGCATTAAATGTGCGACCGTTCATTAATAAGTGAACCCTTACTTTATAACTACCAGAAACACGGGGAACCTTGAACCTTGGGATATTAAATTCTTCACTTCTCCCGGGGTCTAAATCCCATTTTTCAAAAACCCTGGGTGTAAAGTCGAACCGGGCTTTGTCTTCTTTGGGAGCAGCACTAGGAGAGGAAAGCAATTCAAATTTTAAACTATAAGTTGCACCATCCGGCCATCCTGTATTGCCGCTATTAGTAACTTTAAAATTTAAATCTACTGTGTTGTCGGCATCAAAACTTAATGCAGACGCACTTATTGTTGCTTCATAATTAGCTTCAACCGTAAAATTTATTACCTCGACCTGGCTTATGACCCTGTTTCCCCATATAAAGGAAATCTCTACGGGATAGGTTCCCGGATAGATGGGGGATTTATAAGAGATGTTGCTAAACGTATAACTTTCTCCTTTCTGAAGTGTTTTGGGCAACTTAATTGTTTGATTAAAGACCTGGCCAGCATTGGTAGAACCATCATAATGTATATTAACAGCAAATACACTTTTGCCTATAATAAAAGGGTAGTCACAGGTATTTGTAACTTTTATACTCATTGTTTCTATTTCACCCGGTGAAAGAGTAGCAGCAGTTCTTACTGCTATTTCGGCTTGAAAGGCTTGTGAAAAGGAGAGTGTTGTAAAAGCCAGCAATAAAAAAGTTAAATTGATTTTATTCATAACTCTTATTTTAATTGTATTTAGCAGACCTCTAAGTTGAATTAAATGTTACCCCTGTCGATAACACCAGAGTGGGATTTTATATAAAACAGGAGAAGAAAAAGAAAGTAGTCGTGTACGAAATTATTTCAGCATATAATTTCGGATAAGTGTAATTGCTTCTGTACGGCTCTTAGTATCGAGCTTGAAGTAAACATTTGTCACATGCCTTTTAACCGTATTCATTGCAATAAAAAGTTGGTCGCAGATTTCCTGGTTATTCTTGCCCTCATAAAGCAATTGAAGAATTTCAAATTCTCTTTCACTGATAGGATCAGAAAGATTCTTATTTATTTTTCCCAGTGATAGTTGTGGCACATGATTATTGCTTTGTTGAGTAAAGTTGCTGACAGCAATCTCTAATGTGGCTAACAAGGTGTTTTTATTAAAGGGCTTAACGATAAAACCTGCCGGAGAGGTGGCTTTGGCTCTGTCCATGATGGCTTTATCGGAATAAGAGGTAAGGTAGATAAACGGCATCGGGCAGGTCTTGTTAATATACTCAGCTAATTCTATTCCATCTTTATTACTATCCAGGTTAATATCAAGAATAGCAATATCAGGAGTTTTTGTTTGTAACACTTGCAATGCTTCATCCGCATCATATGCAATGGCTGAGACAGAGAATGCCGAATTTTTTAAATGTAAGGCAATTCCTTCTGCTATGAGTGGTTCATCTTCAACAATCAATATTTTTATAGGCGACGTAAACATATCAGGCTATTTTGTATTTAGCTATCAATAGCTGTACATCTGTTCCGTTTTTGTTATTTATGGTCATTAATCCCTTTAGCTTTTGTGCAAACGCTTTTATTATTTTATAGCCAAACGAAGCTCCGGTTGATACATCTATATTGTCTGGTATGCCGATACCATTATCTTTTACTTGTAGCAATAATTTTTCATTTATTCTTTTCAATACAATCTGTATTTGTCCTTGTTGTTTATTTTTGAAAGCATATTTTAAGGCATTGCTTACCAATTCATTTATTATCATTCCTAATGGGATCACTGTATCAGAATGTAGCTTTATGGCTTCAACATCAGCCGTCAATGTAATTTTATCAGCATCTGCATTATATGATTGCATTAGATTGTTGGTAAGCATGTTGATGTATTGTTGAATATCAATGCTGTCAATGCTTTCTCCCTGGTAAAGGTTTTGATGGATATAAGCCATGCTTTGTACCCGTTGACTTCCTTCCTGAAATTTTTCTGCAGTTTTACTGTCATCGGTTGCCTCCGATTGAAGGTCTAGCAAACTGGAAATAACTTGTAAATTATTTTTAACCCGGTGATGTATTTCCCGGTTTAATACTTCCAAATCGGATCTTTGTTTTTCAATGATAATATTTTTGCTGCGTTGCTTTCCATACTGATACAATATTACTGCTCCGGCAATGGCAAGTAATCCAATTCCTGATAGTAAAAGACGGTTTCTTTTTTTACCATCGGCAAGTAACTTTTCCTGTAAATCATTTTCCCTGGCAAGAGAAACAGAAAGTAATTTTTCTTTTTCCAGTTCGCTGAACTTTAATTCTTTTTCTCGTTCAGCCAGAGCTGCTAATTGTTGTTGTTGCAGAATAGTAGAGTCTTTTAAGATATTTTCTCTTTCCAATCCAATTCGTTGTTCCATTTCACGCTGCAGTTCCAACGCATTCAGTTTGCTTTGGGAGTTCAATAATTCAATTTCTTTTTCTTTTTTTGCTGTTTCATACTTTTTTTCCAGCTCCAGCGTCATTTCATTATTAGTAATGTCAGAAATTTTTGCATTTAATTCCATCAACTGGTTAGCAGTTAATATTGCTTCGGTTGTTTTTCCTGTTTTTATTTGTAATTTATATATGTACTGCAGGTTGGGATATACATCAGCCGGTACATTTTTTGAAATAAAAAAATCCCTGTTTTCATACAAATATTTAAGGGCCTCTTCCGGCTGTTCTTCAGCTTCTAATAGTGCAGCAATATGTATATTGGTTGCTGCGGCTGCCTGGGTATAACCAGTTTTTATATTTTCATCTCGTACCGACTTCATAAAACTAATTTTTTCGGATAAGGATGTTTTTCCCCAGTTGATAAAAAGGAGGCTATGTACCGGGTCCCTCCGAAAATCTTTTTTGCCAGCTTTTACAAATTCTTCATGTTCCCGAAGTATAGCAGCAAATTTTTCCGGGTTATTTTGCAGCGAATACAAATTTCCAAGCCGGTTTATCATCAGGCCATGATCCATACGGATCCCTTCTTTTTTAGTAAGGTTATAGGCTTTGATATAATATTCTTCTGCTTTGGAGTAATTATTATAAGCATAAAAGACCTCAGCCATTCCATTATAAATAAACCAGTTTGAATAAGGGCTAAAGGAGTTGTTCAATTTTTCGGCTTGCTGTAAATAGTATAAAGATGAATCATACTTAAGCATCAACCGGAAGTATTGGGAACTGAAGTATAAATAGTTGGCGAGTGTACCCTTAGTTACACTTGGGTCAATATATGCATCTGCTTTTCGAATAGTGGCCAGTGCTTTTTCTGGTTGCCGTTGCATTTGATCAACTTTACTTAACTGGCTATAAAGCTGTACTATTTGATTATTATTTCCCTTTACTTGTTTGGCAAAAGAAAGACCCATGTTAAAACAATAAGCAGCACTATCTGGCAAGGCTCTCATGTGAAAACGTCTTCCCAAAAACTGCAGTGTATCTGCCTTTTGCTGAGGGTCAGAAATAGCTTGTAGTATTCTTTCAACAGATTGTCCTTGTACTAGCTGGCAGTAGCAGGCGATGAATAGTATGATAATTATTTTTTTCACGAACGATATATTGCAGAAGGTACGAATTTTATAAAAAGGGGACAATAATGCCAAAGTTCCCGACTGCTTTTTTTCTTTGATAACACTGGGGTGTGATTTTGGTTACTTTCTGGTATTTATTTTAAGTTTGGCCTATGAATGATTACCAGGAATATTTTGACGCCAATAAGCAACTTTGGAACCAGCGAACGGTAGTGCATAAGGACTCATCATTTTATAATCTTGCCGGTTTTAAAAATGGTGAAACAGTTTTAACTCCTATTGAACTCAATGAATTAAAAAATGTTAGTGGCAAAACAATGCTGCACCTGCAATGCCATTTTGGAATGGATAGTTTGGATTGGGCAAGAAGAGGTGCTTTTGTAACAGGAATTGATTTGTCAGACATCGCTATCAGTGAAGCAAAAAAACTAAATAATGAATTGAATCTGAATGCAAAATTCGTTTGTAGTAATGTGTACGATTTAAGAGAACAACTTGATGCAAAATTTGACATAGTCTTCACCTCATACGGAACAATTGGCTGGCTACCCGATTTAGATAAATGGGCTGCTATAGTGAGCCATTACTTAAAGCTGGGTGGATTATTTTATATCGCAGAGTTTCACCCGGTGCTATGGATGTTTGATGATGATTTTACACATATTAAATTTCACTACGACAATAGAGAAATAATAGCTACAGAAAGTGAAGGCACCTATACAGATCGCAATGCACCTGTTTCCGGTAAAGAATATAGCTGGAACCATAGCATCAGCGAAGTACTGAATGCATTGATAAATGCCGGTCTGAAAATCGAATTTTTTAATGAATACATGTATTCGCCTTATCCTTGTTTTAGAAATACTGTCGAGACTGAAAAGGGTAAATGGCATATAAGAGGTATGGAAGAAAAACTACCGATGGTGTACAGTATTAGGGCCGTTAAACAATAATCAAAACCCTTATCTTCGCCCCGAAAAATTAGCTCCATGTTACCGAAGTACAAAAGAATCCTCCTCAAACTTTCTGGCGAAGCGTTAATGGGTGATAAAAGTTTTGGCTTTGACAACGATGTCATTGCACAGTATGCACAAGACATTAAATCCATTACAGAATTAGGTGTTCAGGTAGCTGTAGTTATTGGAGGGGGTAATATTTACCGGGGGATGAATGAAGCTGAAACGGGAATTGAAAGAGCCCATGGCGACTATATGGGCATGCTGGCTACGGTTATTAACGGTATGGCGTTGCAGGCTGGCCTTGAAAAAGTAGGAGTATATACCCGCTTACAGAGTGCTATTAAGATGGAGCAAATTGCAGAGCCCTATATACGCCGCCGTGCAATCCGTCATTTGGAGAAAGGACGGGTGGTGATTTTTGGAGCAGGCACTGGTAATCCCTATTTTACTACAGATACCGCAGGTTCGCTCAGGGCTATTGAAATAAATGCTGATGTAATATTAAAAGGAACAAGGGTTGATGGCATTTACACAGCTGATCCTGAAAAAGATACTACTGCTACAAAATACAATGTCATTACTTTCCAGGAATGTATTTCTCAAAATCTCAAAGTAATGGACATGACAGCCTTCACACTATGCATGGAGAATAGTCTTCCTATTATTGTTTTTGATATGAACAAAGAAAGTAACCTGCGCAGGGTAGTAACCGGCGAGAAAGTTGGTACATTGGTTCGGGCATAGGGTTTTACGTATCTATCCTAAGTATATTTACTATTTTTTTCGCTACACAATCTACTATATTGCAGTTTGTCCAATGCCGCCTGTGAAAAACTATTGATATCAATCTCCTTATTTTTCAATAGTTTTCAAATCATTTATTGTGTATTATGGCGAGCCTTTCACTTACCCTTGTTGAGATAATTGTGCTGATGCTGGGGGCTATTACGCTTGGCATTACAATACACTTTTTTATTACCAGCCGCCGTTCACTTTCAACAACAGTTACAGAAGCTTCCACCAAGTTGGCTAAGGAATTGGAAGATTGGAAACTCCGTTATTTTAATGATGTGGAAGTAAGAGATAAAGAACTTACACAGTTAAGAGAAAAACTGGCTGATACAGAAGAAAATAATGATATCAATTCTATTGAGGCCGATGAAATGCGGCAGTTAAACAAAAAACTAAAAGCCGAAATAGAGTCACTTCGCAATACTCCCCCCTCATCAGCGGAGGCAGATGAACTTCGGGTGATAAATAAAAAATTAAACACCGAAATCGAATCTCTTCGCAATATTTCTCCGTCATCCACTGAAGCTGATGAGCTTCGGTTGATGAATAGCAAATTAAAAGCTGAAATAGAATTACTTCGGACTGCTTCACCTTCATCTCCCCCTACTGAAAAAACTGGTGGTTATATAGAGCAATTACGTTTGGCACAAAGCAGTTTGCTGGAGCACAATGAAAAAATAAATAAACTGCTTGGCCAAATTGATATTGTAAAAGAAACAGAAGAGAAGCAACAGGAAATACAACGGTTGAATGAAGAATTGACCAGCCAGATTGATGACCTAAAGTTCATGCTCTCACAAAAGGAAAAAGAAATTAGTAACACCCGCCAGAAAGAGCACCTCACCAGTGAGATGACATCGATGCTGGATAGTGCTTATAATGAATTCAATGCGCTACAGGATAAAATTCATAAGCTGGAGGGACAAGTAAATAATTCTAAGTTGGTTAGTTTAGATTACGAAGATCTTAAAGAAGCGCATCAGAAAGTGGTAAGGGATTTTGATACACAAAAAGTGAAATATAATGCTGCTATAACAGAAAATCAGCAATTACAGGCAGCTTTTGATGAAATACAGGATAAGTTAAAGGAAACAAACTTTCAGCGTCAGCAATTGCAAAAAAGGGTGGTTTACCTGGAAGAATTGAATAATGATATGCAGGCCGTTTCAGAAGCAAATAAAAAACTGGAAAGTCAGCTTAAACGGGTAGGCGAATTGGAAAGTATGTTGAATGTAATTGCAGAAGAAAGGGATGAGCTGGCCAGGAAGCAAACCAGAACATCGTAACTAAATTGTAGTGAGCTCCGAAAGGGCTTTTTTTATTGCTTAGATTTTGAGCCATTACCTTTGTAATTAAATTTTTCAATATGTCGGCCAATATTGCAGCTATCAGAAAAAATTATTCGCAAAAAAAACTAACCGAGAAAAAAGCCGATGCAAATCCGTTGCAGCAATTTGCTAAATGGTGGCAACAAGCGATAGAAGCTAAAATCGATGAAGTAAATGCAATGACGCTGGCAACCGCATCATCTGATGGAATACCTTCTGCAAGAATTGTTTTATTAAAAGGCGTTTCAGAATATGTCTTTGTATTTTTTAACAATTATAAAAGTTTTAAAGGCCAGCAATTGTCTGAAAATCCAAAAGCCTGTCTTGTGTTTTTATGTAAAGAAT
>CAZXMP010000118.1:0-12238 GCA_964641575.1 uncultured Chitinophaga sp. | reverse complement strand
TTGCTTGTCCTAAAACCACCGGGTTTATAAATTGGCTATCTACACGTATTTATCTAATTTAACGGGGATGGTAACCCCACATTTTTATTTAATTGCTTCAATACCCTTTCCAGCCTGATTGCGGAGGATAAAAAACAAGCAGAAGTTTTTTTAAATGAATTAAGTAAAGTGTACCGTTATTTATTGAGTAGTAATGAAAGCAGTATGACTACCCTTGACCGGGAATTGAAATTCATTAATAATTATTATCAACTACTACGAACAAGACATGGCGAAGCATTACAACTTCATTTTGAAGTAGATAAAAAGTACTACCCTTACTTATTGCCATCGCTAAGTTTACAGTTGTTGGTAGAAAATGCAGTAAAGCATAATGTACTAAGTAAAAAGTATCCGCTGATTATAGAAATATTTACAACATCTGGTAAACAACTTGTAGTAAATAATAATTTGCAGCGTCGTCAGCAGCGGGCAACATCAGCTGGCATTGGTTTGAATAATATAAGGGCAAAGTATAAATTGATGAATGAAAATGGTTTCCAGGTATTAGAAGGCGATAAAAACTTTATGGCAGTATTACCCTTAATTTGGAATAAGCAAACTGTGCCCGAAATCAAAAGTTAAAACAACTGATCTCGTACAAATAGTATTTAACACGCAAAACACTACATATGAAAATTCTTATTATTGAAGACGAAGAATTGGCAGTTAAAAAGCTTAAAAAAACATTGGCCGCAGTTGATGAAGATGCAATGGTAGCAGGAACTGCGGACAGTATAAAATCGGCTGTTGAATGGTTGCAAGAAAATCCGAAGCCAGATCTGATATTAATGGATATCGAATTGGCAGATGGCCAAAGCTTTGAAATATTTAATTTGGTAGAAGTTAAAAGTCCTGTAGTATTTACTACCTCTTATGATGAATACGCTTTGAAAGCTTTTAAAGTGAATAGTATAGATTATTTATTGAAACCCGTGCAGCAGGAAGAACTAGCAGCCGCATTGAGTAAATACAAAAAATTAAAAAATATTTATGCCGGAAAAGAAACCACTACGGATGGATTTAATATGGATAGCCTGGTAAAAGAATTACAACAAAAATTGCAGCCGAAGGAATATCGTAAACGGTTTTTAGTGAAGCAGGGTCAGAAATTAGTTTCCGTAGATGTGGAAGAAATCGCCTATTTCTTTAGCGATGGCCGACTTAATTTTTTTAAAACATCCGATAACAGAAAATTTGTAGTTGACTATACAATGGATGACCTGGAAGATATGCTAGATCCCGAAAGTTATTTCCGCATCAGCCGTTCTTTTTATGTAAGCATTGCCAGCGTAGATAAGATTGATGATTACTTTGGTAACCGGCTTATTCTCGGTTTAAAGCCTGCGGTAGATAAGGAAGCGTTAGTAAGCCGTGAAAAAGTGACCGATTTTAAAAAATGGATGGGAAAATAAAAATTACCCTAAATATTGTTTTAATGCAATGTGATAATTATGCCGGTTCTTATTTTTAATGCGATATTATCAGTATTAGTTTTATTTATAACCTATTACTGATATTATTTTGCAGACATGTTGTAAGTTACACCGCAAAACAACCACAGCATTCGTTGACAGAAATTGAACTGATACAAGGCCTGCGAAACGGGGATGAAGCTGCATTTAAGTTCCTGGTAGACAACTACAAGGATAGGGTATTTAATACTGCTATTGGTATTGTACAAAATGCGGAAGACGCCGAAGATGTAGCACAGGAGGTATTTATACAGGTATTCCGCTCAATCCATTCTTTTAAAGCAGAGTCCAAGCTTTCCACCTGGATGTACCGGATTACAACAACCCGGTCTCTCGATCTTTTAAGAAGCCGCAAAAGCAAGAAACGATTTGGTTTTTTACAACGTCTCTTTGGCGATGGTAATGAACCTTTGTATGAAATACCTGATTTTAATCACCCCGGTGTGGCGATGGACAGAAAGGAAAATGCATCGAAACTCTTTAAAGCCATCAATCAATTGCCTGAAAATCAAAAAACAGCTTTTACCCTTCATAAATTGGAAGACCTTAGTTATCAGGAGATAAGCGATATTATGCAGACCTCTGTACCGGCCATTGAGTCGCTGATGCACCGGGCAAAGCAAAATCTCCGGAAAATATTGGAAAAAGAAAAGGATTGAGTAGTTTCCCAGGGTCGAAGGTTTTTAGAGGGCTTAACGTCAAAAACTATGAATTATGGATACTAAAAGAAATAACACAGCAGAGGAGGTTCTAAATAGCCTTGATGGTATACAACGGGCTACTACACCGGATTTCTTTTATACCCGGTTAAAGGCCAGAATGGAGAAAGGCTATGAGCCTGTTGCTCAAAAGTCATGGGTTTTTAAACCGGTGTATGCAGTAGCCGCACTTTTACTGGTACTAATTATAAATGCCGCTGTTATTTTTAAGAACAGTGAAACAAAATCGGGTAGTAGTAATCCTGAAATTGAATCATTGCAATCTATTGCCGCAGAATATAACCTCAATGAAACTATAACAGAGGAGGTTTATAAATAATGAAAACTCCTATAAATAAAATTCTTGCTTTTTTTACCGTTGCGTTATTAATTACAAACGTAGTGCTTGTTTATTTTCTTTGGAAGGATAAAAAGTCAAGTTCGCATGGCGATAAAGGAAAATCTAGCAAAGGCGATTGGATGGTAGATGAATTAAAGCTGGACGACAAACAAAAAGTACAGCATAAAGAAATAAAAGATGCACATTTTGCACGGCTGAAACCTGTATTTGATTCTATTACTTCAGGCAGAAGTAATCTCTATAAGTTATTAAAAGAAACACAAGTAAACGATAGTTTAATAAATCTTTACACTGAAGCTGTTGGTAAACAGCAATCGCTTATTTCCCTCTATACATTTGAGCATTTTCAAAAGATGAGGGCTATCTGTACTCCGGAACAACAAATAAAGTTGGATGAGCTGATTCAAAAGCTGGTGCAGAATATGGGTAAAAGAGGAAGTAAGCCTAAACCCGACACGAAATAATTTTTACTAAAAGCAGGTAGTACTACCTGCTTTTTTTCTTCCAGATAGTTCGCACTAAAATGGCTTCCTTGTAAAAATTGCCGCCATTGCATTGGTTATTAGCATAGCCGCCAAACCCGCCCACATCACATAAAGTATTGCAATTTTCATCTTTGATAGTGGTACTGCCATCGGCTATAATATTTCCATCGGGAAGAAAAGCATACACTGTCTTATTTTGAAAAGTATATTCTTCAATGGCTCCAGTTTGCCAATCCGGATTATTCATATTGACCTGTATTTCTTTTTTAATACAGGAAGCAGTACCAGATGGAAACCCATTTTTATTGCAGGCGGTTAGCAACACTAGTAATAAAGTTATAAGAAGTACAAGTTTCATACAGTTGCTTAGAGCACTATCGTAATTAGGCTGCATAAATTCTTTCAATAGCATCCCGGTATTTTTCCATCACCACTTTTCTTTTTAATGACATTTTTGGTGTCAATTCTCCGGAGTCCACACTCCATTCATTTACCAGCAATTCAAATTTTTTAACCTGTTCTACATGGTTAAAGAATTTATTAAAACTTTCTACTAATTCTTTAAATAAAGCAATCACTTTGGGATGATGTATCAGTTCTTCATTACTGCACTCAGGAATTTCATTTTTCCGGCTCCAGTCTTTTAAATTCGGGAACGAAGGAACTATCAATGCACTTACAAATTTTTTATCGGCACCGAGCAACATTACTTGCTCTATGAAAGGAGATTCTTTTAGTTTGTTTTCTATTGCTAAAGGCGCTACATATTTGCCACCGCTGGTTTTAAAGAGTTCTTTTTTGCGATCAGTAATTTTTAGAAACTTGTTATCTATTATTACACCAATATCTCCGGTGTGGTACCAGTCGTTTACAATATCCTGTGCTGTTAAGTCCGGACGTTTATAATAGCCCATCATTACATTGGGCCCTTTACAAAGTATTTCTCCATCTTCCGCAATTTTTACTTCTACACCATCAATCAATGGCCCTACGCTTCCAAACATTCTGCCGCTAACTTCAAACCGATTTACAGAAATAACGGGTGATGTTTCAGTAAGTCCGTATCCTTCCATAATTGGGATGCGGGCTGCAGTAAAAATGCGGATCAAACGTACCTGGCAAGCAGCACCACCGGTTACAATACATACTATATTGCCTCCCAATGCTTCTCGCCATTTTTTAAAAATAATTTTATTGGCAATGCTCAATTTTAAATTGTAGAAAGCACCCTGGTTTTTGTTGATCTCAAACTGTTCTGCCAAACTATGGGCCCAGAAGAATAATTTCTTTTTAATACCTGTGAGTTCATTGCCTTTCTGCATTATTTTATCATACACTTTTTCCAGCAGACGGGGAACGGTGGTAAATAAATGTGGGTTTACTTCTTTCAGGTTGTCGCCAATCGTTTCCAGGCTTTCGGCATAATAAATAGATACACCCCTGAATAAATACAGGTAAGAAACCATTCTTTCAAAAATATGATTGAGCGGTAAAAAACTTAAGGAACGTAAATCATCTCCCGGAGGAAAACAGGGGATGCTCGCATTTACATTTGAAAGAATATTTCGATGCGACAACATTACACCTTTAGGAGTACCGGTAGTTCCCGAGGTATAAATTATTGTTGCAAGATCCTCATAGTTGATTTTATCAGCAATAGGTTTTATCTGTGCTATTAATGCCGGAGTACTTAATGCCGTTACTTCTTTCCAGTGTTTTGCATTCGCTACATGTTCAAACGTATAAATATCTTTTATAGTGGGAGCTTTATCTTTTAGGCTTATTGTTTTTAGAAATAAGTCTTCATCATTTACAAAAACAATTTTTACCTGTGCGTCACTTAACACAAACTCTAGTTCGTTTACATTAATAGTAGGATAAATAGGAACGAGTATAGCACCAATTTGCTGAACTGCCAGGTCCAGCATAAGCCACTCAGGCCTGTTTTTACAAAGAATAGCAACTTTATCACGGCCCTTAGGAGTCATGTCGCCACCACTAATACCAAGGCTTAGGAGACCTGCACTAAGATTATCTACTGTTTCTTTTACAGCAGCAGTACTGTATGTTTTCCATTGACCACCTTCTTTTCCGGCAAGCATATCCGGAAGGGGCTTTTTTTCAAGGTGATACTCAAGGCAATCAAATAATCTTCTTGGTTCTGTCATGGTGCAATCGTTAATTGTAAAAAATCAGTACCTATAACCTAATAGACAGACAATTTAGGCAAAAACTTATAGATAAAAAAACAGCCCCGTACATTATTACGGGGCTGTTTTGAAGCAATATTTTTTAAGCTAGTTGACCTGGTAATATTGTCCCTGCGGCATTTTGAAAATCCTGCTACGTTGAAAGGCATTAAAACCATTGTATTCTTCAGCATTTGTTTTTGTCCAGTTCTCGTAGGCTGCCAGGTTTTCTGAAGCACCAAACAGCCATTGGTTATAGGCAATAAACATTCCTTCAGATATTAATTGCCGATGATAATCAAACAACCGGAAAGGATATCGTACAGCATTGGTAGCAAACCAATCAAGTATAAAACGGGTACGTATCATTGTCAATGTTTCAGTAGTTACGCCTTTGCTTGTTTGGGAGGCCTGTTTATTCATTGACTGTAAAAAAGATATTGCAAATGGGCTTTTGTTATTTTCTTCACCTTTCATCAAATCTGGATTGCTGAATAATTTTTCTTTATAGCCTTGTAATAAATATTGTTTCATGGCAGCACCTCTTTCCCCCAGGCTTTCCATGTTTATAAATATTTCTCCATATATCAAGCTCCATACTTTGTCTTTTGTATAGAAGTAATGCATAGCAGCGTTATAGTAATTGCCACTGTAACCCGGGTCTATTTTAATTCCGTTCTCCCAGTATTCTATAGCAGTATAATCTTTAACAGCCCATAATAGTTCGCCATATTCACTATGCAGAGGCCCACTTTTTGGAAACTTCTTTAATGCCTTTTTATACATTTTATCGCATTCCTTTACCATCTCCAGCGCCTTATATACATTGCCGGCTATTTGGTAAGAAACCACATCTGCATCATCTCTTTCAATAAGTACTTCTGCTCCTTCTAGTGCTTTTACATAGTCTTTTTTCAAATAATAACTCATCACCAGGTCTTTCTGCATTTCCAGGTTTTTGGTATCCTGCTGCAATGCCCTGATTAAAATGAGAATAGCATTGTCATAGTCACCAGAACGCATAAATGTTCTTGCGTTTTCATGCATAGTTTTCGGATCGTCGGGTTGTGCAAAGGAGATAAATGCAACTGACAAAACCGCTATTAGAGAAAGAATTTTTTTCATACTATAAATTAAAAAAGAAGAGACGCTGTTAAAACGTCCCGTGTTGCAAAATAACAACAATTTTGAGCAAGCAGACTGTTAAATAAGATGTGTAAGCAGCCCATCCCGAAGCTTTGGCTCAAACCAGGTACTTTTAGGCGGCATCACATTTCCACTATCTGCTATATCAAATAACTGTTCGATGGTGACGGGATACAAACTAAATGCCACTTTCATCTCGCCACTGTTCACTCTTTTCTCTAATTCCTTTAATCCACGTATACCACCCACAAAGTCAATTCGTTTGTCGGTTCGCTGGTCCTTTATATCAAGAAATTTTTTAAGCACATTATTAGATAGAATGGTAATATCAAGCACACCAATAGGATCTGTTGTGTAGGTATTGGCCCTTGAAGTTAGTATGTACCATTTCCCATCGAGGTACATACCAAACTCATGCAG
This sequence comes from uncultured Chitinophaga sp., assembly GCA_964641575.1. Lineage (GTDB taxonomy): Bacteria > Bacteroidota > Bacteroidia > Chitinophagales > Chitinophagaceae > JJ008. The sequence goes on along the minus strand of CAZXMP010000118.1, from coordinate 5,425 downwards.
TTGCGAAGGTTTTACTGGTTCGGTACTTAGAGTTATGTAGAAATCTTCTTGTAAATTTCCCAATAGTTTTTCTGCTGTGAGGCCATTTAAATCTTTTACTACACGGTTATAGTCTAAGATGGCTAACTGGCTGGCAGGAAAAATAGTAGTCAAAAAATATTTTGCATCTGCACTATCCGATAATTGCTTACTTACTTTGGCAGCAGAAGCAGCCCGGTGGTGCCCATCAGCAATATAGGTAAGCGGAACATTTTCTTTGAAGAGTTGTGTAATAGTTCTTACGGCAATTTCCATATCCACAATCCAGATGGTATGCTTTATGCCATCTGCGGCAATAAAATCGTAAACGGGTTTGTTGGAAGTTTTCCAATCATTGATCAGGGCATTTAGTTCATTTACATCTCTATAAGCTAAAAAAACATTGCCTGTTTGTGCCCGTATAGCAAGCATATGATCAATTCTGTCCTTCTCTTTTTCTGGCCGTGTAAATTCATGCTTCTTAATAACATCATTAAAATAGTCATCAACTGATGATGCACATACGAGTCCTGTTTGACTGCGACCATTCATTACTAATTGATAAATATAATAGCAAGGTTTATCTTCTTTTATTAAGATACCATTGGTAATTAAGTTGTAGAGATTTTCTTTTGCTTTTGCATATACCGGTGTACTGTGTATATCAATATCAACTGGTAAATCAATCTCTGATTTGGTAACGTGTAAAAAAGAATAGGGATTATTTCCTGCTTCTATTCTTGCTTCTTCGCTATTTAATACATCGTATGGTCTTGAGGCCACTTGTTGCGCCATTGCTGGCTGTGGTCGTAATGCCTGGAAAGGTTTAATGATTGCCATTTTTTTTGAATGTTTATCCTTGTGGTATAAATTAATTATTATGATTTTGTTTGTGCAAAATGTTTCATGAGATCCGTAATTGCTTTTACACTTTCCACTGTTAATGCATTATACATGGAAACACGGAAACCGCCTACACTACGATGGCCTTTTACGCCAATCATATTTTCTTTTTTGCAAGATTCCAGGAATTCTTTTTCCAATTCCGGGTTATCCATTACAAAAACGGCATTCATTTTACTACGGTCTTCCTTTGTTACGGGCCCTTTGAAAATGGGTAATGAATCAAGAGTTGAATAAAACAGCAATGCTTTTTCCTCATTCAATTGTTCAATTTTTGCTAAACCACCCATTTTTTTCAACCAACGTAACGTAAGCATGGCTACATATACCGCAAAAACCGGCGGTGTATTCAACATGCTTTCTTCTTTGATATGATTACGATAATCAAGCATGCTCGGAATGGCTCTTTCAACTTTCCCTAAAATATTTTTATTGATCACAACAAGATTTACTCCTGCTGCACCCATGTTTTTTTGAGCACCGGCATAGATCAGATCAAACTTATTAAAATCAAGCTGGCGGCTTAATATATCACTACTCATATCTGCAATTAACGGAACTCTGCAATCGTAAGGAATATTATGCCATTGAGTGCCAGCAATAGTTTCGTTAGAAGTAATATGTAAATAAGCTGCTGTAGGAATAACAGAAAGTTTATTTGGAATGCTTGCATAATTATCTTCTTTAGAAGAACCGGCAATTTCTACATGGCCAAATAATTTTGCTTCTTTTATTGCTTTGACCGCCCAGGTTCCTGTTTCTGTGTATGCAGCAATACCGTTTTCTGCAAGCAGGTTCATAGGAATTTGCATAAACTGTGTGGTAGCACCGCCATGCAGAAATAATACTTCGTGGTCATTATCCAAATTCATTAGTTCTTTCACTAATCCCCTTGCTTCATTCATTACACTTTCAAAAGGAGGGGTACGGTGGCCGATTTCAAGAATAGATAATCCGGAGTTATTAAAATTGAGAATTGATTGGCTGGCTTCTTCAAAAACTTCTTTCGGTAGAACGGAAGGCCCTGCATTAAAATTATGAACCATGAAGCAAAGGTATTGATTGAGGTTTTTTTTTAATAAAAAAAGTCCCGCTTTATAAAAGGCGGGACTTTTCCAAAATCATATTATTTCTTCTTATCTCACATGTACTTTTCCTTCGGCTAATCTGCGTCCGGCTGCATCACCTACCACCACATAGTAAATACCAACGGTTGCATTGCTCATGTTTATAGGTATCAATGTGTAGGGACCTGTAATCGGGAACTTACCATTATAAACCCTGCTTCCTTTAGCATCATAAATAATAATAGTTCTTGAAGTATTGTTTCCACCATTATTATAGTAAGAAACAGTAAAGTTGCCATCATTTGGGCTTGGGAAGATGAACAGTTTATTACTTACCGTAGCATTAATTATTAATTCATGAGATTGATTGGAGCAGGTAACACCGCTAAATACTTCCTGAATAGTTGCTCTGTAAGTACCAATCTGTTCAATATTTACTGTTCTTGTATTACCCGTATTTGCTACGGTAGTTCCATTAATCAACCAACTTGTTGTTAAAGTGCCTCCTGTGGAAACACTTGGTGAAGCAGTCAGTAAAGTAGTTTGGCCTGGTAGCAAACTAGTTAAGGTGCCTGTTAAACCAACTGTTGGCAACTGACGAATAGTTAACGTTCCTGTGCCCGATGTAGTTGGTGCTGTACATGTAGTGTTTGATAATTGTACACGGTATAAATAGCCATTCATACTTACCGGTGCATTGGTAATAGAGAGTGTGGCTGTATTAGCGCCGCTGTAAACACCACCATTGTTTATATTATTAAAGCCTCCACCAGTATTTACCTGCCACTGATAGGTGATAGGTTGTGTGCTTGAAGCTGTTACATTAAAGTTGGTGTTGCTGCCAGAACAAATTTCTCTTGCAGTCTCAACTTGAGCTGCAATCGACACTGGACTTATCACCGTTAACGTAGCAACTGCTGATGTTGCTGCCGGAGCACAAGTACCTGTTACCACAACTCTGTATTGATTGCCATTCATACCGGCAGTTGCGCCTGTTACCGTATAAGAAGAAGCGGTAGCAGTTGGAATATTTGTAAATCCTGAACCTGTATTTACCTGCCATTGATAACCAATACCGGTTCCACTTGCTATAGAACTAAATGTATTGTTTCCAGCTACACAAATTGTAGCATTAGATGGACTAGCAGAAATAGCTGGCAATGTATTTATCGTTAGTGTTGCTGCATTGGAAACACCTGGTGTGGTACAGGTAGCGTTTGTTAGTTGAGCCCGGTATTGGTAACCACTCATTACAGGTGTTGCTCCTGTAATGGTTAATGTAGCTGTATTACTACCTGCGTAAGGAGCACCAGCGGGTACATTTACAAAACCACTTCCCGTATTTATCTGCCATTGGTAAATAACTCCTGTTCCACTACCTGCTACCGTAAAGCTGGCATTGCCTCCATCACATACTGTTGTATTTGCTGGTTGACTTGTTACGGCAACTGATGTTACTACGGTAAGTGTTGCTGCATTAGAAGTAGCTGGTGATGGGCAATTTCCTGAAACTACACAACGATATTGGTCGCCATTCATTCCGCCAGTGATACCAGTAACAGTATACGATGATGATGTAGCTGTTGGAATATTAGTAAAGGCTGGAATAGCTGCAGTACTAACTTGCCATTGATGAGTTAAACCTGAACCTGTGGCCCCAACGCTAAAGGTATGATTACCACCAGCACATAATGTAATGCTTTGCGGATTTGCAGTGATAGCTGGTGCTGTATTTACAGTTAATGAAGCGGCAGCAGAAGTAGTGCTTCCACACTGAGTACTAACAACTACACGGTATTGATTTCCGCTCATACCTGCAGTTACACCGGTAAGATTTAAGGTAGCAGCAGTTGCACCACCAATGTTGGTAAATGCTGGCACTGCCGGAGTGCTTATTTGCCATTGATAAGTACCAGTGGTTACAACAGTAAATGCAGCATTAGCACCTGAACATACCGTTTGCGATGCAGGTGGGGTAGTAATAACCGGACCGGCACCCGGGTTTATAGTAAAAGTGATAGCTCTTGTTTGAACTACGGTTCCGGCAGTGCCAGTAACTGTTACGGTATATGTTCCAGCATGTAATGCAGCAGCATTAGTTATTGAAACGGTTGTACTTGCATTACCAGTAGTAAGCGGATTTGTTCCAAACACTACAACGGGTGCCACTGGTGTAGTTGGACTAACAGATGATGAAAGAACAATATTATCTGTAAAGCCCGGCAAATAAGTGGCTGTTAATGTTGTTTGCAATGCACCCGGTGCAGGGCATGCTGAAACCACTGGTGCCGGGCTACTGAAAGTAAAGTTAGAGGTCGCAAGAGGGCTTTCCCAAACACCACGGCCATAGGTTGCTACTCTAATTTTTTGAGAGGAGGCCTGAATTTCTAATTCATTAATAGCAACTTTTGGCAGATTATCAGAATAATCTGCCCAGTTGCCTGCACCTTCTATTTGGTGATAAACACCAATGTTCATTCCAACATAAAGATTGCGGGGTGTATTGTTATCTACAACAATTGCTCTTGCAACAATTCCGGGAAGATTAGATGAAATATTTGTCCAGTTAATACCGCCATCGTTTGAAACAAGAATTCTATTAGAAGTACTGTTGCAAGCAACCCAGATTTTTGAAGGGTTAGTTGGATCAACAGCAATATCATTAATGGTAGAAGGGGCAGGTCTCGTTGCCCAGTTAGCACCATCATCTGTTGTTACCCATAAAGTAGCACCTCTTGATGCGTAAATGGTAGTTGGTGCAGAAGGTGCTATTGCAAGGTCGGTAACTAACGAGTTGATTACACCAGATGATATATTTGTCCAGCTTGAACCGCCATTCACAGATTTCCAAACTCCTGTCCAGCCACCATATAAAATAGCTTCATTAGTGGGATGGATTTCTAAAGGAGTTACCCAATCACCCGGAGCCGGCCTCGGAAGCCCCGAATAACTATTTCCTCCGTTTGTAGACCGATAAATACTACCGTTTTGACTGGTACCCCAAAGATTTAAATGATTGGTAGGACTTACCAAACCTTCCATACCATCAGCACCTAACCAATCTACCCAGTTTCCAGCAGCTTGCCGGGTTGCACTTCCATTATCTTGTGCGCCACCCGTTATTACATTTGGATTGGTTGGAGAATTATCAAAGCGATAGAATTGGCGAATGCCTAATCCGTTTGAAATATCGATCCAGTTATCTCCAGCATCTAAGCTTTTAAAAATACCACCATCAGATAAAGAATAAAGAGTGCTGTTTATCCAATACAATCCGTGTACATCAGCATGATTATAACCGATGCTGTTTGGCAACGACCAGGCAGTGATAGCAGTAAAACTATTTCCTTCATTGATTGACTTGAAACAAATGATTCCTGCAATATATACTTCTGCAGCATTAGTTGGAGATACATCCAATGCCATATCGTAACCAG
>CAZXMP010000117.1:0-12458 GCA_964641575.1 uncultured Chitinophaga sp. | reverse complement strand
TCCCTTTTCTTGAACATCACATCAAAATTGCCAATGTAGCGTAAAAGTTTCGGCACCAGGTATTCTCCGAATTTCGTCATCTGCACTTCCATGTGCACATTAAAATCATACACACCGGCATCGTAACTCATATCATAATTACGGGCCATTACCTCCATCGTTTTTACATTGAACCAGGTAATCATACTATCAATAACAATACCGCTGCGGCTGCCAAGATCTTTTCTTGCCTTAATAGAAAATACGTAGCAAGATTGCCCTTCGTAATCGCCAAAGTCAATAGCAAAATCATATTTCTCTGCCTTGTCAGGATCGAAGATGTTTATCTTGTCTCCAATAAAAGGAATACCCGGAATTTTTTTTCCGGGATTGAAGAATAGCATTTTCAATTGTTCCTTATGCTTTGCCATTCCGCTGAGTGAACGGGGATTGAAATCGACCCCTTTTACAATATTGTTTTCACCGCAAATAGTTCCTTTCGTAAAAAAAAGGCCAGCATACATTTCGCCGGTATTGTAGTTATGGCTTCCATCATCTTCATAAAAATCACCGGTTATTTTTTCTTCCAGCACTTCCATATCGCGGCAACCATTAGCCCGGGATTGTTTTGTCTTGCTTAATAAGCTGGCTTTGGTTTTTCCTTTTTTATCTCTTATTCGTATATCATTCCACGAAGTATAGCCCAACATACGAAGATTACGAAAGGCTTTATAAAAAGTAGTGTCGTTCTTTACAATGTTCATGAAGCGGGGAACATTCAGGTCAGTACGAATAATTACTTCTGACAGATCGACCATTTTAGCGAGGCGTTCATTGTCGAGGGAATCTTCCTGCTGTGCGATAGCTGGTTTTATCAAGGCAAACAACAATAAACCAAACAGCACTTTTCTTTTCATACGGAAAATATTATTCAGCAGAACTATCTATCCGGGAAATGACATTTTGTAATCAACATTCACTTTCCCTTTTGAAATATCATTCAGCTTCCCTTTCATTAATTTTCTTTTCAATGGTGAAAGATGGTCAATAAAAAGTTTGCCTTCAATATGGTCAAACTCATGCAAAATAACTCTTGCAGATAATCCGGTAAATGTTTTTGTTTGTGACTCGAATTGTTCATTCACATACTCCAGTGTCACTGTTTCCATTCGATAAATGTCTTCCCGTATTTTAGGAATACTAAGGCATCCTTCGTTATAAGGCCACTCATCCCCTTCCAATTCCGCAATGTGAGCATTGATGAAAACTGCTTTTATGCCTTCATCACCGGGATAATCTTTTTTTTCGTCTTCATTCATATTAGCAAACATCTGAACTGTATCAACCACAAAAAGGCGAATGTCTTTATTTACCTGCGGTGCCGCCAAACCTACACCACTGCTGGCATACATGGTCTCCCACATATCATCAATAAACTTGGCTAATTGCGGATAATCCGGATGTATGTCTGTTGCCACTTTTCGTAATACCGGTGTGCCGTATGCCACTATGGGTAATATCATTCTTTTCAAATTTGAGGGCAAATTTAAGACTATCCGTTCACCCGCAGGTATTCTTGCAGCATAATAGTAGCAGCTATTTCATCCACCAGGGCTTTATTGCGGCGCTGCATCTTCTTGAGGCCCATTTCGAGCATGGCATCTTTCGCCATTTTAGAGGTGTAACGTTCATCTACTTTTGTAATGGGCATCTGGGGGAAATTCTTTTGCAGCTCCTTTATTGCTTTTTCTACCAATGGTGTAGCATGAGTGGCGGAATCATCCCAATTGGTAGGCCAGCCAATGATTATCCTTTCAACAGGTTCTTTTGCGAAATAATCTCTCAAAAAAGGTATGAGTTCTTTTGAATGCAATGTTGTTAACCCTGTTGCAATAATTTGCAAGGGGTCCGTAACGGCGATGCCGGTGCGTTTGAGGCCGTAGTCGATACAGAGTATTCTTGCCATAAATTCAGAACGCAGATTTTTAGGATGATTAAGATTTTCGCATGTATTATCATAACAATCATGATAATCTGCGTTCTATTTAGTTTATAAATAAATCAGCAATAACAAAGATGGCGAAAACAACTGATGCAATTCCATTAGCTGTCATAAATGCCAGGTTTACTTTTCGCAGATCAGTTGGCTTTACAATTGAATGCTGGTAAACTAACATTCCGATAAATACTGCTATGCCAATCCAATACATCCAACCAAAGTTTCCATAAACACCTGCAAATACAACTGCTGCGGCACTTAATACATGTAAAAACTCTGAAACTCGTAATGCTTTTGCTTTACCCAGCCATGCGGGAATGGAATATAGTTGCTGTGATTTATCAAACTCCTCATCCTGCAAGGCATAAATAATATCAAACCCACTTACCCAAAAAATAACGGCTAGTGAAAACAGAATGGGCAACATATCAAACTTACCTGTTACTGCTAAATATGCTCCTATTGGCGCCAATGATAGACCAAGCCCTAATATTAAATGACAAAGTGGAGTAATTCTTTTTGTATAACTATAGCCCAATACTACCGCTAATGCAACAGGTGACAAATAAAAACATATCCGGTTAATAAAAAAAGTACAAACAACAAATAATAAACTGCTGATGACTGTAAATACCAATGCATTTTTTTCTGAAATAACCCCTGATGGAATTTCTCTTATCGCAGTTCTTGGATTTTTTGCATCAAATTTTCTATCGAGATATCGGTTGAAAGCCATGGCGGCACTGCGGGCAAAGACCATGCAGAGGATGACTAAAAAAAATAATAGAATATAATGACTCATTATTTCATCATCACTCCAGCCTAGTACTTTTTTCAATCTTTGGTAATCGGTAAAATTATCTTTGTAGACTCTCTGTGAATAAACAAGTGCAAGTGCAAAACCAATCAGCGCAAACGGCATTGCGAAAATGGTATGAGAGAATTTTATAAGAGAGAGATAACTTTTTACTTTCGACATCTTTCAAAATTAAAATGAATCTATGGCCTAAGTTCCCCTTTAGGGGACAGGGGCATTCTTTGTCTTACCAATTCCCACAACACCACCCCCGCCGCCGTTGCAATATTCAACGAATGTTTCATTCCCAATTGTGGTATTTCAATACATCCATCGCATAATGCAATAGTAGATTGCTCCACTCCTGTTACTTCATTGCCAAATATCACTGCTATTTTTTCATCCGGTTCAAAACCAATGGCGTTTAATTTATAGCTGCCTTCGGCCTGCTCAGCGGCAAACACATTAAATCCCTGTATCTTTAATTCATCAACCGCTTCTGCAGAAGTTGCAAAATGTTTCCACGCAACAGATTCTTCGGCACCAAGTGCAGTCTTTTTTATTTCTTTATGGGGAGGTTGAGAGGTGTAGCCTACAATATAGATCGCTTCTATCAAAAAAGCATCAGATGTACGAAACACACTGCCTACATTATAAGCACTGCGGATATTTTCCAGCACTATAATAATGGGAGTTTTGGCCGACTGTTTAAATTCTTCCACCGATTTCCGGCCCAGTTCTTCCATGCTTAGTTTTCGCATCGGGCAAAGGTAAGTGAAGCCGGTAAACAGTGAAAAGTAAATGGGGTATATAAAGTTTCTGACAGTCTTGAAGACTCTCTGCTTTATATACCCTATTTACATGATTTACTATTCTCTATTTCAAATTCACAATCTTCTGATCTTTCGGATATCTCACCACATAGCTAAATCGCACCTTTTTGCTTTCTCCCGGTTTCAGATCCAGTTTCCAGGTCAGCACACCCGTTTCTGCATTTACCATTGCTTCACTGCCATCTTCTAGAGTTACTGTTACTTCCTTTATATTACTTAAGGGGTATTGGTCTTTCAACAACAAGTTCACATCTGAAATTTTATTATTCTTCACCAATATCTCATAGGTAAATGTTTGTTTACTTTCCTTACCGCTGGTTTTAATACTGCTTAGTTCTTTTATGAGTGAACGTTTTACCGCTACTCTTTTATCTCTGCCCAATGATAGGTTTAAAGTATCGGCTGTTGTATTCGGATCAATTATAGATTTTCCGATATAAGTATCATCCATAATAATATTTGCATCACCCGGCAACAGATCCAGATTTTGCCAATCGGCTACTTCTGCTAACAGGTAAGCATCTTTATCAATACGGGGTACGGCATAATTTTTAAGTGTACATTTAATTTCCTGGTCTTTAATAGTTACACTGTGTAATTGCCCATCGCTGGTAATATCATAAGGCAAATCAATTTCATAATTGGTATTTAATTGACCCTCGTTTAGTGTGGTGTATTGCTGTAAGGTACTTGGGTCTATACCATCTGCATCGTCTGCCGCCTTTTTCTTAATTCCATAACCAGTTGCAGTGGTAACCACTTCCTCTGCTAGATTTTTATCTTCTTTATACGATTGTATCATATTCCGCTGTGCATTACCGGCAGCCGCTCTTCTTTGCAAATCTGTATAAATACCCGGAACATACAATTGCAGATACCAGGGTGTTAAAACAGGGGCAGCTACACCAAAATTGGGAGTACCGGTACTCAATGTTAGTTTAGCTTTCTTCCAATCAATGCCACTTGTTTGTGTTAACGATGCCTTGTACACCATCTTCACCTTATTGGTTTTTGAATTTACCCGTACATCATACACGGCTGTCCAACCTGCATGGGTAGTATAATATGATAGGTCAACAGGAATTTCACCTGACCTTTTACACATCACCTGCAAAATAACTTGTCCGTAAGGTTTTTGTTTAATCGGCGCAACGGCAGTAATAGCGGCGATCTTTTTTCGTATTTCTGCAATACGAATATTCTGCGCCACAATATTTTGCTTGTGATTATAAATATTCGTCTTCGACTTTTCGATCTTGTTGTTATAATATTCCAGCAACTTCAATACTTCCTCACTCGTTACAGTTTTATTACCACTTGTATTAATAGTTGTTTCAATCAGCAAACCTGTTTTCGTTAATATTTCCTGGTCAATTACGATCAGATTATCAATGCGGCCAATCTCTCTTGTAACCAGTGTAATGCTATCTTCCAATCTTTCTACTTCTCTCGTTTTAGCAATCGGTGGTACCACCGGGTAATACACACTGTACCGTTGCGATAGCAGTGCTACATCTTCCGGCACACTTATCTGCAAACTATTCACATCTATTTTAGTACTTAGCTGGTTGATGACAATTATTCTTGTACTGGCATCCACTTTTGCTTTTGAGTTGTGGGTCAGCTCGGCACCATAGCCAAAATATACGGTGGCATTACTGATTGTCGCATCCGTTCTTACGGTATCGGAGGCAGGGGCAACGGCAGCTTGAGCATTCGCCTGGGCAAAATAATATACCAGCCCGGCAAGCAGGAGCATTTTTTTCATGGCGTATCTTTTATTTCCAACTGGATGCAGCGAAAAGGCGGGTTACATAAAAGGAGGGAGAAAATTATTGAGCCAGCCGTATTACTACTATCAGCTTCGTTGCGGCCGAAGGCCTGTTAATTATTTTCCTCCTGTGGAAGAGAATAATTAATCACACTTCGGGGTTCTGTTCGCTATTGAGCTTTTCCGAAGCTGTTGTGTTTATAACTGCTAGATTTTATATGACAAGTTGTACTACAATATTTAAACAGACTTTCCACTTATCTGAAACCTTGCCTTCACTTCCTTATTTTTGTCCTTCATGTCAAAAACAGCAAGCAATGATACTCCAATGATGCAGCAGCACCGGGCTATTAAGCAAAAATACCCGGATGCGATCTTGCTATTTCGGGTGGGTGATTTTTATGAAACCTTCGGACAAGATGCTGTGCTGGCTTCGCAAATTCTCGGCATTACATTAACCAAAAGAAATAATGGTGCGGCTTCTTCGGCAGAACTGGCCGGTTTTCCTCATCATGCACTCGATACCTATCTACATAAATTAGTTCGGGCTGGTCACAGGGTAGCCATATGCGATCAATTGGAAGACCCCAAACAAGCCAAGGGCATTGTAAAAAGAGGTGTCACCGATATGGTAACACCGGGCACCACGGTTAACGATAAACTTTTAGAACATCATACCAATAATTTTTTAGCGGCCATTCATTTTGCTCCGGATGAAAAATATGGTTTGGCATTTTTAGATATTTCCACCGGCGAATTTTTTATTGCCGAGGGAGATAGAGAATACGCCGACAAACTATTACAAAGTTTTAAACCGGCTGAAGTTGTTTTTCAACGACATCAGCAAAAGAAATTCAAAGAATATTTCAACAGTAAAATTTATACTTACACATTAGACGAATGGATCTTTGATCATGTATATGCTGAAGACACTCTACTGAAACATTTTCAAACCCACTCCTTAAAAGGCTTTGGTGTAGATGAATTAAAAAATGGATTGATCGCTGCCGGAGCCATCATACATTATTTAAAAGATACCGAGCATCCCAATTTACAACACATTACAGCATTACAAAGGATTGACCGGGATGATTTTTTGTGGATGGACCGTTTTACCATTCGTAATCTTGAATTAGTGTATGGCAACTCCGAAGGCAATCATACTTTATTAAGTGTGCTGGACAATACGGTTTCTCCCATGGGAGCAAGATTGCTCAAACGCTGGATCGTTTTTCCATTAAAAGATATTCAAAAGATAAATGAACGATTAGATACGGTTGAATACCTGATCAAAGAAACAGATCTGCGAACAAAGATCACTCAGCATATCAAACAATGCGGCGATATAGAACGATTGGTTTCTAAAATTCCGATGAAGAAGATCAATCCGAGAGAAGTATTGCAATTAGCAAGAGGATTGAAACAAGTAGAACTTGTCAAACAACTTTGCTTATCATCTGCCAACGAATATTTAAAACGATTGGGAGATGCATTGAATCCCTGTCCGTATATCGCAGATAAAATTTTAAAAGAAATTGTTGAAAATCCACCGGCTATAGCTGCTAAAGGTGGTATGATGAACAGTAATGTTAGTACCAAACTAGACGAGTTGAGAAAGATTTCATTCAGCGGTAAAGAATACCTTACACAGTTACAACAAAAAGAAGCGGAACGCACCGGCATTGGTTCATTAAGAATTGGTTTCAATAATGTGTTTGGCTATTATTTGGAAGTAACCAATTCACAAAAAAATAAAGTACCGCCAGAGTGGATGCGGAAGCAAACACTGGCCAATGCAGAACGCTACATTACTCCCGAATTAAAAGAATATGAAGAAAAAATAACCGGAGCCGAAGAAAAGATCCTAAAAATTGAACTGGAATTATTTGAAGCCTTGCTGAATGAACTGGGCGATTATTTAGCTCCGGTTCAAATCAATGGAAATTTATTAGCTATACAAGATTGTCTTTGTTGCTTTGCTAACAATGCCATTCAATACCAATACAAAAAACCACAACTGCATCTTGGCGATGAGCTGATAATCACTGAAGGTCGCCACCCGGTTATAGAAAGAAATCTGCCGATCGGTGAAAGCTATATTCATAATGACCTTGAATTAAATAAGACCGACCAGCAATTAATTATACTTACCGGACCCAACATGAGTGGTAAGTCGGCATTGCTTAGGCAAACTGCACTCATTACCCTGATGGCACATACCGGAAGTTTTGTTCCTGCCACAGATGCAAAAATTTCTTTGACCGATAGAATATTCACAAGAGTTGGTGCATCCGATAATTTAAGTGGCGGTGAATCTACTTTTATGGTGGAGATGAATGAAACGGCAAGCATTATCAATAACATCACCGACCGAAGCTTGATATTGCTGGATGAAATAGGACGAGGCACTTCCACTTATGATGGTATTTCTATTGCATGGAGTATTGCCGAGCATTTGCATAATTCGCCACATCAACCCAAAACATTATTTGCCACACACTACCATGAACTAAATGAACTGGAAGAAAAGTTTGCAAGAGCAAAGAACTTTCATGTGACTAATAAAGAGGTTGGCAACAAGATAATCTTCCTCCGTAAGCTGGCAAGAGGTGGCAGCACTCACAGTTTTGGTATTCATGTAGCTAAAATGGCCGGCATGCCTCCTTCATTAATTGACCGGGCAAATGAAATTTTAAAACACCTTGAGGACAGTCGGGAGTCGGGAGTCGGGAGTCGGGAGTCAGATAAATTAAAATCTCTTTCCACTTCAAAAATGCAGCTTTCCATCTTTGATGCTCATAGTGAAACCTTTGATGAAATTCGAAAATTGCTGGAAGGCACAGACATCAACCGCCTTACCCCGGTAGAGGCACTGTTGAAACTTCAGGAAATAAAAGGCAAGCTCAAGTAAACAGTTTACCCACAGTATTTTAGCCCTCATTTTAAAAATATTGCTAATCCAAAAAACTTCTTATTTTTACCGGAAATACATCAATTATGAGATTGATCAAACTAACTGCTTCAACCTTTTTATTAGCTACATTATTTTTTGGGACAACAGGCTGCATGAAAAATGCAGACAAAAGAATTACAAGAGAGTTCGTTAATACTGGTATTGTTTTGTCAGGTGCACAAGAAACTCCTGCAGTACCTTCTACTGCTCTTGGTACAATGAATGTTTTTTATTCCCGTGAAACCAGAACACTATCCTATACTCTTAACTGGTCTGGTTTAACTGGTAATGTAGCTGCCATGCACATTCATGGACTTTCTCCAACAGGTTTTATTGCCGGAATAGTACAAACATTTTCTACTTCATCTATAGTGAGATGCCCTACTATTAATAATACTACCTGTGGTAGTTTTTCGGGTACTTTATTTGTAGATGGTGTAGTAGTTAAAGAAAATGATTTACTAAACGGTTTTTACTACTTAAATATTCATACAGCGGCTTATCCAGGTGGAGAAATAAGGGGTCAAATTACGTTTCAATAAAAATTAGCTGAAAAATATTTAAGCCCGTCTTGTTTAAAACCAGACGGGTTTTATTTTGCTTCGAACCAAAGAGGCGTTGCATCATTCCACTCGCCGTTATAATTAATAAATAACTCCTCACCGGCTTTTATAGTGCGAACAGTTTTTATATTTATCAGTTGTTCCTCAAAATCCATTTCATATTCACAATTACTTTGGTAGGAGTGATTGTAAACTGGCACATATCCTAAAGCCATGCAACATCGCTTTAGATCATCTCCCCATTCAAAAATATAATCATGCAATAATGTTTGGTCCAGCAGCTTTCTTTCTTCACCTGACATTACAATTACCGGTGCCATTTCAATTACTACTCCGGCATCAATATCTTCTGATGTAAAAACGCCACGACCCATTGAATCGGTTGGAGCAATAAATAAGAAAGGAAGGATCATTAGTAAGTGTGATTTAAGAAGTACGAAGTACGGCCTTTCTTAATAATCAAAGAAACTTTAGAAACTCTTCCTTCGTATTTTTGAACTATGTCATTAGAACTGGAACAACCCAGCCTGCAAGAACAATTTGAAACCGTTATTCAAACGGAAGACAAGTTACTTATCCGTGATTTTTTAGACGACCAGAATATTAGTGATGTGGCCGACCTGGTGTACGAATTTGAAGATTATGAGAGTAATATCATTGCCGGTATGTCTATCAATAGAGCAGCCAGTGTTTTTAAAATATTGGATCTGTCTGTACAAAAAAGAATTATACATGACCTGCCTCCAAATACTACAGCCTCCCTGCTTAATGAACTGCCTGCGGATGATCGTACCGATTTCCTGGAAGAATTACCCAGCAATGTAGTTCGGGAACTAATTAAACTGATGGATCCCGAAGAAAGAAAAATCACACTCTCTTTATTGGGTTATCCGGAAAATAGTATTGGCCGGTTGATGACGCCTGATTATGTGTATGTGTATCCATGGAATACGATTGAAGAAGTATTCAGCACCATTCGTAAATACGGAAAGGATAGCGAGACGATCAATGTTATTTATGTGATAAATGATAAAGGAGAATTGCTGGATGATATCCGTATCAGGGATTTTATTCTTAACCCACCCGATAAAAAAGTATCAGAATTAATGGATGAACGTTTTATTTCTTTGCATCCGGAAGACGACCAGGAAACTGCCAGCGAAGTTTTTAAAATGAATAACAGAGTTGCTCTACCAGTTGTAAGTAAAAGCAACAAACTCCTCGGCATTGTTACCATTGATGATATTTTATGGGTAGCCACGGAAGAGTTTAGCGAGGACATGCAGAAGATGGGAGGTACCGCAGCTTTAGATGAACCATATCTTGATGTGCCCCTTTTCAAATTGTATAAGAAAAGAATAATATGGCTGATAATACTTTTTGTAGGAGAAACGCTTACCATCGCTGCTATGTCAAGTTTTCAGGAAACACTGGAACAAGTATTAGTATTGTCAACTTTTATTCCGCTCATTATTTCGAGTGGTGGTAACAGCGGCTCACAAGCAGCAACACTTATTATACAAGCAATGGCTTTGGGAGAGATAACAGTTAAAGATTGGTGGCGCATTGCCCGCAGAGAAATCCAATCGGGTCTCTACATGGGCATCACACTTGGTATAATGGGCTTTTTCATTGTGTATGGCGGTTATCATTTTTTTGGCTTATTTGGTGAACATTTTGTTCGCATCGGTTTTGCAATTGGTACAGCTGTTATCGGTGTGGTATTATGGGGAACTATTATGGGGTCTATGCTGCCATTGCTATTAAAAAGATTAGGTGCCGACCCTGCTACTTCCTCTACCCCATTTATAGCAACATTGGTTGATGTAACCGGACTGCTCATTTATTTTGGCACTGCTTTCTTATTACTAAAAGGAGTGCTACTATAATTTTCTAAACAATTTGATGCGGTTTTTTGCGGTTTCCCTCCAGCCGACTACTGAAATCAATACATTTGCAAACGATTGATTGATACCCAAAAATTGGGTGTCCAGTTCAATCCAAACAAAACTTAATTAATAAAATTATGTGCGGAATTGTTGGATACACCGGACCCAGAGAAGCCTACCCTGTAATTATTAAAGGATTAAAGCGACTTGAATATCGTGGATACGATAGTACAGGTGTGGCTTTGCAAAATAGTAATGGACTAAAGGTCTATAAGAAAAAAGGAAAAGTGGCCGAGTTGGAAGATTTTGTTGTTGGCAAAGACCTGCATGCACATGTTGGCATCGGGCATACCCGATGGGCTACACATGGGGAGCCAAGTGATAAAAATGCACATCCCCATCAATCTGCCAGTGGAAAGTTAGCCATGATACATAACGGTATCATTGAAAATTATTCCCAGTTAAAAAAAGAGCTTGCCAGCAAGGGATACAGTTTTATCAGCGATACAGATACAGAAGTGCTATTGAATTTTATTGAAGAAATTAAAAACAATAATAGCTGTTCTTTAGAAGAAGCGGTAAGAGTGGCGTTGAAAAGAGTTACCGGTGCCTATGTTATTTTATTACTAGATGAAGATGATCCCGGCACTATCATCGCAGCAAGAAAAGGAAGCCCTCTTGTAATTGGTGTTGGTAAAGGAGAACATTTTCTAGGCTCTGATGCATCACCGATGTTAGAATATACCAAAGAAGTGGTGTATGTAAATGATTATGAACTGGCCATCATCAGACCAGATGAGTTAATTCTTAAAAACCTGGGCAATGAAAAATTAACCCCGTATGTTCAAAAGCTGGATTTGGAATTAGCAGCTATTGAAAAAGGTGGGTACGAACATTTCATGCTGAAAGAAATATTTGAACAGCCACAAACCATATATGATTGTCTGCGGGGAAGATTAGATGCTAGCGAAGGAACAATTACGATGGCGGGTATTCAGCAATATGCCGAACAGATAGTAAGTGCCAATCGCATTATCATGGTAGCATGTGGCACCAGTTGGCATGCAGGATTAGCAGCAGAATATATTTTCGAAGAATTATGCCGTATTAATGTTGAAGTAGAATATGCATCCGAGTTCCGCTATCGCAATCCCATAATTAACAAAGGCGATGTAATTATTGCTATTTCACAAAGCGGAGAAACAGCAGATACATTAGTTGCTATTGAAAATGCAAAAGAAAAGGGAGCAATAATATTAGGTGTGGTGAATGTTGTTGGCTCATCTATTGCCAGAACTACCCACGGCGGAGCTTATACTCATGCCGGACCTGAAATTGGAGTAGCAAGTACAAAAGCTTTTACAGCACAGCTTGCTGTATTAACTATGATTGCACTCAAGATTGGTTATATAAAAGGAACAATTACACAGGAACGTTATATGCATCTGCTAAAAGAACTGGAAGAAATACCAGAAAAAGTGGCCTGGGTATTAAAGCAAAATGACGCTATTAAAAAATTGGCTGAGAAATACAAAGATGCCCGTGATTTTCTTTACCTCGGTCGTGGCTATAATTTCCCTGTTGCATTGGAAGGGGCCTTAAAATTAAAAGAGATATCATATATCCATGCGGAAGGGTATCCGGCAGCGGAAATGAAACATGGTCCTATCGCCCT
>CAZXMP010000116.1:0-13243 GCA_964641575.1 uncultured Chitinophaga sp. | reverse complement strand
CAAAGCCCGGAGCAACTAACAAACCATCCAGGCCAGCTAATTTTTCTGATACATTATCATCGGTAATAAATTCGCTGTGTACATTAGTAATTTGTACCTGGCATTCATTCATGGCACCTGCATGAATAAATGATTCCAGAATTGATTTATACGCATCCTGTAATTCCAGGTATTTTCCAATCAACCCGATCGTTACTCTTCCTTTTGGATATTTCAATTTATCCAAAAACTCTTTCCACTTAGACAATTCAGGTTCTTTGTAATCCGTAATGTTCATCTTCTTCAATACAATCAGGTCAAGACCTTCCCGCATCATGGCAACAGGAACCTCATAAATGGTTGGTGCGTCGGCGGCTTCAATTACAGCTTCTTGCTTTACATTACAGAACAAGGCAATTTTTCTTCTTAGCTCAGGAGATAATGTTCTTTCTGTTCTGCAAACAATTACATCCGGATGAACTCCTTCCTGGCTTAACATCCTTACGCTATGCTGTGTTGGTTTTGTTTTTAATTCTTTCGCAGCCTTCAAATAAGGAATTAAGGTAAGATGTATTACAACCGCATCTTCTTCAGGTAATTCCCATTGTAATTGTCGAACTGCCTCAATAAAAGGCAAACTCTCAATGTCGCCGACTGTTCCGCCAATTTCAGTAATAACAATATCGTACTGACCACTTTGGCCAAGTAGCTGCATTCTTCTTTTTATTTCATCGGTTATATGCGGTACTACTTGTACAGTTTTTCCGAGATAAGCACCTTCTCTTTCTTTATTAATTACAGTTTGGTAAATACGACCCGTAGTAACATTGTTTGCCTGTGAAGTAAATATGTTGAGAAATCTCTCATAGTGACCAAGGTCTAAATCCGTTTCAGCCCCATCTTCTGTTACAAAACATTCGCCATGTTCATAAGGATTTAAAGTACCGGGATCTACGTTGATATAAGGATCAAATTTTTGAATAGTAACTCTTAAACCCCTTGCCTGTAAAAGTTTGGCAAGGGATGCAGCTACGATGCCTTTCCCCAACGAAGAAGTAACACCACCTGTAACAAAAATGTATTTAGCCATGTGTGCTCAATTTAAAAATTATTTACAAGTGGATAAATACAATTCACTCAATTCGGATCACTCCGGAAAGTCCGTATAATCGAAAAAAGTATAAAAAAACTGAAATTTACCCCACCCAAGCTGACCAGCGGATACTTCTAAGAAATTGATAGAAATGGAAGAAATTCCGGGAGGTCATGCAAAGCTAAAAGAATTTTCCGGTCTCTCCTAAAGCGATATAAAATTTCATATCCACAGTTGATAAAAATCAAGTGGAAAAGAAGATTTGTTTATAAAAAATGGCGGCACTTATTACAAGATTATCATTTAACTACCCGCCTTATCCACACACTACATCCACCTGGCGGAATACTGTCTTCCTCTTTATTCCAGGGATTCATTTGGTCTACTTCAATTTCGATATTTCGGAAGCGAATAGGCTTAAAATCCCGGCCGGCCGAAAAAGCAGAATCCTTGAACTTAATTTTTAAATCGCAATACGGTTTTTCCATATCACCAACCCATTCCCTTCCGCATCCATCATTTGTAATAGAAAGATCAAGTTCCTTTATTTTAATTGTATTTTTGCTGGCAATAATGAATTTGCTATCGGTAAACTCCTCTTGGCTGCTACTGCAATTTATTGCAGCAAAAAAGAAGCCAATACTTCCAACTAATAGAATGGTTGATTTCATACCATAAATTACAAACTAAAGTTCAATTGCATTATTTTAGTATTTCAACAATTATAGAATGAAGAAAATATTTGTAGCTGCTTTTAGCCTCTGCGTTTTTACTGTTACGCAAGCTCAAAAAAAATATATATGGTGCGGCACATTGATTGATGGCATATCAAATGAGCCAAAAAAAGCTATGACTATTGTAGTTGAAAAAAACAAAATAGTGGCTGTAGAGAATGGATATTTAAACGCAGGTGCAAATGACCAGGCAATTGATCTTAAAACAAAAACAGTTACACCCGGTTGGATTGATATGCATGTACACATGGAACATGAAACAAACCCAAACCGGTACATGGAGAACTTTACCTACAATCCTGCTGATTATGCATACCTCTCTGTAAAATTTTCGGAAGTAACATTGATGACAGGCTTTACAACCGTAAGAGATCTTGGTGGTACGGGTGTAAATATTTCATTACGAAATGCTATTAACAAAGGAATTATTAAAGGACCTAGAGTTTACACCGCTGGAAAATCAATAGCTACTACAGGTGGACATGCAGATCCTACGAATGGCTTTCGGGCAGATTTGATGGGAGACCCTGGACCTGCAAATGCTGTAGCAAACGGAGCAGATGAATGCAGGCAGGCAGTTCGTCAACGGTACAAAGAAGGAAGCGATCTAATAAAAATTACTGCGACGGGTGGCGTATTAAGCGTTGCCAAAAGTTCAAGCAACCCACAGTTTACTGAAGAAGAAATAAAAGCCATTGTTGAGACTGCAAAAGATTATGGTTTTAGAGTAGCAGTGCATGCACATGGAGCAGAAGGAATGAAAAGGGCAGTAAGGGCTGGAGTTAATTCCATAGAGCATGGAACCAATATGGATGATGAAGCGATAGCATTATTTAAACAATATGGAACCTGGTATGTGCCAACACTTACTGCCGGTGCAGCTGTTGCCGACTCAGCAAAAAAGAAGGGCTATTATCCAGAATTAGTTACTCCTAAAGCATTGGAGATCGGACCTAAGATAAAAGCCACATTTGCCAAAGCTTATAAAGCCGGTGTAAAGATCGCTTTTGGAACGGATGCCGGTGTGTATAAACACGGAATGAATTGGCTTGAATTTTCTCATATGATTGAAGCAGGAATGCCTGCAATGGAAGCTATAAAATCTGCCACTATTAATGCCGCTGATCTATTAGGAGAAAAAGATAAGCTGGGAAGTATCGAAGTAGGCAAACTTGCAGATTTAGTGGCGGTTGACGGCGACCCCTTAAAGGATCCAAAAGTTTTTGGGAAAGTTATTTTTGTGATGAAAGATGGGGTGGTTTATAAAAAATAAACCCGCCAAATAAAAAAACCGGAATCGCAGTTTGCAATTCCGGCGTACCAATAAAAATCGTTCTTTACATTTTTACACAAGCATCTGTGCAGGTATGTCCGCTTTCGCCATGGGCATATAAATGATTGCCATCTTTGCAATCAGCACCACAGGTATGTGCTGTACCACAAGCATCTGTGCAGGTGTGCCCAACCTCTGTATGTGCATATACATGATTGCCATCTTTGCAATCAGCACTGCAGGTATGAGCCACAGCCGCTGCCATTTTAGCCGCAGCAGGTTGTGTAGTTGCTTCTACTTTTTCAGGAGTAACAGCATCTGTTTTGTCATCCTTCTTTTCATCTTTGCAAGCCGTAAAGCTCAAGGCTGCAAGAATCAAAATGGAAGAGAGTAGCTTTTTCATATACAAATCAATTTAGTTGAGTTAAAAATAAAGTGATTCTTCTGGCCGATAAAATTGATTTCTGCACTATTGATGCAAATTAATCTTTGGCAATTTTTCTATAACTGGTCATAATTCCCCTGATCAGCGAAGAACTAAAACCCTGGTGCTCCATTTCGTTCAAACCTGCAATGGTACAGCCTTTGGGAGTAGTTACCTTGTCAATTTCCTGTTCTGGATGAGATCCATTTTGCAACAATAATTCAGCAGCACCTTTTACTGTTTGAGCTGCAATTATTGAAGCAGTAGCCGCATCAAACCCGATTTCAATACCTCCCTGGATATTGGCTCTGATATAACGCATGGCATAAGCAGTGCCGCAAGCTCCTAGTATAGTAGCTGCTTCCATCAACTTTTCATCAATTGTTACCACCAAACCAAGATTACAGAACAGATCATGCACATATTTAATTTCTGTATTGCTGACTTTATCACCGCAAACACAGGTCATGCTTTGCTGTATAGCAATAGCAGTATTGGGCATAGCCCGGAAAATTGAAATTTTTTCGTCTACTATATTCCTCATATCACTAATAGTAACCCCTGTTACAACAGATAAAAGAATTTTATTATTTCCCAATTCGCTCTTTATAGTATTTAACACTTCGCTTACCTGAAATGGTTTTACAGCGAGAATTATTATCTCACTTTTTTTTGTCGCTGCAATATTATCATCAGTTACAGTCACCTTTTTTTTGGCCAGCGATGTAAGCGTCGAAATGTTCCTTTTAGTAATAATAATTTCTGAGGGTTTGCTGAATTTGCTCTTCAATAACCCTTCTGCTATTGCTGTTCCAAGATTTCCTCCTCCTATTATTGCAATTTTTTTACCCATATTTCTTGTTTTGGTAAAGATAAAGAACCGCCCTTTGTTCTGGCTTGTTTAGCCTAAAAGCCTTTGAATAACCTAAAGACTATACAAAAGAAATAAATATTCAACAATTAGAACCAAACTGACTTTTCAATCGTAGTTAGTGCATTATTCAACTAATGCCAGAGTGAATTACCAAGTAGCTTAACAGCTAATTTCACTTTAGCATAAAAACCAAAAAAATAGTTATGCAAAAGAATTTCTTTTCTTTCCTTGCTGTAGCAGCAATTAGCTCCTCCCTTTTTATTGCTTGCAATAATGAAGCGGGTAGCGATAAAGAAACAAAGATGGAAGACACCGTTAAAATGGAAGAACCCAAAATGGACGAAGAGCCAGGTGTAATGGTAGGCGGTGCGAAAATGGTAGCGTCAAAAGATATTGTTGACAATGCTGCTGGTTCTGTCGATCATACCACATTAGTAGCTGCAGTAAAAGCTGCCGGATTAGTAGAAACTTTAAAAAGTGCAGGACCTTTCACTGTATTTGCTCCAACAAACGAAGCTTTCAATAAATTACCAGCTGGCACAGTTGACAATTTATTAAAGCCCGAAAACAAAGCTGCGCTTACTGGTATTCTTACTTATCATGTAGTAGCAGGTGCTTTTAAATCAACTGATTTGAAAGATGGTCAAAAAGTTACAACGGTACAAGGCGAGGAGTTGATTATTGGCTATAAAGATGGCAAATGGACAGTTACAGATGCAAAGGGTGCTGTTGCAAATATTACCATTGCAGATGTAATTTCAAGCAACGGTGTTACATATGTTATTGACGCTGTATTGATGCCAAAAAAATAAGTTTATTAATATTCGGTGGTTTGAATATTTCAATTAAGGGGTGAGCAATCACTCCTTTTTCATTTAGTAGTATTCCTTTTTTTGTAAATAATTTTTTACATAATCTGCCACTCCCTCTTCTAATGTGTGGAAGCTGTTGGTATAACCAGCATCAATAAGTTTATTCATATCTGCTTCTGTAAAATACTGGTACTTGTCACGGATATCTTCCGGTGTATCGATAAATTCTATATCCGGCTGCTTATTCAGGCTATGAAAAATAGCAGTGATCAAATCCTTAAAAGCTCTTGCTTTACCAGTGCCAAGATTATATAAGCCTGAGGCAACAGTTCCGCCGGAATTTTCCAGTAACCAATAACAAACTGCTGCTACATCTTCTACATAAATAAAATCCCGTAGCTGTTCGCCATCTTTAAAATCAGGGTGGTGTGATTTAAACAGTCTTACTTTTCCCACTTTTTTTATCTGGTTGTAGCCATGAAAAACCATACTTGCCATTCTTCCTTTGTGATATTCATTTGGGCCATATACATTGAAGAATTTCAATCCTGCCCAAAAAGGCGGCTGCGTCGGTTGCTTCAACGCCCATTTATCGAACTCACTTTTTGAAATGCCGTAAGGATTTAATGGTTGCAACTGTTCAACAATATCATGATCGTCTTTGTACCCTAACTCTCCATTACCATAAGTAGCCGCTGAAGAGGCATAGACTAATGGAATATTTTTCTCAACACAATAAGTCCATATTTTTTTCGAATACTCAACATTTAATTTTTCATGCACAGCATAATCAAATTCCGTAGTATCTGTTCTTGCGCCGAGGTGAAAACCAAAATCAATGTTAGTACCGGTTTCTTTTAACCAGGTAAACAATTCCTCTCTTTCTACTTTTGCCGAAAATTGCTTCGCATCGAAATTGAACCATTTGTCTTCTTCGCTAAAATCATCTACTATAACGATATTGGCAAATCCTTTTTTATTAAGATAGCCAAGGAGGTAGCTACCGATAAACCCGGCAGCACCCGTTAACAAAATTGTTTTCCCTTTATCCATTTATATTGAGCTTAATGCCGAACCGGCTTCTTCTTTTGATAAAAAATTTTCGATAGCAGTATCATACTGCTCCTTCCATGAATCAATTGTTCCCCATTCCATTCCATCTACTTCCACCGAACCACTTGTTACAACACCTAATTCTTCAAACGGATGATTACCTAAGGCATCTTTAACCTCTTTTAGTTTATTTGCTTTAACTGAAACCACCACCCTGCTTTGCTTTTCGCCAAACCACTGCGCATCTTTCCGGACATTATAATCAGCAGCCACCACATCAAAACCAAGGTTGCGATGGAAAGCAGACTCTAATAAGGTTACAAACAAACCACCTTCGCTTACATCATGTGCAGATTCAATTAATTTTTTGCTGATCAGCTCAGTAATTTTTTGCTGCAATTTCAATTCTTCTTCTAATTCAAAATGCGGTACCGGTGATAATTCAACTCCACAAATTTTTGCGAGATATTGCGATGAATTAATATCGTTGTTAGAATAGCCGATCAATAAAACAACATCGCCTTCTTCTTTAAAATCCAACGTCATTTTATTGCTGACATCTTCCAGCAATCCCACCATACCGATTGTTGGCGTAGGATATACTGGTCCATCAGGATTTTGATTATAGAAACTTACATTACCTCCTGTAACGGGAGTTTCAAATTTTCTGCAAGCTTCTCCCATTCCTTTTATAGCATGTACGAACTGGTAGTACACTTCCGGGTCGTATGGATTCCCGAAATTCAAGCAGTTAGTAACACCTAATGGCTGACCACCTGTGCAAACAATATTTCTTGCTGCCTCGCTTACGGCAATCATCGCACCTTTATATGGATCGGCAAAAACATACCGACTGTTGCAATCTGTAGTTACTGCTAATGCTTTAGTTGTTCCTTTCACAATTACCAATGGAGCATCTGTTGGTGCGTTGGTAGATGTGTTATTAGTACCAACCATACTATCATATTGGTTGTACACCCAACGTTTCGATGCTATAGAAGGAAGTTTTACAACTTGCTCTGCAATACTTTTTAAATCTTCCGGAACATCTACTGTATTTGGATTGAATTTCTTTATTTCCGCTAAATATTTAGGCTCTGTATATTCTCTATCGTATTGTGGTGCGCCGCCACCTAATACCAATTCATGTGCAGGTAATGAAGCTTCCAATTCTCCATTCATATAGAAATTCAATATACCATCATCAGTAACTTCTCCTATTACGGAACAAGGCAAATCCCATTTGGTAAAAACTTTTGTTACTTCCTCTTCTCTTCCTTTTTCAGCAACGAGCAACATTCTTTCCTGGCTTTCACTTAATAAAAGCTCCCATGTTTTCATATTATTCTGGCGGGTTGGAACTTTGTCCAAATCAATTCTCATTCCCACTTCGCCTTTTGCACTCATCTCTGCGGTAGAACAAATAATGCCCGCAGCTCCCATATCCTGCATACCTACTACCGCTCCTGTTTGTATTACTTCTAAACAAGCTTCTAATAATTTCTTTTCCTGGAAAGGATCACCCACCTGAACGGCTGGTAATTCCTGTGTGCTTTCTGCAGTTATATCTGCTGATGCAAATGAGGCGCCACCAATACCATCTTTACCCGTTGCACTTCCAACAAACATTACAGGATTTCCTTTTCCAAGTGCCGTTGCAGAAACTGTTTCGCCAGCTTTTACAATACCCACACTCATGGCATTTACCAATGGGTTGGTATGATAACATTCATCAAAATAAATTTCACCACCAACAGTTGGTACACCGAAACAGTTTCCGTAATGACCAATACCGTGTACTACACCTGATAATAAATGCTGCGTTTTATCTTCTTCTAAATTTCCGAAACGTAGTGAATTTAATGAAGCGATAGGTCTTGCACCCATCGTAAAAATATCTCTATGGATTCCACCTACACCAGTAGCTGCACCTTGGAATGGTTCAATGGCTGAAGGATGATTATGTGATTCAATTTTAAACACTACACCAAGACCTCCTCCAATATCCATCAACCCAGCATTCTCTTCACCAGCTTTTACCAGCATTCTTCCACCTTCTCTTGGTAATGTCTTCAACCACTTGATAGAGTTTTTATAGCTGCAATGCTCACTCCACATACCGGAAAAAGCACAGAGTTCATTGAAGTTGGGGGTACGACCTAATTTTTCTTTGATCAATTCAAATTCCTGCTCTGTTAAGCGAAGCTGCTGTGCTGTTTTTACTGTTACTTCCATGGAGGCTATATATTGAGCGGCAAATTTACGGCTTGTGAGCCATGGTATAAAACAGAACTTGTCAACTTTATGCTGACAACATGCATAAGTTAAAAAATAGTTGTGTTATACTTCCTCTGCCCCGTATTTAACGCTTATTTTGTGCCACAAAACTTTACTTTGGAGTACCTGATTTTTGTTGCTTATCTTATACTTTTTGCCTGGTTAACTACCAAAGTAAAATTCTTTACTCAAACCGGGCTGAGTAAAGCACAACTGATCATAATTTTTCTATTGAAGATTATGGCTGGGATCTTTTACGGGTGGATTGGTCTTTACTATGGCGGGCTGGCACAAATGCAGGATACATGGGGTTATCATGCCAGCGGTATACAAGAATATCATTTATTATATAACAACCCCGGTGAATATTTCACTAATCTTTTTCGTGACCCTTACGAAGGTGGAGTGAACAAATTTTTCAGCTCCAATGACTCCTACTGGAATGACCTGAAGGGAAATACTTTTATTAAAATTCTTTCTGTTTTCAATGTATTTAGTTTTGGATATTATTATGTGAATGTTATTTTCTATTCATTTATTACTCTTTTTGGCGCAATTGCCATTTATAGAGTAATGACAGATGTTTTTCCAGGTAAAAAAATTCCTGTTCTGTTAGCCACATTTCTTGTTCCTTCATTTTTATATTGGACCAGTGGACTACATAAAGAGGGACTAATTTTTACCAGTATTTCGCTTATTATCTACGTTATCTATTTCAGCCTTAAAGACAAAAGACTAGGATTTAAAAGATTTCTTTACTTATTGGCCGGCCTCCTTTTGTTATTGACGCTAAGAAATTTTATCATCATCATTATAGCCCCGGCTATTGTAGCCTGGCTAATAGCGAACAGGCGACCCCAATTTGGCATTGCTATTTTTGCAGGAGTTTATATATTTTTCGGCCTGCTTTTTTTCAATGCCCGTTATATAAATCCGCAACTTGATTTTCCCCAGGCAGTAGTTACCAAACAGCAGGAGTTTATGCAACTAAAAGGAGGAAATTCAAGCATTCCAATAAAAGAACTGGAACCCACGGCCATAAGTTTTTTAAAGAATACCCCTCAGGCAATTAATCTTTCTACAATAAGACCTTATCCAAGTGATGTACGACACATACTTTCTTTAGCAGCCGCAATTGAAATCAATTTGATTTTATTGATGTTTCTTCTTTTCCTTTTTTGCAGAACCAACGGCATCACTTCAAAAAACCTGGTTTATTTCTGCATTTTCTTTTCCGCTTCGCTTTTACTTACCATCGGCTTTAGTGTAAACAATTTAGGAGCAATTGTGCGATACAGAAGTGTAATTATGCCACTTTTGGTTATTCCCATGGCTGCAAGAATAGATTGGCCACGACTAGGAAGGATATTTTCAAATAATATTAAAAATAAAAATGATGTTATTAATTCCGTTGAATAACACTATTTTCTACGTCTTTAATTAATATTTTTATTCATTTTATTCACAAAAAGTCGAAATAATAAACATTATAGCAAAAAATAATTGGAATAATTGAAGCAATAGCCGTTTTTTGCCCAAAATTATATCCAAATGTCACTTCGTTTTAACGCTATCAACAATCTCTCCACCAGCATTGATACCAGGGTGGATGCTTCCCCAAAAATTACCGCTCTTTTCGGAAGCAATGTATTTAGTTTAAAAACTGCCCGTGAATTTTTGAGCGATGAAGCTTATAAAAGTCTTCAATCCTCCATTAAAGCCGGTCAAAAAATTGACAGAGCTGTAGCTAACCAGATTGCTACCGGCATGCGGGCATGGGCAGAGTTAAAAGGTGTTACCCATTTTACACACTGGTTTCAACCACTAACCGGCACTACTGCCGAAAAACATGACTCGTTTTTTACATTAAAAGGCGATGGAACTCCAATCGAACAATTTGAAGGCGATGCATTGGTTCAACAAGAACCTGATGCTTCTTCTTTTCCAAGCGGTGGATTGAGAGCAACTTTTGAAGCAAGAGGTTATACAGCCTGGGATCCATCTTCTCCCCCTTTCATTATGGAGATCGGTCAGGGAAAAACATTGTGCATCCCTACGATCTTTGTTTCTTACACTGGTGAGTCATTAGATTATAAAGCTCCTTTATTAAAAGCATTGGATACATTGAATAAAGCAGCTGTTGAAGTTTGCAATTATTTTGATAAGAATATAACAAGAGTAACTCCTACTCTTGGTTGGGAACAAGAATATTTTGTAGTAGACGAAGCCTTGTTCAATGCAAGACCTGACCTGGTTATGACTGGCAGAACAGTTTATGGTCATTCATCTGCAAAGAATCAACAATTGGAAGATCAGTACTTCGGTTCTATTCCTGAAAGAGTGTATGCATACATGAGAGATTTTGAAACAGAATCTTACAAACTCGGCATACCTCTCCGTACAAGACATAATGAAGTAGCACCCGGACAATATGAGTGTGCACCAATTTTTGAAGAAGTGAGTGTGGCTGTGGATCACAATTCATTATTAATGGATGTGATGGAAAGAGTGGCCCGTCGGCATGGCCTTAGAGTTTTATTACATGAAAAACCATTTGCAGGCATCAACGGTAGTGGCAAGCACAATAACTGGAGTATGGCAACTGATACCGGTGTTAATTTATTAGCCCCCGGTAAAACACCAAAAACCAATTTAATGTTCCTTACCTTTTTTGTAAATACAATTAAGGCCGTGCATGATTATGCTGATATTCTGAGAGCATCTATCGCATCTGCACCAAACGATCATCGTCTTGGGGCTAACGAAGCACCTCCTGCTATCATTTCTGTTTTCATTGGCCAATACCTGAGTAAAGTATTGAATGATGTGAAAGAAAGAGTTTCAGAAAAAATGGATGAGACCGATGAGAGCATGTTGAAAATCGATATTCATAAAAGCATTCCTGAATTGCTCATGGATAATACAGATCGTAACCGTACTTCGCCATTTGCATTTACCGGAAATAAATTTGAATTCAGAGCGGTGGGTTCTTCTGCCAACTGTGCCAACCCGATGACAGTGTTGAACACCATTATGGCTGACACATTGAAGAAATTTAAAAAAGAAGTGGACGAATTAATAAGCAAAGGCGAGAAAAAAGAAATTGCCATTATGCATGTTATCCGTCAGTATATTGTTGATAGCGAAAAAGTTTTATTTGAAGGTGATGGTTACAGCGAAGCATGGGCAAAAGAAGCAGAAAAAAGAGGTTTGGAAAATGTAAAAACTACACCACTTGCTTTGGATGCCATGGTAACTGAAAAAGCCAAGCATTTATTTGAGAGCAATAATATCTACTCTCATAGTGAATTAGAAGCAAGACATGAAATTGAACTGGAAAAATATATTAAGAAAGTACAAATTGAAAGCCGCATTATGGGTGAGCTGGCAACCAGCCACATTTTACCTCCGGCTATTCGCTACCAGAATTTATTGGCAAATAACATTCAAGGATTAAAAGAAGCTGGATTACCAGAAGCCACATTCGCCAATCAAAAACAGATATTAGAAAAAATATCATTGCACATTAATAAAACAAGCGACCTGGTTGAAAAAATGATCGAAGCCAGAAAGGTTTGTAATAATATGGATAATACAAGAACAAAAGCAATCGCTTACCAAAGCCAGGTAAAAGATGCGTTCTTTGACGACATCCGTTACAATGTTGATAAGCTTGAATTATTAGTTGACGACCGTGAATGGTATTTACCCAAGTATAGAGAAATGTTGTTCTTAAGATAAGTTGTTACTGCTTTTTTCTTAAACCGCTTCTTTGCAGAAGCGGTTTTTTTATTTTCTAGAAAAATCTCCCAACATTCCACCCGCATAAACCAGCAGTAAATCATTTCATTTTATACTACTTTTAAAAAGTTTATAAAGTAAAATGATATGATTAAAAAAATAGTTGCTCCGCTAATTGCATCTTGTATTCTATTATATGCATGTACTTCCATAAAACCTGTAACTACTGTTACAGCAACAGATGCTGGTACACCAAGAGCCATGAGAGAATTTAGAGCTGCGTGGGTAGCAACTGTTGCAAATATTAACTGGCCAAGCAAACCGGGCTTACCAGTGGAAGAACAAAAAAAGGAAGCTATCAAGTTGCTTGACTTTTTAGCTACCAACAACTTCAATGCAGTGATATTACAAGTAAGACCACAAGCAGATGCATTATATAAAAGTGATTTGGAACCCTGGTCATATTACTTGAGTGGTCAACAAGGAAAAGCTCCTGATCCTTATTACGATCCACTGGAATACTGGATTGCTGCGGCACATGAAAGAGGAATTGAATTGCATGTGTGGTTAAATCCTTACCGGGCACATCATAAAGATGGAAAAGAAGTAACGGAACATTCTATTGTGAAAAAAAGGCCAGAGCTTGCTTTATTTTTAAAAGAAGGTTATTGGTGGCTTGATCCGGCACAACAGGGTACACAAGATCATTCTAATGCTGTTGTGATGGATTTGGTAAACCGGTATGATATTGACGGTGTTCACTTCGATGATTATTTTTATCCCTACCCTTCGTATAATGGCAATGCAGATTTTCCGGATACTGCTAGTTGGAAAGCATACCAGCAAAAAGGTGGTAAATTATCAAGAGGCGATTGGAGACGAAATGCAGTGAATGTTTTTATAGAACGATTGTATAAAAATATAAAAGCAGCAAAGCCACATGTAAAATTTGGATTAAGTCCATTTGGTATCTGGCGGCCCGG
>CAZXMP010000115.1:0-13283 GCA_964641575.1 uncultured Chitinophaga sp. | reverse complement strand
TAACCCGAACGGATAATAATGGGTCTCTTCCAGCATCTGCCCTCTTATATGGCTAACCTGTAAATTATCAAAGAACACATCCCTGTCGGGGGTGGCATTGCTTACATAAATATACAAATATCCGCTACTTCCAAGCCGAGTCTCCTGCAAAGAACTCAGCGCAACTATAAAAGAAATTTAGACGATCTTATCAAGAGCTTGCGATAGATCTGCGATCAGATAATCCGGTTCTTCCAGCCCAACATACATGCGGATATAACGATGTTCGGTATTGGAAGGATCGAAATCTTCCTCTTTTAATCCGGCACATTTGGGTATGATCAAACTTTCATGTCCGCCCCAGCTTACCGCCATCATTATATGTTGCAGGGATTCGCAGAACTGAACAATGGATGACATCTCCGTTGTTTTCAAAACAAAAGTAAAAAGTCCGCAAGCCCCTGTCATCTGCTGTTTAGCCAATTGATACTGTGGAAAAGATGCATCCCCCACAAAAATTACCGACTCCACTTTCGGTTGTTGCTGCATAAAAGCAACTACCGCTGCTGTTGATTTGGTAATTCGTTCAATCCTAGCAGGCAATGTTCGTAAGCCACGAATCAGCAGCCAGGCATTAAAAGGTTGAATGCCACTTCCAATATTCAAATATTCACTATCAAATATTTTCTTCATCATGGTCTTTGTACCACTTAACACACCACCTAATGTATCGCTATGCCCTCCAATATATTTAGTGGCTGTTTGCATGACCATATCAATTCCCATTGCAATGGGTTGTTGATAAAGTGGCGTGCAATAACTATTATCTATTAAGGTGGTAATATTCTTTGATCTTGCCAATGCAGCAACTTCTTTTATTGGCTGAAGGGCAAAGTCCCAGCTATTGGGTGATTCTAAATAATAAAATGTTGTATTATCCTTTGTGGCATTTTGCCAGTTGGCAATAGTAGTTCCATCAATATAAGTAACTGTTACTCCAAAGCGGGGTAAAATCACATCAAACATTTTTTGTACCCAGGTATAGGGCTTTGCAACAGATACAATATGATCACCTGATTTTATATTGGCAAAAATGCCGGCAAAAATAGCTGCTGCCCCATTATTAAATACCAAACAATCTTCTGCAGCATCCAATGCCGCCAATTTTTTTCTCAAAATATCAACCGTAGGATTTAAACCACGGCTGTACAAATAGCCACCCATTTCATCGGCAAATGCTTTATGGAGATCGGCTACTTTTTTAAAAGTAAAATTGCTGGTCTGCATAATGGGTGGAGCCACCGCATTAAAATAATTTTCCCGGTCTTCACCCAGTTCATTGATGATTTGTGAAATATCCATATTATGCCTTCGCCTTTTTAAAACCTTTTACCAAAAAATAAATAAGAATAAATGCTGCCAGTACACTCACTCCGGTTAATGCCAGTTGTGGTTCTTTTACCGCTATCATCACTCCTACAAAAATATACGCAATTATAAAAAGCAAGGGAACAAACGGGTAAAGCCTCATCGAGTAAATACCTGTTCCATTTAAATGCCGGGTCTTTTTACGTAAAATAAAAATAGTAGCGGCAGAAGTAGCCATTCCAATAGAGTCAAGAAAGATGGTAAAGCTGAGTATTTTTTCAAACTTATCCGCAAAGAACAACACAATAACACAAATCGCTGCAAAAACAGTAAGACTTACGGTAAGTACATCTCTCTTTGTATCTTTTTGCTGAAACATTTTAGGCAAAATACCATCCGTACTCATGGCATACATTACCCTGGGATTACTTAAAAGCAACACATTTACATAGGCCAATACGGCAAGAAATAATAAAATGCTGGAGGCGTATTTTCCGGTAGTCCCAAACATTTTCTCTGCCACCACAGACGCAATGCCACTTGTTTCTTTTAAATTATTAAAGCCTATCACTTTTACATACGAGTAACTTACCAGGAGGTACAAAGCGATGATCACAATAATACCAATAAAAATTCCCTTGGGGATTATTTTCCTGGGGTTCTCCACCTCCTCTCCAAAATTGATAGTTTGCTGGTAACCTCCATAGGTAAAAGAGGTTGCTTTTAATGCAACCCCAAATGATAGTAACAATGCTGCATTCGATGTTTTACTTTCATCGATCAGTACCGGTGCTGTACTATGTATAGCAGGAAAGAATAATGCCGCAATAATCACCAACAGCATTAAGATCTTTATCACCATCAATACATTTTGTGTTTGAGAACTCATTCTTAATCCCAGCAGGTTTACGCCATAAAAAAGTATAATGGCGCCCATGGCCACAAATGGCTTAAACTGTTCAATGCTGGTTGCTTCAAATAACAAAGGTGTTATATATTCACTCCCTATTAATGCCACGCCGGACAAAGAGGCAGCGTTGGAAATAAGTATTATTATATTAATGCCAAATGCCAGCGAAGGATGATAAGCGTATGAAAATATTTTATAATAACCGCCGGTAACCGGGTATCGGCTTCCGATTTCAGCATAAGTTAATGCACCACATATAGCAACAAGTCCGGCAACGATCCAGGCAGAGAAAAATATGGTGGGGGTAGCGGCGGCGGCGGCGGCATCTTTTGATGTGCGAAATATACCGGTACCAATTACCAGCCCTATTACAATCATGGTGAGGGAAAACAATCCTAATTTATTCTTTGCTGTCATGGCTTGAAGATACTAAGAAAACAATCTAACTTGCTATGCCGCAGGCGGCCTGATTATGCAAAAAATTGTAATCCTTTTATATACATTATTCTTTTGCTTTCCTTCTTTTTCACAACAGGAAGAAGCTGATTCATTACAAACCTTAGAGGAGGTTACGATAAGAGCATTTGAACAAAACAGGAAAGCCAGGCTTACAGCTTCCACTGTAAAAATAATTGACCGGAATGTTGCCGATATGCAGAATAAAAATTCTTTTGTTCATGCTTTTAATACAATTAGCGGAGTTCGGATGGAAGAAAGAAGTCCGGGTAGCTACCGGCTTAGTATCCGGGGCAGCTCGCTGCGTTCTCCGTTTGGCGTAAGAAATATAAAAGTGTACTGGAACGATATTCCAATTACCGATCCGGGGGGCAATACTTATTTTAATCAATTTGCTCATAATAATTTCTCCAATATTGAGATTTTTAAAGGCCCGGCTGGTAGTATGTATGGTGCCGGAACTGGTGGGTTAATACTGATAAATAATTTTGACCGTTGGCAACCCGGCACTTCCGTTGAATACAACACTGGCAGCTACAACTTACAAACCATTTTAGCTGCTGCAAGATTTGGCAAGGGAGATAACAAAAATCAAGTTACTTATGCGCACAACCAATCAGATGGTTATCGTTTACAAACAAAAATGCGACGGGATAATTTTTCATGGATATCACAATTAAAATTATCGGCAAAGCAACAGCTTACTGCATCGGTATTATTCAGTGATATGTATTATCAAACACCCGGAGCATTAACGCTGGCAGAGTTTGCTGCAAACCCCAGGGCAGCAAGACCGGCAGGAGGCGGCTTCCCATCAGCCATAGATGCAAAGGCTGGTATTTATCAAAAAAATATTACAGCAGGATTTACTAATGTTTACAACATCAATGCCTCGTTTAAAAACAGTACAACTTTATACGGAGCCTTTAGTCAAATAAAAAACCCGGCCATTCGTAACTATGAAAGAAGAAACGAACCCAGCTTTGGCGGAAGAACGATTTTTAGTTACATAAAAAAATATGACCGGCAAAAGGATTTTCAACTTGTTGCTGGCAGCGAATTGCAACAAGGGTACTTTAACACACAGGTTGCTAAAAATAAAAATGGCAACCCCGACACCTTACAAACAAACGACGATATTAATTATACGACGTATAGTTTTTTTGTGCAGGCAGATTATAGTATCAATACTGATTGGATCTTTAATGCTGGTATCAGTCTCAATAAAACTAAAGTTGATTTTACAAGACTGAGCTCTTACCCGGTAATGAAGCAGCGACGCAGTTATCAAAATGAATTAGCCCCAAGAATCTCGCTACGCAAAAAAATAACTGATAAGCTTTCAGTAAAAACAACTGTATCCAGAGGGTTTTCGCCACCCACAATGGCCGAATTGCTTCCTTCAACAGGAGTTATCAGCACAGAATTGGAAGCTGAATATGGATGGAATTATGAGCTAACAGCCTCCTGGTATAATTCCAAAAAAAGATTATTACTTGAGGCAACAGGTTTTTACTTCAAACTAAATAATGCATTGGTACAACGCCGGGATATTGCTGGAGCAGACTTTTTTGTAAATGCAGGTGACGTAAAACAAAAAGGACTTGAATTATATGGAAGCTATTTATTAGTTACCAAAAGCAAAAACCTTATTGATTATTTGAACCTGAAAGTCAATTATACTCTCAATCACTTTCGCTATGGCAGTTTTATAAAAGGCACGGATAATTTTTCTGGTAAAACTGTTCCTTCTGTGCCGGCTGCTACTTTTTCAACTGTTGCTGACTTACAACTTAAGAATGGCTTCTACGTTAATCTTACCTGGTATTCAGCCTCCCGAATTTATTTGAATGATGCGAATACAGCTACAGCAGATGCTTATCAACTGCTTGGCACTAAAATAGGTTGGAGTAAATTGTTACAGAAGAAATATAAACTTGATTTTTTTACTGGTGCCGATAACTTACTTAACGAAACGTATAGCTTAGGCAATGATATTAATGCTGCAGGGAATCGTTTTTACAATGCAGCACCAAAAAGAAATTACTATGCCGGTATTTCTTTTCAATGGGTAAAGCCAGCGAAAAATTAGTGATAGCAAGTTAATACCTTACAACCGGGCAATCCAGCATATTCTTTTTGCCGATTCTATAAATG
The DNA here is from genome assembly GCA_964641575.1 of uncultured Chitinophaga sp. Classification (GTDB taxonomy): domain Bacteria; phylum Bacteroidota; class Bacteroidia; order Chitinophagales; family Chitinophagaceae; genus JJ008. The sequence continues at coordinate 8,413 of CAZXMP010000115.1, read as the reverse complement.
GCGCCAATAGATATTGTTTGGTAATGATCTTTTTTTGCAGGATTAGCCGCTTGACTAAACCCATCCAAATAATCGGTAAAAGTTAACCGGTAAGATGTTTCAGCGTTAATAGCAATTCGTTGTGTAAGTCCATATCGTACACCAACCCCCAGTGGAATTACAGGAGTTAATCTCGGCAGCGAATGTGCTGCATCCGCAGCAATACGGTCAGGTAAATCAGATCCATCACCAAAATAGGCTGCGTTAAAATTACTCCAGTCTCTTTTTATATTCACTAAACTTAATCCCGGCCCGCCAAAAAGGTAGGGTGAAAAGCCTCTGTCTGCATAGTTTGTTGCTAAAGGATTCCATACCAGCAATAGCGATAGCTCTGCAACCGGGGACCGGAAATTAAAATTTCGTTGTTTTCGAAATTCAGGATCATCATATATCCCCTCATCACCTTTTAAACCACCTATGGCAAGATTGGCCCGCATTAAAAAAGAGCGACTCATTATTTTACTTCCATGAACATTAATTCCGAAACGCATGGTTTCAAAAGAACCAAAGCGGTTGGGTGTAAGATCGCCCTGGTAAATAAATCCTGCTGCCGCTATGCCAATTTCATACTTTGCCACATTAACCTGTGCTTGCAATGAAAAATGTAAAGAGGCTGCAATAATTATTGTTATTATAAATTTTAAGCTGTTGTGCATGGTATATGTTTTTTATCAGAAAATGATGAACATCTTCTGCGGGTATATAAATACAGCAGCTTTGGTAAAAAATAATGCAGGAAAAGGTAAAGGGGAGAGATGGCCGTAATTACTCAACGAAAAAAATCAGCGTTAAGTACATTCATCTTTGTTAAAATACCAGGAAGTTTTTTAGAATTGCATCATGCGGTTGAATAATGGAAAGATTGACTGAATAAACATAGCAAAGTTTATTCCAATAAAAATAATTGTTGCATAGATTAAAAGGCAATCACAAACCCAAATAAGAATTGCTGATACTTCGGCAAGCTCAGTAGAACCTGCCTGTCGGCAGACAGGTTACATCAGTACAAGTGTGATTAATTTATTCTCTTCCGCTGGAAGAAAATAAATTAACAGGCCTTAGGCCGCAAGGGACGATGAGCAGAATTACTAAAGCTAAGTTCAAAATTTTCTCCACCATCCTGTTGAAAACTCTTCCTCCAAAATAATTTGTGCTGCTTACATTTGCACAGATTTGGTCCCCGACTTGTCGGGGTTAAAAGGGAAGTCAGTCAAAATCTGACGCTATCCCCGTAGCTGTAAGAAGCCTCACAAACCCTCCGAAAGAGGGCTTTAAGAGTAAAATTGTTGAAGAGATACCACTGTTTCGGCTCATCCGAATGGGAAGGTTTCAACAACGCTTTAGCCAGAAGACCTGCCACATCAAGTAAACAACATTCAGCTTTCGGGTGAAAGGCATGAGATGTAAAAGTCGCAGGACATTTATATTTCTATCCCGTTGTTTGGTGTTTTCACCAACAACTTTTTCCGGAAGCAGTCACAACAAAAATTTCATTAAAAAATGAAAAAACAATTTTTTGTAGTGGCTGCTGTTATTATTGGCAGTCAGCTACTGGCGCAGAAAGACACGACGTCATTAGATGAAGTGGTTTTAACCGCAAACAAGTATCCTAAAAAACAAAGTGAAACAGGAAAAGTGATTTCCGTAATTAACCGGGAACAACTGGAAAAAAACGGTGGCAAAACATTAAGCGAATTGCTTAATACTGTTGTTGGCACCACTATGATCGGAGCAAACAATAATCCAGGCACCAACTTAACCGCTAGTATTCGTGGCGCATCGGCTGGTAATGTTCTAATTCTATTAGATGGCATACCGGTAAATGACCCTTCAGTTATAACCAATTATTTCGACTTGAATTTTATTAGTACAGATCAGATCGAAAGAATTGAAATATTGAAAGGAGGGCAATCAACTTTATATGGTTCTGATGCGGTGATGGGAGTTATAAATATTATTTCCAAAAAAGCAACGGCCAATAAAATAAATGTGAACGGAAATTTTACTGCTGGAAGTTATACTACATTAAAACAATCGCTTGGCATTAGTGGCAGAAATAGTGCTGTTGATTATTCATTAAACTACACACATCTTTCATCAGATGGATTTTCTATAGCAACTGATAAAAACAACGCAGGCAATTTTGATAAAGATAGTTATGACCAGCATGTTGCAAACGGAAGATTTGGTTTTGCCGCAGGCAAAAGAATAAAAATTAATTTATCTGGAACCTATAGTAATTACAATACAGAATTGGATGCATCTGCTTTTAATGATGAAAGAGATTACGCTGTAAAAAATAATAATCAACAAGCAGGGGTAGGAGTAGTGTATACTTTTAACAAAGGAACACTTCATGCCAATTATAATTTTAACCGGGCAGAAAGAGATTACCTGAACGACTCCTTGCACAAGCCCAATCCTTACTCGGTTTATCAAAAAAGCAATTATATCGGTCGAACCCATTTTGCTGAGTTGTACAGTGCCTGGAAATTTACTGATTGGGAAATCTTAGTCGGTGGTGATTATAGATTTAATAATACCAATCAAACCTATTGGTCTACAGGATCATTTGGACCTTATAGTCCAGAGCCATTAATTGGTAAGATGGATCAAATAAGTCCTTACGCATCCGTAATCTATAATAAGAATGATTTTAACGTGGAGCTTGGCAGCCGTCTAAATTTTCATTCTGAATACGGAACAAATATTACTTTTAGTTTCAATCCATCCTATCTTATAAAAAACAAGGCCAAGATCTTTGCAAACCTTTACTCTTCCTTTAAAGCACCTACACTTTATCAATTATTTGATGCGTTTGCGGGTAATATTGACCTGACAGCAGAAAAAGGAATTGTGGGGGAAGTTGGTACTGAGCTATTATCTATCAAATCTTTTAAAACAAGAATCGTAGGCTTTTATCGGAACACTAATGAGGCTATCGTTTATACATCTAACCCGTCAACCTTTGAAAGCAAGTATTTAAATGCAGCAAAGCAAACTAACTACGGGGTAGAATTTGAAGCCAGTTATACAGTTGGCAAACTAAACATTGCTGCTAACTACACTTACACAAATGGAGAAACAACCGCAGCATTTGATGGAACAGGTTCTCCTTTAGCAAAAGATACTTCGTATTTTAATTTGTACCGGATCCCAAAACATGCACTCAACCTAACAGCAGGGCTGCAAGTATCCGATGCTTTTTTTGTTAGTACACAAATTCATGCAGTAGGTAAACGAGATGAATATGTATATGCAGGTGTCCCGGAAATATTAAAGGGCTATACTACAATTGATCTGTATGGTGAATATAAATTTGCCAAAGACGCAAAACTATTTCTTGACTTAAAAAATATCACCAACAAACTCTATTTTGATTTTTTGGGATACAATACCAGGAGATTCAACTTTACGACAGGCGTAAGTTTTCAATTGTAAATATTATTTATGTGCCAGCATGAAACTAAAAATTGCCCCCGTTGTAAAACGGCATTTGAATGTAAGGCTGGGAACATTACACAATGCCAATGCTTTGGCATTACCATGACAGTAGAGCAAAAAGCTTATATAGAGCTGCGATACAATGATTGTCTATGTCGCAACTGTTTGACCCAGTTGCAAAACGAAGTCGAGCTGTTCAAGGAAAAATTCATTTATCGGTAAAAGCAATAAGGCGGTAACAGAATGTTGCCGCCTTATTGTTTAGCTTATCCTACTTTTGCCAAAACTCTTTTATGAGTATAGATTTTAATAAACTACTGACGGTAACATTTACGTTGTTTGCCGTAATTGATATTGTAGGCTCTGTTCCCATTTTAATTTCGCTGAAGCAAAAGATGGGCGGCATGAATGAATTCAAGGCCACGTTGATCTCCGGTGCACTAATGATCATATTCATGTTTATTGGCGAAGCTTTTTTAGGAATTCTTGGTTTAGACGTAGGATCATTTGCTGTAGGTGGCTCCATCGTAATTTTTATCCTGGGACTCGAAATGGTATTAGGATTAGAGTTTTTTAAAAGTGAACAAAATGTAAAAGCAGCAACAGTGGTGCCGATTGCATTTCCATTGATTGCAGGCTCCGGAACGCTTACTACTATTATGTCGCTAAGAGGCGCCAATTATGGAGAAACAATTTTATTAATAGCCATTTTGATTAATCTCATAATTGTTTATGCAGTGCTAAAATCATTAGGCCCTATTGCCAAACTACTCGGTCCGGCAGGTTTGATTGCAGTGAGAAAATTTTTTGGCGTAATATTGCTCGCCATTGCGGTGAAAATATTCGCTACTAATGCACCAGGATTAATAAAATAACCTACCCCAACCCTCTCCTTTGGGAGAGAGAAATTGGCCTCGTAGTACAATGGATAGTATAAGAGTTTCCGAAGCTCCAGATCCAAGTTCGATTCTTGGCGAGGCCACTAGAGCCATCCTTTCACCAACGGATGGCTTTTTTATTTTCTCCGATATATTTTCTATCTTACTCTTACAACAAAACCAACTAATATGCCAACTACATCTCGCAAACCTTCCACTTTTCTTATATTTCCCTGGGGGCTACTTTCTATTGTGCTGGTACTCGGTTTAAATCTGACACTCAACAATGAATGGTTTAGCAAAAACTGGAGTTGGATCGCCTTGGTACTGATCATTCCGGCAGCTATATTGGAAAATTTTAAAGTTGGATACTCTACCATGCGGATAATGTTTATGAAAGTCGTGTACTCACTTATTTCTTTTTTATTGGTAGGAATGGCTTTTGGTTCCGCACTAACCGGATATCATATTGAAAAATTTCAAAAAATTGAAGGGGTAAAAGTGATAAACCTTCCCTGGTATGTTTTATTAGCGTTGATGGTACTGTTGCTTATACAAGTAGCACAGTTATTTAGCATGCTTAAAGCCGTGAAGAGAGAATTTATGCAAATGGACCCAGACCAATAATATTTACAACTGTTTTAGAGCAGCTTTTAAAAAAGGCCAGGTGGGTAACGATGAAATAATTTTCAACTCCTCTGCTAAAGAGCTTTCATTATCTAAAAACCTCAGCACCTGCCGGGGTTTATTTTTTTTGAAGAGTTGCGAAAATATTTTATCCCCTGGTAGTTTATTATAAAAAAGTATGTGGAGTAGTGTGTTGTCATAGAATCTAAATCGTCCCGGTGTAACAGGAAAGTTATTCAATGATTTATTGGCGGCTAAATAGTCAACAATCTGTTTTGATTGCTTTTGAATGAATTGAAAAGTATATCCACTAGAAGCTTTGGTTTGTCCCCCGGCTGTTCCTATCATCCAGGCATTTTTTCCATGAAAAGTTAATTTTTCGTTTGTCATTGGAATAACACCAACTTCCTCCTCTTTAATTATATAATCTTCAATTCGCAAAAAATTATGAATGTAATTTTTCAACTCTTTATCATATTCCTTATTCTCCAACAAATTCTTTGTAAAAAGAGTGTATTCAATCAGTGCTGAAGTATTGCTAAACGGAAGTACATACGCAAAAGTAGTACCGTGTTGTTGATGCACCCGGAAGTCCATCATAGTAGCTTCGAAGGGATCGAAAGAAGGTTTTGTTGTTTCTATTACCCAACCTTTAAAATGTTGCAATAATTTGATCGATCCTTTCTTTGCCTCCGCCGGCTTGTAAATTGAATCGAAAATTTGTGTTCCAGTATCCAATAACCTGTACTTCTTTCCATCTATTTTTAAAATGATTGCTTCCTTCTCATATTCCCATCCTTTCACATCGCCATATGCGACTTCCACATTGTTCTTTTTATTTATTTCGCTAAAGCAATAGTTATAAAAATCAGTTCCACGAATCATTTTATATTGATAGGGTGCAATGTTCAATGGAGAAGAAAAGTCATTGCTGAAAAATGATATTTTTTCCCATTTTCTAAAAACAATTCTATCAAAGAAACCATTTTCAGTTTCCCAAAAACACCAGGTTCTATCGTTCGCTGTTTTCGGTTCTTTATCTAAAAGCAATATTTTTTTATGGGCTAACTTCTCTTCAGCAAGAATCCGCATTAATAAACTAAGGCCTGCACAGCCGGCACCACAAATAATATAATCGTATGAGTTTGATTTAAGCAATTGATGGTTTGAACACTAAAGATAGTAAGTAGAATACGTTAGTCTGCTTCAGGCGCATATTGAACTTTTCGATTGCCGGCCATCAATTTTTTATCCCGGCGGATTTTCTCCCAATATTTTTTATGCACATATAACATTCCAAAACTCTCCCCATTATGCCTGTCCAAATGTTTGTGATGCATTTTATGTGCCCACCGGATTGTTCTGACATATGAATTATTACTCCGTGTAAACCATTTGAACCGTTGGTGAATAATTACATCATGCACCATAAAGTATGCAAAACCATAGGCCATAATACCAAAGCCAATGGCCTGCATCCACCATACATTATCAAAAGTGCCAAAATAAATAAGCAACATACTTGGAATGGCAAATATGATAAAGAAGGCATCATTTTTTTCGAAAAAACCCGGCTCCGTCTGGTGATGATCTTTATGGAGATACCATAAAAACCCATGCATTACAAAACGATGCGTACACCATGTTATACCTTCCATGGTTATAAAAGTTGCCAACAAAACCAATATATATTTTACAACATCCATATTATAATATTTTAAACGGCTACTTTTATCTGATAATTATTACCCCACCACTTTTCTATGTCCGGAAAAGCCAGATGAAACCATGCAGTAAATTGTTCTGGTTTTTGCTGCAACGATAAGCGGATATCTGGTATTTCCGCATAGCAATAATTCAATACTTCTTCTGTATTGAAATTTATTTCGCCTTCATATTCCCCCACAAATACATGATCAAACTCATGCTCAATTAATCCATTACCAAGTTCCGCTTTATAAACAAAGTCAAAAACCTTCTCGACCGGCACTTGAAAACCCAGCTCTTCATTCAGTCTTCGCAAAGCTGCCATTTCTGTTAGCTCTCCCGGTGCAGGGTGACTACAGCAGGCATTCGTCCATAACCCTCCACTATGATATTTACTCAAAGCCCTTTGCTGCAGCAACATCTGCCCTTTTTTATTAAAAATAAAAACACTAAATGCTCTATGCAATAAGCCCTTTACATGAGTATCAAATTTTTCGTGAGTTCCCAAAGGGTTGTCCTTGTTGTCAACTAATATTACATTTTCCGTTTGCATAGTTAGATTAATCGCAACTGATTCTTTACTCCTGCCCTGAAAATTATTAATGCCTTGCGGTAATTGGGAATTCTGATTCTTTCTTCCAATATTCTAGCCGGTTGCATACTTTTAATTTTCTTAAATAAAGAGAGATAATACTTGTATGCTACATATACACCAAACTTTGCCTTTAATGGTAAGTTTAAAATTCCCTCATACGCTTCTTTAAAATCATTACTTATCTCTTCTTCAATATCTCTTTTTTGTTGTGTGGTAAAATTTTCAAAATCACAACCCGGAAAGTAAACCCTGGCCAGTCCTGTATAATCAGCTTTTATATCCCGCAAAAAATTTACTTTTTGAAAAGCCGCCCCCAGAGCTCTTGCTGGTTTCTCTAATTTTTGATACAGCTCCTTTTTCCCTTCACAAAAAACATACAAGCACATAAGTCCAACAACTTCAGCAGAACCATATATATATTCAGTATAGCCTTTTTTGTCGTATTTCGTTTTACATAAATCTAATTCCATGCTATGAAAAAAGGCATCGATTAATTTATGGTCAATATTATATTCATTAACTGTTCGCTGAAAGCTATTTAATACCGGATTAAGACTAATGCCCCTTTCAATGGCTGCGTAGGTTTCCAATTTGAACTGTTCCAGTAATAAGCCTTTATCATATTCATGAAAAGTATCAACAATTTCATCCGCAAATCTTACAAAACCATAAATATTATAAACAGGTGTTTGCAAATCCACATGCAGCATTTGTATAGCAGAAGAGAAAGAGGTGCTATAATTTTTTGTCACGATACGACTGCAATCTTCACTTGTAGTATGAAACAACTTAACCCTAATTCTAAATTAATAAATTATCTCATTGTTTTTATTACTTGTTTAGCCACTACTTCCCCGCTTATTAAACTGGGCGGAACACCCGGACCCGGCACCGTTAATTGCCCGGTATAAAATAAATTTTTCACTTTTTTGCTTTGACAAGAGGGCCGGAATATGGCAGTTTGTAATAAGGTATTTGCTAATCCATATGCATTGCCTTTAAACGAGTTGTAATCATTTACAAATTCTGTTACCGAATATGATTTTTTATACACAATTGAGTCAAGAATAGATTCTCCCAGGTGCTTTTCCATTCTTTTAGCTATCTGCACAAAATATTTTTC
>CAZXMP010000114.1:0-13330 GCA_964641575.1 uncultured Chitinophaga sp. | reverse complement strand
ATGATGAGTGAAACAACTATCGCTTCAGAAATCAAAGATCCTAACCAGCGGTTTATTTACCAGTATGATTTTAATAGAAACTGGGGCTTTTTAATAGAGCTGATAAATGTTTCGAAAGAAGAGAATCCAAAAATTACCTATCCTGCAACGGTTAGAACAGAAGGCATTGCGCCAAGTCAGTACGGAACAAAAGGTTTGCTGGGTCCAAAGTTTGCAGACATTGAAGAGAAGTACGACCTGACACAAGTTGGCGAAGGCTTTGGCGAAAAAGATGAAGATGGCGAAGACCTCGGTGGCGATAGCGAAGTGATTGCTGAAGACGGAGATGAAGAAGCCTAAACTATTGAATCTTGTATAAAATTTCATTGCCCCGGCCTATATGCCGGGGTTTTAAATAAAATGACATCAGTAGCAAAACATAAAACAGTTGTCGTCATTGCAGGCCCCACTGCAGTTGGAAAAACAAGTGTTGCTATTCAGTTGGCTCAACATTTTAAAACAGAAATTATCTCAGCCGATAGCCGTCAATGTTTTAAAGAATTGAAGATTGGAGTAGCAAGACCTTCTGAAGAAGAATTACAAACTATAAATCATCATTTCATAGCTTCTCATTCTATACAGGATGAAGTAACAGCCGTTGATTTTGAAAAATATGCGTTGCAAAAAGCTGAGGAATTATTTAAAGTGCATGATGTCGTGGTAATGGTTGGCGGCACCGGACTTTATATAAAAGCTTTTTGTGAAGGATTGGATATTATTCCAGCAGTTGATCCGGTAATAAGAGAACGGATTATAAAAGAATTCGAGGCAAAAGGTATTGAGTGGTTACAGCAACAGATACAGGAAAAAGATGCCGACTTTTTTGCTGTTGGAGAAATACAAAACCCGCAGCGGATGATGAGAGCTTTGGAAGTAGTGGAAAGCACCGGCCAATCCATATTATCATATCGCAAGGGAGAAAAAGCAAAACGGGATTTTAATATTATAAAGATCGGGTTGGAACTGCCGAAGGAAGAACTGCATCGCAACATACACAGCAGGGTAGATGCCATGATGGAAGCCGGGCAGTTGGAAGAAGTAAAACAATTGATGCTATATAAAAACCTCAATGCATTACAAACAGTAGGCTATGCAGAGCTATTTGAATATTTAGAAGATAAAATTTCTTTAGCCGATGCAGTAGAAAGAATAAAAATCAATACCCGCCATTATGCCAAACGGCAAATGACCTGGTTTAAAAAAGATATGGAGATGGAATGGTTTCATCCTTCGCAGGTAAAGGAAATTGTGGCTACACATTTATTTTAAACCACGGAGGCAGGGAGGCACAGTGGTTCACAGGGATTTTCTCCGTGTATCTCCGTGCCTTTGTGTCTCCGTAGTTCAAACATCAGCAATATAAATCCAGGCTTCTTTTCCTGATTCCAACACTACTTTGATACCTTATAATTTTCCGGTTCGTATTTATCAGCCAGTAGCAATTCTTTATTGGTAAGTTCGAGAACAGTTCCTTTAATAAAATGGTTATTGTTGCTTGTTTTAAGTAATGTTTGCTGATATTTCTCTTCCCCTTTTGCAAGAAAGGCTTCATCTTTTATTTCTATGGTAGAAGTATTGTAGCCTCTTAGTATATCTGCCGAGCCATTAAAGGTTCTTCCAAATAAATCTATTTGTGTTTTTGGGTTTTGGAGAGTGCCGTATGAGAAAAGCTTTTTTATTGTTTCTTCTTTTTAACCTCAGTTATAAAATAGTCGATAATTAAAAACAAGGCAACCGCTCCTAAGCAAACTATAACCTCAAGAGGTGGCATATTTGATATTGCTAAAAGGGAGGTATTCATTTTAATTTTTGTGACCCAATAGATTGTAAGTTACATAAGTTGTTTTTAAAATATGCATCGCCTAAATCTGCTATTGTACATAATACAATTGTCTGAATATTTTAATTTTCGCAAATGCCGAGTAGCGAACCGAACGTACAAGAGTGCGACTCAACAGAAGATCCTAGTAGCAATCAGCTGGGTAAAAAACAAAACCCCGTCTCGTTCAAACCGAGACGGGGTTTATTATTTCAAGTAGGTTAGTTATCTTATCCCAACTTCTTCTTCAAATTAGTATCGATCGCTTCTAAAAATTCTTCTGTGTACAGGTAATGGTCACCATGTTTTACTTTGTTGCCATGTATGCAAACAGCAAGGTCTTTAGTCATCTTACCTTCTTCTACGGTTTCAATACAAACAGCTTCCAGTGCATTGCAAAAATCGATCAGCGGTTGGTTGCCATCTAACTTTCCACGAAAAGCTAAACCTCTTGTCCAGGCAAAAATGCTGGCGATAGGATTGGTAGAAGTTGGTTTGCCAGCCTGGTGGTCACGATAGTGGCGGGTCACCGTTCCGTGTGCAGCTTCGGCTTCCATTGTTTTTCCATCAGGTGTTACCAATACAGAAGTCATCAAACCTAATGAACCAAAACCTTGTGCAACAGTATCGCTTTGTACATCACCATCATAGTTCTTACAAGCCCATACAAAATTGCCATTCCATTTCAATGCACTCGCTACCATATCATCAATAAGGCGATGTTCGTACACAATACCAGCTGCTTCAAACGAAGTTTTAAATTCATTTTGATAGATATCTTCAAAGATGTCTTTGAAGCGACCATCATATTTTTTAAGGATCGTATTTTTTGTAGAAAGATATAACGGCCATTTTTTACTCAATGCCATATTGAAACAGGATCTTGCAAAACCCATAATACTTTCGTCGGTGTTGTACATACTCATTGCTACACCATCACCTTTAAAATTATATACTTCAAACACCTGTGCTTCGCCGCCACCTTCAGGAGTAAAAGTCATTGTCAACTTTCCTTTTCCTTTTATCACCGTATCAGTAGCACGGTACTGATCGCCAAATGCATGACGGCCTACAATGATCGGTGCAGTCCAGTTAGTAACAAGACGAGGAATATTGCTGATAACAATTGGCTCCCGAAAAACAGTACCATCCAAAATATTACGGATCGTTCCGTTCGGGCTCTTCCACATCTGTTTCAAGGAGAATTCTTTTACTCTTGCTTCATCCGGAGTAATAGTGGCGCATTTTATACCTACGCCATGTTCACGGATAGCATTCGCAGCATCAATCGTTACCTGGTCATTGGTCTGGTCACGGTATTCCATACCGAGGTCGTAATATTTTATATCCACATTCAGGTAGGGGAGAATCAATTTATCCTTAATAAATTTCCAGATGATCCGGGTCATTTCATCGCCATCCAGCTCTACAACCGGGTTTGCTACGTTGATCTTTTGTGCCATATTGGTTATTGTTTTTTAGAGGTTTATATCTTAGAGAGGATGCAAAACTAAGGGATTATGGTGAAGGGTTTTAAGCAGGGCAGATGAGTAATATATTTTGTTAGGCAGCCTTCGGCCTGCCTGCCGGTAGGCAGGTTTATTGGTCTCGCCTTAGGCGAGGTACCTTTCGTCGCATTCTTCATCGTTCGGTTCTTTAGGCATCAAATACAGAAAATGCAAAACAAAACGGCTTATTCTCTTGATTTAAATCAATTATAGTTGTACCTTATGTTTTCATTCTGGTTATGGATTCAATTAAGCTATTCCAATCTTACTTGGGTAAGTTCACCGACATTACCGAAGCAGAGTTCAACAAAAACTTATTGCCTGTTATAAAAGTTCGCCGTTTCGGCAAAAAAGAATTACTAACGAAGGAGGGACAAGTAGAAAACTATTTCAACTTTATTGCCAAGGGGTTGATCCGTAAATATTATGTAAAGGGTAATCATGAAATCAATACCCAGATTTCTATGGAGGGGCATTTGATCGTAAGCCAGGAATCATTTCATAGTCGTTTACCTTCTGATTACTTTATTGAAACGATTGAACCGAGCACAGTTGTTTCGATTACCTACGATGACCTGGAAAGAGTGTACGCATCATCACACCGAATGGAACGGTTAGCAAGATTAATGATTACCTATGCCATGGTTATTAAAGATCGTTGGCAAATACAATTGGTAAAAATGACACCCCGTGAACGGTTCCTGAATTTTGTAACTAAGAATCCTGAATTGATGCAACGGGTACCGCAGAAATATCTGGCCTCTTATTTAAACATTAAGCCAGAAACATTTAGTCGCTTTAAACATTTAATACGGGGACATAAAAGACCGGCTTCCTAAGTTAGCCCAGTGCCACATCTAATACCATCATTACAACAAAGCCGCCAATAAATCCTAATACAGAGCGGTCGGTATATTTATCCCGTTGAGTTTCCGGTATTACTTCTTCTACCACTACAAAGATCATTGCGCCAGCAGCGAATGCCAATGCAAATGGAAGAATAGGTTGCATGTATATAACAGCCACTGCACCAATTACACCAGCTAATGGTTCAACAATGGCAGATAGTTGACCGTACCAAAAACTTTTTAATCTTGTAACACCGTGTCTTCTTAATGGCATAGATACAGCAATCCCTTCCGGAAAATTTTGAATACCAATACCTATTGCCAATGCAATAGCACCAGAAACAGATGCGTCTTCCATCCCTAATGCAGCGGCGCCAAATAATACACCTACAGCTAAACCTTCCGGAATATTATGCAAAGTAATAGCAAGAATAAGTAAGGTTGTTTTATGTAGCTTGGTTTTTAAGCCTTCTTTTTCTTCTACACCAAAGTTGATGTGGAGGTGGGGAGTGAATTTATCTAACACAAAAATGAACATAGCACCTAAGGTGAAACCAACAGCCGCCGGCATCCAGCTCATACCCGGGTACATTTTTTCCGACATTTCTATAGCTGGATTCAACAGCGACCAGAAGCTTGCTGCTACCATTACACCACCGGTAAATCCAAGCATGGGATCAAGTACACCTCTGCTCATAGTTTTAAAGAAAAAAACAAGCGATGCTCCCAACGCTGTTACCACCCAGGTAAATGTGGTAGCAATTAATGCCGACCAAACAGGACCTATCTCCGTAAAAAATTTTTCAATTGTTTCCATAATACTTAGTTACTCAACACAAAAATATTTTCTGCTAATTGATTGCTGATAGTGAAAGCAGGTTGCCTTCCTATTTTAACTTCCATCGAATTATCAAAATCAAATTTCTTTTTTACTTCGAGTTTTGTACCAATGGCGATTTTTTTATGCTCCAGTAATTCCAGTATCTCACTCGATTGGTCGCTTACACTACTTACAATAGCAAGAGTATTCAATGCCATTTCCGTTAGGCATATTTTTTTACTCATTTCAATTTTGCCATTGGCATCCGGTATTGGATCGCCATGCGGATCGGTTCGGGGAAAGCCCAAAAACTCATCCAGTTTATCAATTAGTTTTTTATTGCTTACATGTTCAAGGTCTTCTGCTACTTCATGCACTTCATCCCAGGAAAATTTTAGTTTCTCGGCTAAAAAGTATTCCCATAGGCGATGACGGCGAATAATACCCAGAGCAACTTTATTGCCTTCATTTGTTAACCGAAAACCCTGGTAGGGTTGATAGTTCAGTAATTTTTTTACTTTTAGTTTCTTCATCATGTCGGTAACGGAAGCTGGCTTTGTTTTTAATTCATTTGCCAGTTCGTTTGTTGTTACAGTGCCATCTTGCCGCTGCAAATGGAAAATGGCTTTGATGTAATTTTCTTCGCTGGTAGAATAATTCAGCATGACTAAAAATAATTTTAGGCAAAACTAAAAAAATAGATTTGTACCACAAAATTTACTATTGCCTTGTCCCTGCAAATTCTTTACTTTGTTCTATTAATATCCAACTATGGCTTCTTTCAGAAAATATTTAGTCGTTGTGCTAGTCCTTGTAATTATTGCAGGGTGCAAACAAAAAAAGAAGCCTTCCCTTGCCGGAGAAGATCCTGTAGAAGTGTCGGATTTTATTGAGTTCTTTGAGCCACTCAAACTGCCTTACATAGCTGCAGACAGTATTCTTTCCAAAAAAGAAAAAGATTCTCTCTTAATTGGATATAAAGTTTTTACTCAGTTTGTGCCCGACTCCATATTAACCAAAGTGTATGCAAAAGGAGTAAAGCCTAAAATATATCCATTAGGTAAAGTAGAAGTTGCCGGTGGAGAAACCTACTTGTTTGTAAAGACAGTAACGGCAGATAAAAAGGCTGTGTTGTTATTATCATTCGACAAGAAACAGCAGTTTCTTGCGGCAATGACAGCATTGCGCCCAGATCAAAATTCAGCCACTGCACAATCGGTACAGATGGATCGGAAGAACACCATCACTAAAACTGTTTTGCGCAAAAATGCTGATGGTAGTGTGAGTGAAGGAAAAGATGTATTTGTATTAAATGCAGATGCAAAAAACTTCATGCTTATTATGACCGATGCATTGGAAGATAAAGTAACAGAACTGATCAATCCAATAGATACATTATCCCGAACACATAAACTCTCGGCCGATTATAGCAGTAGTAAAATGAATCTTGTATCTATCCGGGATGGAAGAAAAAGCGATCGCCTTTATTTTTTTATACACTTCGAAAAAAATAATGGAGAGTGTACCGGCGAATTAAAAGGTGAAGCAATGTTGAAATCTTCCTCTGTGGCCGAGTATAGAGAAGAAGGAGACCCCTGTTCAATAAAGTTTACATTCAGTTCATCATCCGTAACAATCACAGAAAGTGGATGCGGAGCAAGAAGAGGAATGAAGTGTTTGTTTGACGGCAGCTTTCCACGCAAAAAAAATCCAAAGCCAAAAGTGGATAAAGCAAAGACCGCAGTTAAAAAATAATAGAACGGTTGTTTGTTTTTCACATTACGTGGATAAAGCATAAACTCAACGCCACTTGCCTCTCTCATTTAAAAATTTACAATTATATTGCAGCTTCGTGTAAAAAAGACACTATGAATTTTACCCAGTTTAATGTTCCGTATGCTATTGAAGATAGATACAAAAAGAAAGTTGCTTATTTCTCAATGGAGTTTGCTACACATCAGCCATTGAAAATATACAGTGGTGGTTTAGGTTTTTTGGCAGGTTCGCATTTGCGTAGTGCGTATGAGCTCCGTCAAAATCTTATCGGTGTTGGTATTTTATGGAAGTATGGCTATTATGATCAGGAGCGACACCAGGATCAAACTCTCGATACAGCCTGGAATGAAAAGCAATACAGTTTTTTAGAAGACACTGGAATCAAGTTTCAGATAACTATTCATGAGCATCCGGTTTGGGTAAAAGTATTATACCTGAATCCGGAGACTTTTAAAACCGCTCCTTTATTTCTTTTATCAACAGACTTACCGGAAAATGATTATGTATCGCAAACCATTACTCATCGTTTGTACGATGCAAATGTGGCCACCAAGGTAGCCCAGTTCATTTTATTGGGTGTTGGTGGTGCTAAACTAATAGATATGCTTAATTATAATCCGGAGCTATATCATTTGAATGAAGCCCATGGGTTATCGGCAGCATTTTATCTCTATAAAAAATTTGGTAACAATTTAGCCGAAGTAAAAAGGAGGTTGGTATTTACCACGCATACACCAGAAGAAGCAGGAAATGAAAAGCATGATATTTATCTCTGTCATAAAATGAGTTATTTCTGCGGATTGACTGTAGAGGAAGTAAAAAAAATATACGACAATGACAGTGATCAATTCAATCATTCATTAGCGGCATTACGGTTTGCAAAATTGGCCAATGGTGTTTCCCAGTTACATGGTCATGTGTCAAGAGCCATGTGGGAGAAGTCTGCAGGCATCTGTCCCATCATCTCTATTACGAATGCACAGAACTGGAGGTATTGGGCGGATAAACAGTTGTATCGTTTTATGGAAGCCGGCGATGATTATGGAATTGATGACAGAAAAAAATATTTAAAGAAAAGAGCCTTTGAAATTGTAGCGGATCAAACGGGCAAAATATTTAATCCTGAAGTATTTACTATTGTTTGGGCCAGACGATTTGCAGGATATAAAAGAGCTGGGTTAATAACAACGGATGAAAAGAGGTTTGAGAAGTTGTTGGCCAGTACCACTTATCCTGTTCAAATTATATGGGCAGGTAAGCCCTACCCGATGGATCATCCTGCAATAAGTGAATTCAATCAGCTTGTACACCTGAGTAAGAGATATAAAAATGTAGCTGTGCTTACTGGTTATGAACTTGCATTGTCTAAACGATTAAAACAAGCATCTGATTGCTGGCTGAACAATCCAAGAGTACCCCGTGAGGCTTCCGGTACAAGTGGAATGACAGCTGCCATGAATGGGGCTATTAATTTCTCCACTGATGATGGATGGATACCAGAATTTATCAACCATGGTCACAATGGATTTGTAGTGCCGAAAGCAGATTATGCAAATATGGCTACACATGAACAGGACGAGTATGACTTGAAAAAGCTCTATGAGATTCTGGAAAACGAGATTCTGCCATTGTATTATTCTAATTACAGCACCTGGCGTCAAATTATGAAGAATGGTATGCAAGATGTTCGTTTTCAGTTTGATAGTAACAGAATGGCGCATGAGTACTATGATTTATTGTACAAATAGAAAATTTCAATAAATTTACTTGTACTAAAAAGTAGTTTTATGAAACAGATATTTTTTATTCTGTCTTCTTTCCTTTACTTGCAAGCAAGTGTTGGTCAGGTGGGCTCGGGTGGTTTGCACGGCAGCTTGAATATGAATTCTGGCGACTTTTTCTTAATCAACCTTAAGAATGCAACAAATGTTGATGCGTTTAATCCCGATATCTATGCTAACGTAGAAGGCTCTCCTTATTTGTCTCCGGATTGGTTATATGCCCGTATAAAATTGGAGGATAATAGTAGTTATGATAGTGTATTGGTAAAATTGAATTTTTACGAGAGTAAAATTCATTTTAGAGATGAAAACGGAAGAGAGAAGATGGTGGCAATTCCTGTAAAAGAATTAGAAATTATAGATTACAGATCACCATTGAATAAATCAGTGTATGTATCCGGCTATGGTGAAGATAAAAACGAATTTTACCAGGCCATTACGGACGGTAAAAAGGCAGGGTTGCTTAAGAAAATGAAAGTTATAATCAAAGAGCATAAAGTTTTCAATGCGCCTCCGCAGAAAAAATTTGAAACAGATGCTATCTATTACATTTATGCAAATAAATCGTTGTATGAGCAAGCTAAAAATTGTAATAATTTAACTGGTGTTTTTAACAACGATGCAAAAATAATTAAGTTTATTTCTTCCAATGATGTTAAATGTAACAAAGAAAAAGATCTAAAGCAGTTAGTAGAATATTATAATTCATATTAGTCAGTTTTTTCAAACTGAACTATCAATTCATCAATAGAAGTTATAACAGGGTAAAACCCTGTTATTTTTTTTATAACACTTTCTACTATTGCATCAGGACAGGATGCGCCACTGGTTATTAATATTTTTACAGGTTGTTTAGCAGGCAAATAGTTCGCTGTCAATATTTCCTCCTCGTGATGAAAATTATAATGTAAGATTTCATTAGCGGAAACAATTTTCTCCTCGTTACTAATGAAATAGGTAGGAATTTTTTCTTCGCATAATTCTACCAGGTGAGAGGTATTAGAAGAATTATATCCTCCTACCACAATTGCTAAATCTGCTTCTGTACTTAACATTCCCGTAACAGCAGTTTGATTATCGTTCGTGGCATAGCAAAGAGTATCTCTTGTATCCGCAAAACGTTCTTCTGTAATAGCCGGTTGATATTGTTGCGTTATTACATGTTTAAGGTAATCCGCAATAGCTTGTGTATCGCTGGCCAGCATAGTAGTTTGATTCACGACTCCGATGCGTTGCAGGTCTTTTCTGACATCAAAATTTTCAGAATATTGATTTTTAAAATCAGTGTAAAATTCCTCAGCATTCCTTTCTCCCGTGATATACGCTGCTAATTTTTTGGCTTCGGACATATCTTTTACTACAATAGCAGGAGCTCCGGCAGCCGCATGAGAGAAAGTCGCTCTTGTTTCTTCGTGGGTTGGTTTGCCATGAATAACTATGGTATAGTTATTCTTCGCAATGGCTTCACTGCGGTTCCATACTTTTTCTACAAAGGGGCAGGTAGTATTATATTTTTCTGTTTGAATTCCTTTGGCCTGTAACTTTTTTTCAATTTCAAGGGTAGTGCCGAATGCCGGAATCAATACAATATCATCACCTGTAATTTCTGAAAAAGGTATTAGCTCTTTGCCATAAGTATCCTGAAGAAATTGAACACCATGCGACTGTAAATCTTCATTCACCTGTGGGTTATGTATCATTTCACTTAACAGAAATATTCTTTTGCCCGGATTTTCATCTACTGTTCTGAAAGCAATTTCAATGGCATTCTCTACCCCGTAGCAAAAGCCAAAATGCCTTGCCAGGTAAATTTGAACAGGTCCAAAATCAAGCAGGGTAGGTGTAAAATCTTTTTTCATCTTATCCTTTTCTTTCCGCTTCTTTTTAATAGCAGAAATTAATGGACTGCGATAAATAATAGGCACTTCGAAACTTTTCATACTGCAAAGATAAGTTGAGTTTGGCTTTCTGTTTTTGCTAAGTCCTGCGCAACCTGAAAAACTGCCAACTTCTTATTATCTTCCGCAAAAGTTCCACCTATGCGATTGCTGTTGCTTGCCATTTGTCTTCCGGTTTTGCTGAATTCTTGCAAACTGATGAAGAAGAAAGATGCGAAGGAAACAACTAAAAATAAAAACAGTATGACAAACCGATTCAAACCTGTGAGCTGGGCCCATACAACTAATATCTATGAAGTGAATGTAAGGCAGTACACTCCTGAAGGAACACTGAATGCATTTGCGCTACAAATGCCAAGGCTGAAAAATATGGGTGTAAAAACACTATGGTTTATGCCGCTAACACCTATTGCACAAAAAAATAAAAAAGGCACTCTGGGTAGCTATTATGCCTGTTCCGATTATACTTCTATCAACCCGGAATTTGGAACACTGGAGGATTTTAAGAGTTTAGTAAAACAGGCGCATGAAATGGGCTTTAAGGTTATTATTGATTGGGTGGCTAACCATACTGGTTGGGATCATAAATGGACAACGGAACACCCGGAGTATTATCAAAAGGATTCCGCTACCAATGATTTTAAGATAGCTTCTGGTATGGATGATATAATTGAACTGGATTTTAAAAATCCGGCTTTGCGAAAAGCAATGAAGGATGCGATGGCCTTTTGGATCAACGAATGTGATATTGATGGTTTTCGTTGCGACCTTGCTTTTTGGGTGGAACTGGATTTTTGGAAAGAAGCAAGGCTAGAATTAGATGCAATTAAACCGCTTTACTGGTTGGGAGAATTTGATGAGCTGGAAAAACCGGAATATGGTGAAGCATTTGATGCAAGTTATACCTGGACGTGGATGCACAAAGCTAAAGATTTTTACCAGAACAAACTTTCGATCGATACATTAATGGCGGTGTTGAAAAAATATGATGATTTAGGAGATAGCACCATGCGGGCATGGTTCACTACTAATCATGATGAAAATAGCTGGAATGGTACTGAGTATGAAAAATATGGCGATATGGCTAAGGCACTTGCCGTATTCAGCTGCACCTGGAATGGCGTACCACTGTTATACTCTGGCCAGGAAATTGGCAATCAAAAACGGATTGATTTTTTTGAAAAGGATACAATACGGGGAACTGATAACACAATGACACCCTTTTATACCAGCCTGCTAAACTTAAAAACAAATAACCCCGCATTACGTTCTGGTGATCCCACAGTTCAAACCTTTCGAATCAAAACATCAGCACCAAAAAATATATTTGCTTTTTTGAGAAAAAAGGATGGTAAAGAGGTATTAGTAATTCTAAACCTATCAGCAGAAAAAGATATTCATTTTGAAATAATAGATGAAAATGTGAAAGGAATATATAAAAATGTTTTCTCGGCTGCTGCTAATGACTTTACAACTGATAAGAGTTTTGAAATGCAGGGGTGGGAGTACTTGGTTTACGAAAAGTAATAGTTAATATATAATAAAAAGAAAAGACATCCGTTTAGGATGTCTTTTCTTTTTATTACCAAAGCGATTGTGATTTAATTAAGATTTAGCGGATACCTGTAAACTCCATCATAGCCGGGGTAAATTCCCTCTAATTGAACACTTCTGCCATCAAGATCCATAATTGCTTTGCTAAGTTCCTCAATAGAGGATACATCAACACCATTAACACTTGTAATGATAAAGCCATCCTGCATTCTTGTTTGACTAAATGCACCGCCACTTATTATTTTCTTTACAACAACCCCACCTTCAATTTCGTATTGCGTGGCTTTCTTTTTATCGAGGGCTTCTAATTCTGCACCTAATATTACACTCAAGTTGCTGGCTGAAGCTACTTCTGTTTTTCCGGCAGATTCTTTTAGTGTAATAGTAGTTGTATATTCTTTATTGCTCCTGATATATACCATACTTATTTTATCCCCGGGTTTAAAACTGGCAATTTGTGCACTCATTTCTAACCCTGAAGAAACTGGATTGTTGTTAATCTTAGTAATGATATCTCCTTTTTTTAGACCAGCTATTGCAGCGGCACCATCAGTAGGTACTTGCTGAACATACACCCCCTGCCCATCAGCTACACCAGCTCCCTTAACTAATTTTTCGTTTTCAGTTTCAGATGAAGGATAACTAATGCCTATAAAACCTCTTTTTACCGATCCAAACTCAATAAGGTCATTCACAATTTTCTTAACGATATTAACAGGTATGGCAAACGAATAGCCTGCGTATGTACCTGTCGGAGCATAAATAGCAGAGTTAATACCAACCAGCAAACCCTCTGTGCTAATCAAAGCACCGCCACTATTTCCCTGGTTTACGGCAGCATCTGTTTGAATGAAAGATTCAATTGGTGTTTGACTTTGACGGGCATTAATACCAATTGACCTTCCTTTGGCACTAACTATACCGGCAGTTACAGTTGCTTCCAATGTTAGAGGATATCCAATTGCGAGTACCCACTGGCCCAATTTAACATTGTCGGAGTTACCATAGAGCATAAATGGAAGCCCTTTGCCATCAATTTTTAAAACAGCAATATCACTACTGGGGTCTCTTCCAATAATTCTTGCTTTGTAGATCTTTTTATTGCTAAGTGTTACATTGATCTCGTCTGCTACACCATCGCCACCATCAGAAATAACGTGGTTGTTAGTTACAATGTAGCCATCTTCACTAATAATTACTCCACTACCGGATGCTCTTTGTTCTTGTTGTACTTGCGGTCCAAAAAATTGTTCAAAAAAATCATCCATGCCACCGCCATTATTTCTT
>CAZXMP010000113.1:0-13345 GCA_964641575.1 uncultured Chitinophaga sp. | reverse complement strand
AAGTTTTTCATTTTTTGGATATATTGGAAACTAAAAATAGACCTTTTCATCAAATTGCCAAACATTTGTGAAGGCAATCTGTAGTTTAGGGTGCTAAGAAAATGTTAAGAGTTTTGGTTTAAAATCAAGCCCAGTAAGGCTTTACATTTGCAATACAAATAATGGAAAAAACAATAAAAGGGAAAAATCCCGCCAAATCGAAGACCGTAATTTCCGCAGAAAATATTCTTATCAAGGGAGCCCGGGTACATAATTTAAAGAACGTTACCGTTGAAATTCCGAGGAACAAATTAATTGTAGTTACGGGAGTATCCGGTTCGGGCAAATCATCTCTTACAATTGATACATTATATGCAGAAGGTCAACGCAGATATGCCGAAAGCCTGAGTGCTTATGCCCGCCAGTTCCTGAACCGGATGAATAAGCCGGATGTGGACTTTATTAAAGGTCTTTGCCCCGCCATTGCCATCGAGCAAAAGGTAATTACAAGAACTCCCCGCAGCACGGTAGGCAGTATGACGGAAATTTATGATTACCTGCGGTTACTTTTTGCCAGGATCGGAAAAACGATATCACCCATTTCTGGAAAAGAAGTAAAGAAGGATGATGTAACGGATGTGTTGAATGCAATAATAAAGTTGAAAGAAGGCGATAAGGTTTTTATTCTTGCCACTTTCAAACAACATAAAAACCGTGATATTAAAGAAGAGTTGAATATTTTGGTGCAGAAAGGTTTCTCCAGAGTCTATAGTCGGGAGTCCGGAGTCGTGAGTCAGGAGTCAGGAGTCGTTCATAGGATCGAAGAGTTATTAGAGCTGACAGATAAAGAATTAAAGACAAAAAAAATAACGCATATTCTTATTGATAGAATTGTAGTAAAAGAATTTGATGAAGATGACAAACACCGGATAAGTGATTCAGTAGGTACTGCATTTTATGAAGGAGAAGGTGATGTATATATTGAAGTGATAAAAGAGTCGGGAGTCGGGAGTCAGGAGTCTGGAAAGAAAAATTTAAAATCAGACTCAAACTCACAACTCACAACTCACAGCTCACAACTCCACTTCAACAACCGCTTTGAGCTGGACGGAATGCAATTTGAAGAACCGCAGCCGAATTTATTTTCTTTCAATAATCCTTTTGGTGCCTGTCCTACTTGCGAAGGTTTTTCACAGGTGTTAGGTATTGATCCCGATCTCGTTATTCCCGATAGAAGACTAAGTGTGTATGATGCTGCTGTTGCTCCCTGGAAAGGAGAGAAGATGGATTGGTGGCGTCAGAATTTTATAAAAGGAGCCAAGCAATTCAATTTTCCAGTGCATAAACCCGTTGCTGATCTTACAGACAAACAATACAAACAATTATGGGAAGGCAGCGATGGTGTAATGGGGATCAATGATTTTTTTAAAGATGTAGAATCTCAATTGTACAAAGTTCAGTATCGGGTAATGTTAAGTCGTTACCGGGGCCGCACAGATTGCCCGGATTGTAATGGCTATCGTCTTCGCAAGGAAGCGTTGTATGTACAGGTGAATGGAAAGAATATCGGTGAATTGAGCAGTATGCCGGTAAAGGATCTGAAAGTTTGGTTTGATTCAGTAGAAAAAAAACTGAGTGCACATGATAAAGAAGTAGGTAAAAGAATTTTTATTGAATTAAATAACCGGCTTGATACATTATTAAAAGTGGGGCTTGGTTATTTAACACTCAGCCGTTTGGCCAATTCATTAAGCGGTGGAGAAAGCCAGCGTATACAATTAACAAGAAGCTTG
This sequence comes from uncultured Chitinophaga sp., assembly GCA_964641575.1. GTDB lineage: Bacteria > Bacteroidota > Bacteroidia > Chitinophagales > Chitinophagaceae > JJ008. The sequence continues at coordinate 11,573 of CAZXMP010000113.1, read as the reverse complement.
GGAAGTAATCTCACCAACTCCTTATATATATTAGATGAACCATCTATTGGTCTTCATTCAAGAGATACGGCTAACCTTATACAGGTGTTGAAAGAATTAAGAGACTTGGGCAATACAGTGGTGGTGGTTGAGCATGATGAAATGATGATGCGGGAAGCCGATCATATAATTGATATGGGACCGCTGGCATCCCATCTTGGGGGTGAAGTTGTAGCTGAAGGTGATTACGATGAAATTATTTCAAACCCGATGAGCCTTACGGGAAAATATTTGAATGGGGATTTAACAATCGATCCGCCAAAAAATGTTCGTAAATGGAACAGTTCGATAATAGTAGAAGGAGCAAGGCATAATAATTTAAAAAACATTACGGTTGAGTTTCCATTGAATGTTTTATGCGTAGTAAGCGGTGTAAGTGGTAGCGGCAAAACAACATTGGTAAAACAAATATTGGCACCTGCTCTTAGAAAAATTAAAGGAGAGTTTGGTGATAAGATCGGTTTTCATAAACAATTAAAAGGTGATATCGATAGCATCGGCCAAATAGAAATGGTGGATCAAAATCCGATTGGTAAATCATCCAGAAGCAACCCGGTTACTTATATAAAAGCATACGATGAAATAAGAGACTTGTATGCGAGGCAACCGCTGAGTAAGATGCGGGGCTTTCAACCCAAACATTTTTCTTTTAATGTAGATGGAGGAAGATGCGATACCTGCAAAGGGGAAGGCGAACAGGTGGTGGAAATGCAGTTCCTGGCGGATGTACATCTTACCTGCGAATCATGTGGCGGAAAACGTTTTAAAGAAGAAGTGCTGGAAGTAAAGTATAATGATAAAAGCATTTTTGATGTGCTGGAAATGAGTGTGGATGAAGCCATTGATTTCTTTTATGATGAAAAGAGTTTGGCAAAAGCCATTCAACCACTAAGCGATGTGGGATTGGGATATGTAAAATTGGGACAGTCTTCTGATACCTTATCCGGTGGTGAGGCACAACGGGTAAAGCTGGCTTCTTTTCTGGGTAAGGGCAGGGCTAACAATAAGATACTTTTCATTTTTGATGAGCCAACAACCGGGCTTCATTTTAATGATATAAAAAAACTACTGGCCTCATTTAATGCATTAATAGAGCAGGGGCATTCTATTTTAGTAATAGAGCACAATACAGATGTAATAAAAAGTGCAGATTGGGTAATAGACCTTGGCCCCGAAGCAGGCGATGCGGGTGGCAATCTTGTTTTTGCAGGCAAACCGGCAGATTTAAAAAAGAAAAAGGAGAGCCATACTGCAAAATACCTCTGACAACAGATAACTTTAATCAAATTATTTACTCTTTTTAAAGGCAGACTCGTAAAAATACTATGTTAATCCAGTAAAAATTCCTGTAAAAACTTGCAAGTATAAATCCCGCCCATTATATTTGATGTCCATAGCAAAAAGCTATCCTCCAAAATCCGTCGGTAAAGACCACAGACCCATTTCAAAAAAACAAAGATTGAAACCATAGACATTTGCACAATTTAGTATTGTGCATGCTGATTAAAATATTATATCCATCCTTCCCTTGAAGAACGACAGTAAAATCCTCTTTTGCAAAACCACAACCGTATCGAAACCTTTTTAAAACTAAAACTCGAGAGCATGAAAAAGATTTTACTTTCAATGATGGCTGTAATGGGCATCACCTTAATTACAACTGTTGCAAATGCAGCAGATCGTACAGCTTCGACAAATGGTAACTGGAACTCCACTACAACATGGGGTGGTGCTTCTGTACCTGTTGCTGGCGACAATGTCTTTATTCCATCAGGTCGTAATGTTACTGTTACAGCAAATGCGGCTTGTTCCAATTTAACCTTTACAATTATTACTGGAAGCACTACTGGGGGAGTACTTACTGTAAATAATGGGGTTTTATTAAACGTATCAGGAACAATTACAAAAAACAATGAAACCCAGACAAGTTCAACTACCACTATTACAGGTGCGGGAACTATTAATTGTGCCACATTTATTGTTGGGGGAACTAACACAACGATTAATGCTAATCACACTATTACTTTAACTTCCACAATTACTAGTCTTTCAATATCAGGAAATCTAAGTTTAAGATCGGAAACTCAAGGAGGTGATGATGGTAATGTAGTATTTAACTTGGCATCTGGTAATATTACAGTGGGTGGAACAGTTAATACCGATGAAGAAAATGGTTCAGCAGTCACACTTTCATTAGATAATGGTGCAGAAACAGGCACATTAACTTTAACTGGTGTCACTCCTTTTACAAACACTGTAGGAACGCCTACACTTGATTTTGATGGAACCGGGGCAACAGTTAGGTATAGCGGGGCTGCACAGCCAGTTGCTGCGGCTACTTATACTAACCTGACTTTTGCTGGTAGCAATACCAAAACTTTTGCAGCTGGTACAACGGTTAATGGAAAATTGTTACTTCAGGCTACTGCTTCAGTTGCAGGTACAGCACCTACATATGGTGGAAGTGCCATTTTGGAGTATAATGGCTCCGCTGCACAAACAACAAGTAATGTAGAATTTCCTACCACAGTGAATGTTGACCTTATAATTAATAACGCATCTGGAGTAAGTTTAAATGGGCAAAAAACTTTAAGTGGTAGTCTTGCTCTTACAAGTGGCATATTAACAACCACAGGCACAAACTTGCTTATTTTCCCTGATGAATTTTCTACAGTTACTGGGGGGTCTAACACATCATATGTAAATGGTCCTGTTAGAAAAGTGGGCAATAATGTCTTTACATTCCCTGTAGGTAATGGTGGTTTATATTCGCCATTAAGTATTTCTGCACCAGACAATGATGTTGATGCATTTCAGGCAGAATACAGAAGATCAAGCGCAACTGCATTGGGTGGTATTACTTCTCCAGGCTTATACAATGTAAGTAATTGCGAATATTGGATTCTTGATGAAGCGGCAGATGCGGGCACTCCTAACTCAATCAATGTAACAGTAAACTGGTTTAGCAATAGTGGTTGCGGTACTGGTAACTATGTTACGCTACCCGCAGCAGTAACTCTAGCTCATTTTAATGGTACCAGCTGGGATTCACATGCTGGTACAGGAGCTGGTACACAGGTTACAGGTTCTGTTACCAGAAATGCGGTTACTGATTTTAGTCCGTTTGCTTTGGGTAATACAGCCATCGATCAAAACCCATTACCTGTTACTTTCGCAGATGTAAAAGCATTTGAAAAAGGAAGCGGCGTACAAATTGAATGGTCGAACCTTACAGAAAAAGATGTAGTTAATTATATTGTTGAACGTTCTGCCAATGGTAATGATTTTACTGCTATCGGTCAGTTAAATGCAAGAAGCAACCAGACAGATAAGCAAAGCTATGTTAGCTTAGATGCTGCTCCAATTGCTGGTACTAATTTCTACAGAATTAAAGTAGTAGAATTGGATGGTAAAATTATCTACAGTAAAATGCTGAGAGTGGATATCGGCAAAACAGTGAAAGGAATCAGCTTGTATCCAAACCCTGTTACAAGCGGCGAGGTTACCATCGGATTTACTGCTGTAAAAGGTCTGTACACTTTGCGTATCATGAATGCAGCAGGCCAGCAGGTATCTGCAAAACAAATAGCACACCCCGGTGGAAATGTGTCACAGGCGGTTACAGTTCCGGCATCGGTTAAAGCAGGATTTTATGTGATGATGATCAGCGGTGAGAATTTTAAAGAAAGTAAAACCTTTGTTATTCAATAACAAAGTATAGAATAAATAAAAGGCCGTCCCGTTTAAAACGGGACGGCTTTTTTTATTGCTTGATGAATTTTTGCTGTACGGTACCCTTATCATTTATCAATGATATGATATAAGTTGCCGGGGCAAGGTTACTTACATCAATATTGGTGCTAAACCGACCTGCCGCTATATTTTGAGTTTGTTTTTTTATTGTTACTCCTTTCATATCTGTAATGCTAATAATTACATTGCCAGTCTTCTCCTGCGTAAAAGATACCTGTAAGGAATGTACTGCCGGATTAGGAAAGGCAGTAAAAGTTGTGGTTGTTTGTTTCAAATCAAACACCAGCACTTTGCTATAATTGAAGCGGCCATCTTTGTCCACCATCTGTAAGCGGTAGAATACTTTCAGATTGGGATTTTGTAAATCGTTGTCAGTATAAATATAATTACTTCTTCTGCTGTTGCCATTTCCGCTGATGTTGCCAATGGTTGTAAAATTGATGCCATCAACACTGCGCTGAATATTAAAATGACTGAATGCAGTTTCCTGTTCAGATTGCCATTGCAATCCAACAATATTGTTATTCAGCGCACCATTGAAACTTAATAATTTTAACGGCAATGTTACATTCAGGTTTGTGATCATCCACAGGTCATTCAAAATACCTTCTGAACTTCCATCAAAACCATAGCCTCCAAACATCCATAGATTTCCATTTCCATCTGTCCAGGATACACTACCTGTTCTTGCACCCGATTTATTAGTGGGGTCAGGCATTCCCTGGGTTCCATACACTCCTGTTTGATCAATTGTATTATCTCCTTTTACCCATGTCCATGCTTTATTAACTGTATTATATTTCCAAAGATCATTGAGATAACCAGGATTGGAGTTATTATCAAAGCCGTAGCCACCAAATAACCATAAATCACCATTTGCATCAGACCAGGAGCTGCTAACATATCTTGCTCCCGGATTATTGGCCATATTGGGTTGCCCTTGTGTCCCATATACTCCTGCTTGATTGATTATTTTATCACCACTCATCCAGGTCCATTCATTGGTAGTAGCATTGTACTTCCACATGTCATTCAGATTGCCGGAACTGGTTTCGTCGTAACCATATCCACCAAATAACCATAGGTTATTATATGCGTCAGTCCATGAAGTGCTCACATATCTTGCACCTGGTTGATTTGTTGCATTGGCTATGCCTTTTGTTCCATATACTCCCACTTGTTCAACAGCATTATCTCCTTTTACCCATGTCCATTTGTTAGTAGATGGATTATATTTCCATATATCATTTAAAATTCCTGATGCACTTCCGCTATAACCATATCCTCCAAATAACCAGAGATTTCCACTCGCATCTATCCATGTTTGGCTGCCATATCTTGCTCCGGGTTTATTATTTGTATGTTCAACCCCTTTTGTTCCATATACACCAACTTTATCAACTATTTTATCTCCTTTTACCCATGTCCATTGGTTGGTCGAAGGATTGTATTTCCATAAAGCATTTAAAAAACCGAATGCATTATCAGTATATCCAAATCCACCAAATAACCAGAGATTATTATTTGCATCTCTCCATGAAACACTTGAGAATGCAGCACCTGGTTTATTAGCAGTATTTGCAGTACCCATTGTACCGTAAACACTAAACTGGTTGATTGAATTATTTCCTTTTACCCAAGTCCATTGATTTGTAGAAGGGTTGAATTTCCACAAATCATTTAAATAACCTGAATTACTTGCAGAATAACCTGAACCGCCAAATAACCACAGATTACCAGTAGTGTCTCTCCATGTAGTAGAGTTGTTTCTGGCTCCGGGTTTGTTGTTAACAGAAGCTACTCCCTGTGTGCCATAAGTTCCAAACTGGTTTACTGTATTATCCCCCTTCATCCATGTCCAGGGAGTTTGTGGTAATATTTGTGCTGAGCTGATTGATGCGTATAGTAAAAACGCAATGAGGGATAGGGTGGCTTTCATGGTGGTTTGGATATTGGATACAACCAAACTTAGCGAACAAAAAAACCAATGTCAATCAAAACAACGACTAAAAATGGAGAATTAGTGGTTACACTTAGTGGGAGCAAGAATTACTCATTACGTAAATGTGTAGTATAAAAAATAGTGGTAACGATTTACTTTTTTCATAGGCAAAATCAGTTCGCTTACTAACGGATAGCTACACATTTTTTTTAAAATATTTCAACGTACAATTTCATTTACTAGTTAGGAATAATACAAATGAATGATTGTAAAAAACTGCTGTATGCGCTGATTTATTTACTGTAAATCCGGTAGCGAAATAAGCAGGAGTGTTGCACCTTGTAATTTCTTCTATTCGTATTTAATCTTAGTAGAATTACCTGATTGCCGGACATTAGAGATTTTCTAATCTCATTTTTTAGGTACTTACACTTATCGAAACTTATTTTCGTAAGGTAAAACCAGTAAATCAGTAATGGTTTACTCCTAAAATCCACTATCATGAAAAAGCTGCATGCAAAAACAGGCAAGTTTTGTTTGTACTTTATTGCTCTGATTTTGTCACCGATAATTGTTGCCGCTCAAAAAACCTGGGATGGCGGTGGCGATGGAATCAATTGGAACAGTGGCAATAACTGGAATCCCAATGGAGTGCCAGGTGCTGGCGATGTGGTTCTATTAAATACCAACACTACATTTACTATTCTAAATGTTCCTACCCAAAATATTGGTAAGCTACAAGTAACGGGAACCACCAATGTAACATTAAAGCCCAATACATCTGGCAACAGAATATTGACAGTTACAACAGCTGCTGCTGATGCTATTTTGATTGATGGAGGTGCAACGCTTACGATTGCTGGCAGAAATAACGGATCGAACGACAGGCGACTTACTCTCACCACTTCCAATACTACTGGTTTAGAAGCTGCAATTAACGGAACAATAAGAGTGGAATTGGATGTTGCGGGACAACCTAATACTTATGGTGTGTTTACCAAAGGAGGAGCCAATGCAGTGATACGATTGAATAGCACAGGAACTTATATTCATGATGTAAACGGAAGTGCTATTCCAACAGCTATCTGGAATGCTGCTGCAAATTGCAATATAACTGGGATAACTTCCACGGTTCCCGGTGGTCTTGATCAGTCCTTTGGAAATTTTTCGTGGAACTGTCCGAACCAAACAACGGCTATTGATTTTGATGGTGAACTTACAACCGTTGGAGGAGACTTTACTATTGGAAATACTAACAATAGTGTATCACTTGTAACATCAAATAACAGCACTTACACATTAAATATTGGTGGCAACTTAGTGGTGGATGATGCTACCTGGTTATCTATAACCAATGGCGATAATATTACAGCTACTGTAAACGTGGATGGCAACTTCATTATGTCTGGGGCCACTTCCACATCTACCTATTTTGATTTTCATATTGCAAGCGGAGGATCGGTTACATTAAATAAGATCATACTCAACGTAGCTGGTAACTTTTCTCAATCCGGTGGCATGTTTGATTTTGCATATGGAAGCTCTAACGCCGCCAATTTTACGGAACTGCATATTGATGGTGATTTTTTAGTAACAGGAACTGCGATAATCACAACATCCACCTCTGATAATTCAATTGCAAATGGAACAATAACTTTTAATAAATCAGGTACACAAACATTTTCGGCATCAACACCTGCAAATATTTCGTACACCAATTTTACGATTGTTAATAATAGTCGATTACAATTATTGTCTAATATTCAATTATCAAGTATTGGCACAGCTGTGTGGGGTGGTCATCTAACAATAAATAATGGGGGGATATTGGATGCTGGTACTAACCAGGTTGTTAGCTCTAGTGGTGCAAGTCCGGGAAGTAACAATGAGTTTATATTAAATCCAGGCGGTAGTTTGATAACTGCTAATACAGATGGAGTGCAAAATGGTACTACCGGAACAGTATCAACTTCGTTAGCTACCCGAACATTCAGCAGCGCAGCTAATTTTACGTATAATGCTTCGGCTATACAGAATAGCGGAACTTTTACTACTACTCCCCATGCCAACCAGGTAAATAACCTTACCATTAATAATAGTGCCGGTACTACTACTACAGGAGTTAGTTTAGAACAGCCAATAACTGTTGCTGGTACATTGAGTCTTCAATCTGGTCATATAACTACTACTACCAGTAATTTGCTTACCATGGATGCCGGAAGTGCAGTTGCTGGTGCAAATTATACTTCGAGAATTTCTGGTGGTTCCGACAATTCATTTGTAAACGGACCGATGCGCAAAAATGGAAACACGGCATTTCTTTTTCCAATCGGTAAAGTAAATGCTGGCCATAGATATACAGGTATATCAGCACCAGCTTTACCGGGTGATGCATTTACAGCAGAATTTATCCGTGCAAGTGCAGCTGGTCTTGGTTCAGTTTCCGCACCCGGACTTTATCATGTTAGTGCCTGTGAGTATTGGGATTTATCAAGAACGTCCGGTACTTCCTCTGTAAACGTTACATTAAGCTGGAGTGGGAATAGTAATTGTAATACTGCCGCATATGTAACAGATTTAACTTCTATCGTCGTTGCTCAGTTTGGCACATCGTGGGGAAACTTTAATAATAATGGCGGCAATACTGGTATTGTATCCAATGGTTCTGTAACATGGAACAATGTTTCCGCATTCGGATACTTTGCGTTAGGAAGTAACAGTGCATTAACTAACCCATTGCCCGTTAAATTTTCTTCGGTAAAAGCATATACTGACGGAACTGATAATAAAATTGAATGGATAAATGAAACGGAGGAAGATGTAGAAAGATATGAGCTGCAACGATCGGGAGATGGAATAGATTTTTCAACAATTCATATCCTGACACCACGATCAAATACAGGTGGCAGAGCCAGCTACAACGAAGTTGACAGAGCCGTAAACCAGCAAACATTTTTTTATAGAATAAAGGCAATCGAAAAAAGTGGATTGCTGAAATATAGTTCCATTGTAAAAGTTAACAGGGAGCAGGTTAATAATTTCACGATCTATCCCAACCCGGTAAAAAATAAAACAATAGTGGTGCAGCTAAGCAGCGATAGGAGTGAGAATTATGTAATACGTTTAATAAACCAGGCAGGTCTGCAAGTGTATTCAACAAGCTGGCAGCATACTGCTGGCAATGCTTCCCGAACCATTGAATTACCTGCATCAATTACCCCGGGATTTTATATTGTAAATATCAGCGGAGTAGGGAAAAAATGGAGTACAAAACTTGTAGTTCAATAGCAGTAAAAACCCGAAATGATTGGAACGGTTATCTCAACTTATCCAATGACTTTACCAGCTTTTCATCCTTTCTGATGTTACGGAAAGCCATAAAGTAGGATATAATTATTACTACAGGGAGTATAGACCATAGTGCCGGTGTACTTGCTAATAATTTATTCATACCTAAAATATAAAGTATGAGTATGCCAATGGATACCAATAAACCCAATAAGCATAATTTAATTTGCAGCTTGCGATCTTTAAATAGAAAGATTGTAACAGCCGCTATACCAATTGCAGCAATGGTGAGAATAAGTATAAAAAAATCTTCCCCTGCAACAAAATCTACTCTTTCCATCATCGTTGTATTTACCACTATTTTTTCCCCTACAGCAAAAGGAAACATAAAACTAAGAACACCTGCGATAGTAGCGAGCAGTAACCACAGGGTTTGTTGACGTTGTATCATATAAATAGTTTAGTGCATCAAAAAATTTATCCTAGTTCAGGATATAAAGGAAACTGCTGCATAAATTCTCTTACTTCAGTCTTTACAGCTGCAATCACTGCTTCGTCATCTGCATTCATTAATACTTTATCAATCATACTAACTACGGTTTCCATATCAGTTTCATTCATTCCTCTAGTAGTAACAGCAGGAACACCAATTCGGATACCTGATGTTACAAAGGGAGATTTATCATCAAACGGCACTGCATTTTTATTCAGTGTTATATGTGCTTTGTCTAATGTTTCCTGTGCTTTCTTACCAGTAAGATTTTTATTTCTGAGATCGATCAACATCAAATGATTATCGGTACCACTGCTAATAAGCTGATAGCCTCTTGCTACTAAAGCTTTAGCCATTGCCTGTGCATTGGCAATTACCTGTTGTCCGTATGCTTTAAATGAACCATCTAATATTTCTCCAAACGCAACGGCTTTGGCAGCAATTACATGCTCTAATGGTCCGCCTTGTGTTCCCGGAAATACAGCAAGATCGAGCAATGAGCTCATCATTCTTAAATTTCCTTTTGGATCTTTTAAGCCCCAGGGGTTTTCAAAATCATGACGCAGCATGATGATGCCGCCTCTTGGTCCACGCAATGTTTTATGTGTAGTAGAAGAAACAATATGACAATGATCAAATGGGTCGTTTAATAAACCTGCAGCAATCAATCCGGCCGGATGAGCAATGTCAGCAAAAACAACGGCACCAATTTCGTCAGCTACTGCACGGATACGTTTATAATCCCAATCACGGCTGTATGCAGATGCACCACAGATGATCATTTTTGGTTTTTCGCTGCGGGCTATAGCTTCCAATTGTTCATAATCTACTATACCATCTTTGGTAACACCGTAGTGTAATGCATGATAAGTTTTACCGCTAAAGTTTGCAGGACTACCATGAGTAAGATGTCCGCCCATGCTAAGGTCAAGCCCTAAAAATTTTTCACCCGGTTTCATTACGGCTAAAAATACCGCACCGTTAGCTTGTGCACCGCTGTGTGGCTGCACATTGGCCCAAGAGCAATTAAATACTTTTTTTAGTCTTTCTATTGCTAAGGTTTCAATTTCATCTACAACTTCGCAGCCGCCGTAATATCTTTTGCCGGGATAGCCTTCCGCATATTTGTTGGTGGGTACGGTTCCCATGGCCTGCATTACCTGCAGCGAAGTGAAATTTTCAGAAGCTATTAATTCAATACCGTTTCGCTGCCGGTCTAATTCTTTTTTTATAAGGTCGAAAACCAATGTGTCTTTTTGCATGCTGCAAAATTAAGTGAAGACGAATGACAACTGCAGGAAATAGCCTTGCTTTTTGTTTATTTCAAAAGTCTTACTTTCGTTGGCTTTTGATTAGTACATAAAAACCACCGGGGGCATCAATGAAAGCTATCATACCAGTAGCAGGCGCAGGCACCAAGTTGCGTCCACATAGTTACACGCAGCCCAAAGCACTTATACCTTTGGCTGGTAAAACGGTCCTTAGTATTATAATCGACCAGCTTAAGGAAGTCGGTATAAACGAGTTTGTGTTTATTGTTGGCTATCTCGGCGATAAAATACAGGATTATGTAAAGGCCAAACATCCTGAACTAAAGGCTCACTATGTTCACCAGGTAGACAGGCAGGGAGTTGGGCATGCTATACGATTGACCCGAAGTATCGTTAACCAGGATGAAGTGTTAGTAGTTTTGGGAGATACCATTTGCGAATACAATGTGCAGGAAGTGGTAGATAGCCCTTACTCCATGATTGGAGTACGAAAAGTGGAAGACCCCCGTGAGTTTGGTGTGGCAGAAATTGAAGAAGACTGCTTTATTAGTCGGGTGGTGGAGAAGCCACAGATCCCAAAGTCAAATATGGCACTGGTTGGTGTTTATAAAATAAAGGAAAGCGACCAGATGTTTCAATGCCTGGAGAATAATATCCGTGCAGGTTTGCGCAGCCGAATTCAGTGACAATGTAGCGCACATCATTCCGCGGCGTGGTGACCGGCCCGTCGAGGCGGGGGACAATTCGAGATAAGGTTCCGTCCTTGGCCGTGGACCTGCACGCAATG
>CAZXMP010000112.1:5530-13396 GCA_964641575.1 uncultured Chitinophaga sp. | reverse complement strand
TGATTTATAGTTTTAATACATTATAAAATAAAAAACAAATGGCAGACAACAACACCTATGATGCAATTGTAATTGGCTCCGGTATAAGTGGTGGATGGGCAGCTAAAGAGCTTACGGAAAAAGGTTTGAAAGTGATAATGCTTGAAAGGGGCAGAAATATTGAGCATGTAAAAGATTATGTAAATGCTAACAAAGAACCCTGGGAGTTTCCACACCGCGGTGGACGAACACAGCAAATGATCAAAGACTATCCAGTATTAAAAAGGGATTACCCCTTGAATGAAACAGTACTTGATTATTGGTGCAAAGACACCGAGCACCCTTATACAGAAACAAAACGATTCGATTGGTTCCGTGGTTATCATGTAGGAGGTCGTTCTTTAATGTGGGGCCGGCAGAGTTACCGTTTTAATAAATGGGATTTTGAAGCCAATGCTAAAGAAGGAATTGGTGTTGACTGGCCTATCCGCTATGAAGATATAGCGCCATGGTATAGCCATGCTGAAAAATTTGCAGGAATACAAGGTAGTAAAGAAGGATTAGAAGTTTTGCCGGATGGTGACTTTATGCCTGCAATGGATCTTAACTGCGTAGAGAAAGATGTAAAGAAACGAGTGGAGGCGCATTATAAAAACAGCCGAAAAATAATTATTGGAAGAAGTGCTAACATAACGCAGCCGCATAATAACAGAACGAATTGTCAATACAGAGATCGTTGCTGGAGAGGCTGTCCTTTTGGAGCCTACTTTAGTACACAATCGGCTACCTTACCTGCCGCAATGAAAACAGGCAATCTTACACTTCGGCCTTTTTCAATTGTCACAAAAATTTTATTCGATAAGGACAAGAAGAAAGCTACGGGAGTAGAAATATTAGATGCAGAAACAAACAAAACCTATGAATACAAAGCAAAAATTGTTTTCGTTTGTGCATCCGCATTAAACTCAGCATGGGTACTGATGAATTCAGCAACCGATGTATGGGATGGTGGTCTTGGGAGCAGCAGCGGCGAATTGGGCCACAATGTAATGGATCATCATTTTCGCTGTGGAGCAAGCGGAACAGTGGAAGGTTTTAGTGATAAATATGAATATGGAAGACGACCAACTGGAGTATATGTTCCCCGCTTTAGAAATATTTATGATGATAAAAGAGATTATCTGCGTGGCTTTGGTTACCAGGGCGGTGCAGGCCGTGGCCGTGGCGCAGAAATTGCTGAATTTACCATTGGCGACGATTTAAAAAATGCATTGAGTGTACCCAGCGATAACTGGAATATGGGTATCATGGCATTTGGAGAAATGCTCCCCTATCATGAAAATAAAATTACACTTGATAAAACGGTTAAAGACAAATGGGGATTACCAGTACTTTCTTTTGACGTGGAAATAAAAGAGAATGAAAAAAAGATGCGTATTGATATGATGAACGATGCAAAAGAAATGCTGGAAGCAGCCGGGGTTAAAAACGTAAATGCATATGACTATGGCTATTCTCCGGGAATGGGTATTCATGAAATGGGTACTGCCCGCATGGGCCGTGACCCAAAAACATCTGTGCTGAATGGTAACAACCAGGTATGGGATGCGCCAAATGTATTTGTAACCGATGGTGCTTGCATGACAAGTGCTTCCTGTGTAAACCCATCATTAACGTATATGGCATTAACAGCAAGGGCGGCTGACTTTGCAGTAAACGAATTGAAAAAAGGAAATCTATAAAACCCTCAACGCTAAACTATAAACTCTTTTATATGGATCGCAGAGAACTTTTAAAAATGATCGCTGTACTTACCGGCGGTGTGGTAATTGGTGGTGAAGTATTTTTAACTGGTTGTAAAACGGCCGGAAAAGCAGATGCAGGTTTTACCGCCGCCAATATTGGTTTGTTAGATGAAGTGGGAGAAACCATTATTCCTACTACCACCACGCCGGGTGCTAAAGCCACTAAAATTGGTGAGTTTATGAAAGTAATGGTAACCGATTGTTATACGGAAAAGCAACAGACCGCATTCACCAACGGTATTGCTGCGTTGGAAGAGGCTTGTAAAAAAGCGAATAATAAATCGTTTGTTGAGTGTACACCACAACAACGCCACGATTTATTAGTAACACTTGAAAAAGAAGCCAAAGAATTTAATTCAAAAAGGGATGCAGACGATAAAATACTTCGGGAAGCCCACGAACAAAAAAACAGCACCATTTCCTGGAAAGATCAAAAAGAATTTGAAGGTGCCCCTTCTCATTATTATACAATGATGAAACAATTGACGCTACTGGGTTTCTTTACTTCTAAAACTGGAATGACAGAAACGCTAAGGCATATACCAGTACCGGGAAGATATGACGGCGAAATGCCTTATGCCAAAGGAGATAAAGCCTGGGCCGAATAATAATAAACGATTGGCAACTATTAAAAAAATCATCATGGACAATAGCAGAAGAAGATTTATAAAAATTAGCGGTGGCATCACCACTGGATTTGCATTAAGCGGCGTGGCCGGACTTTCATTTTTTGATGGTTGCGACAAAGCAACCGGGATAAAAGATTTCGGTTTGCAATTGTATACCCTGCGGGATGATATGCCGAAAGACCCGAAAGGAGTTTTGCAGCAGGTAGCTTCTTTTGGCTATAAACAAATTGAAAGCTATGAAGGCCAACAAGGAATGTTTTGGGGAATGAGCAATACCGATTTTAAAAAGTACATGGATGACCTGGGCATGAAAATCGTTGCCAGTCATGCCGACATTAATACAAATTTTGAAAAGAAAGCTGCGGACGCTGCTGCTATCGGAATGAAATATTTGATCTGCCCATGGCTGGGCCCGCAAAAAACAATGGATGATTATAAAAAAGCGGCGGACAACTTTAATAAAAAAGGTGAAATATGCAAGAGCAATGGTATCCGCTTTGCTTATCATAATCATGATTATTCTTTTAAACCAATAGACGGACAACTGCCGCAAGATGTAATGATGAACAGCACCGATCCATCATTGGTAGATTATGAAATGGATATCTATTGGGTAGCTGCAGCCGGAGAAGAAATTGAAGCCTGGATGAAGAAATATAAGAATCGTTTCCGCCTTTGCCATGTAAAAGACCGCAATAAAACACCGGGAACCAACAATGGTCAAAATTCCGTTAACCTTGGTACTGGTTCTATCAACTGGCCATCTGTTTTAAAAACTGCAAAAGAGAATGGTATGGAATATTTTATAGTTGAACAAGAGTATTATGCAGGTACTACGCCGTTAAAAGCGGTGGAAGCGAATGCTGGGTATATGAAAAATTTACAACTCACATCCTAAAAATGAACAAACCGAAATAATTATGGCTAAATATGATGATGCTTCGTGGCACTATGGAGGAGATTTTCCCGGCGATTTACCAGAAGAAAACGGAGCAACACACATTGGAATGTTTTTAGCTTGGTGTATTCACAATGATTTAATATCTGAATTTCAAATTGAGGAAAGCAACGAGGATATTGAAAAAGTCAAAAACCTAGAATTGACGGGTGCCGAATTTTTAATTAAAAATTGCGATGAGAAATTCACAGATGAAGACTTAAATGACTTAGGCAACGAGTTTGCAAAAGATTATTATGTATATGAAACTGATTTCGGTAAAAAATTTGCGAGCTATGTAGCTGATTATGCTGCAACATTTGAACAAAATGCTGAAAAAATTGGACATGAATATAAAACTTTATACCACATTGAAAATACTTTTGAAAACTACCAAATACTAAAAACTGTTATCGACAAACGGTTTGAGGACTGGAAAATATATAAAGCAAAATAAAACGTAAAGCCAACAAGAGCTTTGTATAGGTCAGGCTGAAGTGTAAATTTTAAATTTATTTTATCGACTGAACTTTAGTAATCGCTCTATTCCAACCCCTTCCTCAATTCCCTCACCTCTCGCACTTCA
This sequence comes from uncultured Chitinophaga sp., assembly GCA_964641575.1. GTDB lineage: Bacteria > Bacteroidota > Bacteroidia > Chitinophagales > Chitinophagaceae > JJ008. Next base: position 9,460 of record CAZXMP010000112.1, on the reverse strand, counting down.
ATCGCATTATTCATATAACTCTCCGCAGAATCTTTAAACCCGGGATGTATAAAACTCATCTTACTGGCAGTCTTTCCTCTTAATGAAGAATGAAATTCTGTACACCCTGTTTTCTCCGCCAACATTTTTATATTTTCCTTTCTAACACCGCTGCCCGGCATAATGATAATTCGTTCATCGGCAATTTTATTTAATTCTGCTACTACATTCACTCCATCAACCACAGAAGGCTGCTGACCGGAAGTCAAAATTCTTTCGCAACCAATTTCAATTAGCTCTTCCAATGCAGTAAATGGTTCTTTACATCGGTCAAATGCCCTATGAAAAGTAACACCCATCGGATAAGCTGCTTCTACTAACTGTGCAGTTCTGATTATATCGATAGCACCGTCCATATTCAGTAAGCCGATCACTACTCCATCACAACCCAACTGTTTGCACAGCTTCACATCCTGTAACATTATTTCAAATTCATCTTTGCTGTATAAAAAATCACCACCTCTTGGTCGTATGATGGGGAATAATGAAACTGTAAATGCTTCCCGGCATTGTTTGATCGTTCCGAATGATGGGGTTGTTCCGCCTTCGGCCAAATTAGCACATAGTTCTATCCTGTCTGCCCCACCTTCTACTGCAGATTGCGTAGTAGTAAAATCAGACGTAGCAATTTCAATAATGTATTTTTTTTCTTCCACTTTGCTATTATTTTTTAGGATAGATACTTTTTGCAGTCACTAGTTTCTCTACCTCATTTGTTTTAATAGCATATTGAAATCCATTATGGATTGAATAAGCACCAACCTGTCCTTTTTTATTCACCGCAAGAAATGCTACTTGTATATCCATTGCCTTCGCTCCTTTTATTTTGATAATGCGTTCAACAATTTTTTTACAAGCTGCTTCTGGTGATAATCCCTGCCGCATTAATTCAACTACCGAATGAGAACCCGCAACTCTGATCACATCTTCTCCCTGCCCGGTAGCCGTACATGCTCCTATTTCATTATCTACATATAAACCGGCGCCAATAATTGGTGAGTCACCTAATCGTCCCCGCATTTTAAAACCGGCACCGCTGGTAGTACAACTGCCACTCAAATTTCCGTTAGTATCCATCGCTACCATACCAATCGTATCATGGTTCCATTCTCCGTTATCTAATTTATAAGGTGCAAATGGTCCGTGGTTATTTTTCTGTTCTATATTAATGGCCGGCGATTTATACTCCGATTTCTTTAACCAGTTCTCATAATTTTTCTCTGCATCTTTCGATAATTTTTGTTCTTCCAGTTTAAATCCTTCTGCCACGGCAAACTGCTGTGCGCCGCTTCCTACTAACATCACATGCGGTGTTTTCTCCATTACTCTTCTTGCAACGGAGATAGGATGCTTTATTCTTTCCAGGAAAGCAACACTTCCACAATTAAAATTTTCATCCATGATACAGGCATCCAGCGTTACAAATCCATCCCGGTCAGGATTAGCTCCCAAACCCACACAGCAATTTTGTTCATCCTCCGTCACCATCACTCCTTTTTCCACTGCATCCAAAGCTCTTCCGCCTTTGCCCAGTATTTCCCAGGCACCTTTATTGGCCCGCAAACCTGCATCCCAGGTAGAGATAACTACCGGTTTACCTTTTATGTTATCTACCGTTTCTGCTGCTAACAACTTACTGCCCAATGCACTTGCGAAACCGGTAAAAGCGGATGCTTTAATAAACTTTCTCCTGTTAATCATGTTGTTCATGTTGTTCATGTTGTTATGTCCGAAATTAAGCATCAGGCACAGTATTTAGGCATACTATATTGATTTTATGCCCACAAAACCTTAACAAACTGTGCAGAATAAATATTTGATGTTTAAACATTGATTATATATCTTTGTGTAACAAAACAAGAAATAATGAAAATAGAAATAATATCAGGCAGCCCACGGATCAACAGTATCACCCGCCGTGCAGCATTACACCTTAAAAACTGGATATCACAAAACACTTCGCATGAAGTGAACATTATAGATATGAAAGACTGGGCTGTTCCGGCCGTTCAATCCGTATGGGTGTCGTTGGATAAAGTACCGGTAGAGTTTCAGCCCTTGGCCGAAAGAATTTTTAATGCCGATGCTTATATATTAGTAACACCGGAATATAATGGCAGCTACTCTCCTGCCCTTAAAAATTTATTAGACCATTTTCCAAAACGTCATCACAAACCTTTTGGCATTGTAACAGCTTCTCCGGGTGCAATGGGTGGTATGAGAGCTTCGCAACAATTATTGTTATTAGTTCCTGCATTGTTTGGTATCACATCACCTTATATGTTAGTAATACCAGCGGTTGATAAAAAATTCAGTCCTGATGGTGATCTGCTCGACGATGCTTTTCAAAATGCCGTACATAATTTCGTAACTGAGTTTTTGTGGTTGTCTGAAAAAATTGTGGAAACCCCTGTCGAAAGCGTTAAAGCTTAAAATTCACTATACCCTAAAGGGAGAGTACAATTTGTACTTAATGTAAAATTGTTACAAACAATATTTCTTAATATAAAATAGCCCTTACAAAAAGTGAGTTTCTCATCTCCCCCTTTAGGGGAATAAAGAATCTTGCATTAAAAGAAAAATAGCAGGGGCAAAAGGAGTTTACATGAAAACCATTCTTCACAAAGCCAACACAAGAGGCCATGCTAATCATGGATGGTTAGATTCTTACCACACATTTAGTTTTTCAAGTTATCACAATCCCGAAAGAGTACACTTTGGTGCACTGCGGGTATTGAATGATGATACCGTTTCAGGAGGTATGGGCTTTGGTACCCATCCGCATGATAATATGGAGATCATCTCTATACCTACCAGCGGCGACCTCGAACATTTCGACAATATGGGCAACCGCCAGGTAATCCGTCAAGGTGATGTACAAGTAATGAGTGCAGGTACCGGCATACAACATGGTGAAAAGAACAAGAACCATGATCAACCGGTAAAATTTTTCCAGATCTGGGTTTTCCCCAATAAAAAAAATGTAACGCCACGCTACGATCAAAAAAGCTTTGCTGATGAAGATAAACACAACAAACTGTTGACCGTTGTATCTCCAATCGGTACAACTGATGGTGGCGTTCAAATTCACCAGGATGCCTGGTTTAGTTTAGGAAAGCTTGATAAAGACTTTACAACATCTTATCAATTGAAGAATTCTAATAATGGCGTTTATGCATTCATCATTGAAGGTGATGTGACGATCAACGGCGAACAATTAAACCGCAGAGATGGATTAGCAATTACTAACGCTAATACATTAGATATAAAAGCTGAAAGCAATGCAGAAGTTTTGCTGATGGAAGTTCCACTCTTAAAATAAAGGAGACATTATTATGAACAATAAGAAAACTATTGAAGCAATCATAGCACCACCCCCACCACACATGGTTGGTGATGGTTTCCGGGTACATAATTTTTTTCCCGGAGCAGAAATTGATAAAAGAAGAATGAGCCCATTCTTTATGCTGGACTATGGTTCAAAGATAGAATTCACTCCATCCATAGAACCAAGAGGTGTAGGTGTGCATCCCCATGCTGGATTTGAAACTGTATCAATAGCTTATCATGGAAAGATAGCCCACCATGATAGTGCAGGTAACAGCGGCATCATTGGCGAAGGCGATGTACAATGGATGACAGCCGGTGCTGGTTTATTACACAAAGAATATCATGAAGAAAATTTCAGCAAGGCTGGAGGATTATTTCAAATGGTACAGCTTTGGGTAAACCTTCCTGCAAAAGATAAAAAGACAACGCCTAAATACCAGGAAATAACAAACGGTATCATGGGTCGCCATTATTTAGCTGATAAAGAAAGTTTTATAGAAGTTATAGCTGGAGAATACAATGGCACTAAAGGTCCGGCCACCACTTTTACTCCAATTCAAG
>CAZXMP010000112.1:0-5520 GCA_964641575.1 uncultured Chitinophaga sp. | reverse complement strand
AGAGAAAAAGAAACAGAAACAGAAACAAACAGAGAAAAAGAAAGAAAAAAAAAGCGTATTTAATATAAATGAAACCTAAAATACTAAATTTCAATTTATTAATTATAATGCAAAATTGAAAAAAGGTAGCAAAGCAACTCTTAATCTCCCAGCAAATTATAATACTGGATTATTAGTAATAGAAGGAACCGCCAAATTAAATGACAGCGAAGTTGTAACCGACCATTTTGTATTATTCAACAATGAAGGCGAAGAAATTGAAATAGAAGCAACAGAAGATACCATCATACTTGTTCTATCGGGAGAACCAATTAATGAACCCATAGCTGCCTACGGTCCTTTTGTAATGAATACCTGGGCAGAAGTAGAAGAAGCGATTGAATCGGTGAGCAAGGGGAAGTTTGGGGTGCTGAAATAGTCGGGAGTACGGAGTCGTGAGTCATGAGCCTGCCGTTGAGTAAACTTAATCTCGGAGTATGACTCAAGACTCCTGACTAACGACTCCTGACTCATCACGACTCTCTATGAAACGTATCAAATTCTTCCTCGCATTCTTTTGGATTTTTCTTTTCATAAAACCTGTCCAGCCTAATAACACTCCTTTAAAGCCTAATGCTTGTGCAGCCCATGTACTTAATTTGAAACCATCGCTGTGCTCAATAATTTTTCCATCCTTTAATTTCATAAAGGCTTTGATCTTATTCACCACTTTTCTTCCTGTTTTAGAAAAAGTATAGGTTGCTACCCAATTGCAAGTAGCATATTCTTCATCCAATTCCTGGATATCGGAAAACGTAAGCGAAAAGTCTTTGGCATTTTTGCAAAGCATTTCCCACATCGCTTTTGCTTCCTCTCCTCTCAATAAACCGAAAGCCGGGTCATTGAAAACAATATCATCGCTGTAGCAACTATTCATGGTTTGATGATCCAACTTTTGAAAAGCTGTATAGAACTGGGTGATAACTTGCACATTCGATTGCATAAATAAGCTATTAGTGATTGGAGATTAGTAAATTTAGAACTTCAAACTAACTTCCATGCGAAAAATTGCCATCTCTCTCCTCCTTTCTTTATTTGTTACCATTGTAGTTGCCCAAAACGAACAGGACTCTGCCTGGATACGGGATAACTTTACCAAATTGGAACAAACAATACCCATGCGGGACGGTATTAAATTGCACACTTCCATTTATATGCCGAATGATAAAAGTGAGAAGCACCCTATTCTAATGGTGAGGACTCCTTACTCCTGTGCGCCCTATGGAAAAGATTTTTCTGCCCGGCTTTGGACGGGTCACTGGAGATACTACGCCAGAGAAAATTATATCATCGTTATTCAAGATGTAAGAGGCAGGTGGATGAGTGAAGGTGAGTTTGTGGATGTTCGTCCGTTCAATAAAAATAAAACAGGTACTGAGATTGATGAAGCCAGCGATACTTATGATGCTATTGACTGGATGGTAAAAAATATTCCCAACAACAATGGCAATGTAGGTGTATTTGGAATCTCTTATCCGGGTTTTTATTCAACTATGGCAGCCGCATCCGGGCATCCGGCATTAAAAGCAGTTAGTCCGCAGGCTCCCGTTACTGATTGGTTCATGGGCGATGATTTCCATCACAACGGTGCATTTTTCCAAATGGATGGTTTTAGTTTCTATTCTGGTTTTGGAAAACCACGACCAAAACCTACAACTGTTGGTCCAACGGGTTTTACTTTTCCAATCAGGGATAATTATAAATTCTATTTAGAAAACCCTTTACCAAAATTGATGCAGCATATGAAAGATAGTGTTGCATTTTGGAAAGATTTATATGCACATCCTAACTATGATGCATGGTGGCAGGCAAGAGATGCCCGCCGTTCCATGTACAATGTAAAACCCGCTATGCTGGTTGTAGGTGGCTTGTTCGATGCAGAAGATTGCTTCGGCGCATGGAATTTATATAAGGCTATTGAAAAACAAAATCCAACCACTAATAATAAGATCGTAATGGGTCCCTGGTATCATGGCCAGTGGGCCAGTAATGATGGCACACAATTAGGCAACGTAAAATTTGAAAGCAATACATCCCAATGGTACCAGAATAATATTGAGATCCCTTTCTTTAATTATTATTTAAAGGGGAAAGGGGAAGATCCAGAACTATCAGAAGCTACCATCTTTTTTACCGGCGAAAATAAATGGAGAAAATTAGCACAATGGCCAGCGGCTAAGAATAACAGAGATATTTATTTAGCAAAGGATGGAATTCTTTCATGGAATATGCCATCTTCACAAAACAGTTTTACTGAATACATCAGCGACCCTCAAAATCCTGTTCCTTATACAGAAGATGTACACTTCAGAAGAACAAGAGAATACATGACAGACGACCAACGCTTTGCTTCCCGCCGACCTGATGTATTAACATTTGAAACATTTCCATTAGAAGATGACCTTACACTAGCTGGTCCTGTCATTGCCAATTTAAAAGTTAGCATTTCAGGAACCGATGCAGATTTTGTAGTAAAAGTGATCGATGTTTTTCCCGATGATTTTAAATATACCGGAACGGTGCAAGCTGCAGGGCGTACTACAGCCGGACCATACCCAATGGATGGATACCAGATGCTGGTAAGGGGAGAAATTATGAGAGGTAAATTCAGAAATAGTTTTGAAACACCTGTTCCATTTAAACCAGGTACTATCGAAACTGTAAAATTTGAATTGCCGGATGTTGCACATACCTTTAAAAAAGGTCATCGTTTAATGATCCAGATACAAAGCAGTTGGTTTCCATTGGCAGATAGAAATCCGCAGCAGTTCATGAATATATATGAAGCGGTAGAAGCAGATTTTAAAAAGGCGATGATTAAAATTTATCATGATGCTACGAACACATCAAAAATATTCTTACCCATTCTTAGAAACTAAAAACCTATGCGTTTAATAATAAGCAGTTTTCTATTTTTTATTCTGTCTAATATTTCTATTGCACAGAAAAAAAACTTGTCATTAATTCCATGGCCATTAGAAGTTAAACAAACGGAAGGAAGTTTTATTCTAAAAAATAAAGCCACTGTGTATTGCGGCTTTCCGAATGAAAACAAAGAGCCAATACTTCAATATTTTAAAACTGAGTTGAAGAAAAATTATAACGTTGATATTACCTTTGTAACAAAAGAGCAGCCTGCAGATATCACCTTCAATATGCAACGGATGCCCACCGGGGGAAAACCAGCATACAAACTGGAAGTAAATAAAAGCGGTATTAATATTACTAGCAACTTTGATGAACCGGCTTTTCATGCAATCCAAACTTTCTTTCAATTATTGCCAACCAATCCGGCTGAGAAAAAAGAAATCCCGTTTGTTGAAATTTTTGACCATGCCCGATTTGAATACCGTGGTATGCACCTCGATGTCAGCCGTCACTTCTCTCCCATTTCGTTTATAAAAAAGTATATTGATTATCTCGCCTACCATAAGCTCAATACATTTCACTGGCATTTAACGGATGACCAGGGTTGGCGTATCGAAATAAAAAAATATCCAAAACTTACTTCAATCGGCAGTAAAAGAAATGGGACTATCATTGGCCGTTATCCCGGCACCGGCAGCGATAACAAACCTTACGGTGGCTTTTATACGCAAGAAGAAATAAAAGAAGTAGTAAAATATGCTAAAGAACGTTTTATTGATGTTATACCGGAAATTGAAATGCCTGGTCATGCAAGTGCTGCTATTGCTGCGTATCCTGAGCTGAGTTGTTTCCCGGAAAAACCAACGGAGATACCAGCCAATATGATCTCGAAGAAAAGTGTGGAAGAACAAAAAAATGGTCGCATCAAATTAGTACAGGAAACATGGGGAGTATTTGATGATGTGTTTTGTGCAGGCAAGGAAGAAACGTTTACTTTCTTACAAAATGTAATTGATGAAGTGATGCCGCTCTTTCCTTCCACTTATTTTCATATTGGTGGTGACGAATGTCCGAAAACACATTGGAAAATTTGTCCCGACTGCCAAAAAAGAATGAAAGAAAATAATTTAAAAGACGAACATGAATTACAAAGCTGGTTTGTGCAACGAATGGAAAAATACCTGAACAGTAAAAACAAAACCTTAATTGGTTGGGATGAAATTTTAGAAGGTGGTCTTGCTCCCAATGCAGTAGTAATGAGCTGGCGGGGTGAAGCCGGTGGCATCGAAGCAGCCAAACAAAAACATAAAGTGATAATGACACCGGGGAATCCTTTATACTTCGATCATACACAAAGTGAAAATGAAGACTCCATTACAATAGGTGGTTACAACCCCATTGAAAAAGTATATGTCTATGATCCAATTCCAAAAGAATTATCGGAAGAAGAAGGAAAATATATTCTCGGTGCACAAGCTAATTTATGGAGAGAATATATTACGAATGAAAAGAAAACGGAGTATATGGCCTTTCCCCGTATGGCAGCGTTGAGTGAAGTATTATGGACGACAAAAGAAAATAAGAATTGGGAAAGCTTTGAAAAGCGTTTGCAGGAACAGTTTAAGAGATATGATTTGTGGAAAGTGAATTATAGTAGGGCTTATTATGATTTAAAGGCAACTATTTTACCTGGAGATGAGTCAAATCCTATTCGGTGGAAAGTGGAAACAAAGCAACCAGGAACTGAAATAAAATATATCTCGCATTACGCAGGCAGACCATATGAATTAACTTTTGCAGAAGGTACAACCTATAGCTCTCCGATCGAAATAAAATCTACCATGTTAATAGCAGCTATTGGTCAGCTAAATGGCAAACCAATTAGTAATCCTATATATCAAAACTTCTATTTCAACAAAGCAACCGGCAAAAAAATAACGCTGACCAATCAACCGTCCAAAAATTATCCCGGCGATGGAGCATTTACTTTAGTAAACGGTGTTCAAAATGAAAAAGGAACGGCAAAATCAAAAGAATTTTTAGGTTTTAGTGGCGATGATTGTATTGCAACAATCGATTTAGGAAAAGAAGAAAACATTTCATTCGTCAAAATGCATTACCTGCACCAGACGGGTAGTTGGATTTATCAACCTTCTTCTGTAATAATTCTTACATCCGCAGATGGCGTTGATTTTTCTCCTGTTGCTTTATCAAACCCAAGCATTGCAAATAATGAAGCGATATGCGAATTCCTAAAACCAGTAAATACCAGATTTGTAAAAATTCAGGTAGCCAATTTTGGTATAATACCGGCTGGAAACCCCGGTGAGGGCAACAAAGCATGGCTTTTTGTGGATGAGATTGAGATCAACTAAGTGGCATAAACCTGCAAAATGCCGCATAAACCTTCAAAAAAAAAATTATATTTGTAACTCAATTATGCACCATGGCCAAAAAAGCTGCTTCAGGTAATTTCGCCGATAGTTTTGAAAAGATTCCTGTTCAATCGTGCGGGCAATTTCCCCTTTCTTAACATACTGTTTAGCGCACGCAGTCAATCCTACAAATAAAGCAACAACCCCTAAAAAACTTATACTTTTTTTCATGTTCAAC
>CAZXMP010000111.1:0-13413 GCA_964641575.1 uncultured Chitinophaga sp. | reverse complement strand
ATACTAATACAAATGAACAGCTTGACGAACCTGATGGCAAGAAAAATAAACTCCGTGGATTTTTCCGGAAAGTTACACGGACTTTTGAAAAAAGAACCAATATTGAAGCTACTGATGATGATGGAAAATTACTGGTAGCTGGTCTTGCCATCAAACTAAAATAATTTCTTATTAAATTTTAAATGTGAAGAACATGAAAATGATCTCTACCCTGTGCGTTGCTTTATGCACTTTTATCACAGGATTTTCGCAAACAGACAGTACCAAAGCACCGGAAGGCGATACCATACGAATCGGTGGAATGATCATCATCCGCAAACCGGGTAGCAAAGACCGGGAAGTAGTTCGGGACAAAGACTACAAGATGAAGAATCGCCGTGGCGATAAACCTTCTAACCTGAGTACTAACTGGTGGATCGTAGATCTTGGCTTTTCCAATTACAATGATGAGTCAAACTATACTGCTGCTACACTGAATAATTTTGTGGCCCCGGGTATTGGTAAGGAAGAGATGAAATTAAAAACCGGAAGATCCAGGAATGTGAACGTTTGGTTCTTTATGCAAAAACTAAATGTAGCCAAGCATGTGGTAAACCTGAAGTATGGTTTAGGCCTTGAATTAAACAATTATCATTTTGATGACGGCACCATTTTGATGGCCAAAAATCCCACTTTTATTTCCCAGGGTGCTACGGAATTTAAAAAAGTAAAACTGGCTGCCGATTATCTTACCGTGCCGATCATGTTGAACTTTGACTTTACACCGAAAAGAAGAAAAGGATTTGGTATAAGTGCAGGTATAAGTGGTGGATATTTATATTCTTCCCGTTACAAATCAAAAGAAGGTAATAATGTAGATAAAGTTAAGGATGATTTTAACCTTGAACGTTTCAAACTATCTTATATCGGAGAATTAGCCCTTGGCCCGGTTCGACTTTACGGAAGCTATGCCATGAAGAACATGTGGGAGAAAGGATTGGATATGACACCATACAATTTTGGATTCCGTTTGAGTAACTGGTAATACCTATTTTCATTTTTTGATACAAGCCGTTGGTTTTTTACCAGCGGCTTTTTTGTTGATGCTGCGCAAGAATACCTTTTTGTGAACGGGTATCTTTTCTAAACAAGCCGTTAAAACATATCCACAGGTCAAAATAAAACTTTGTGGCATTGCGTTTGAACAATTGGACGGATCGATTATTTAGCCATGCAATAAATGCTTACCCACCTTCAAGCAGGCTACAAATGGCAGTTATGAAAACAAAAACACCTGATGAAAAATCTAATTGTGCTTACTTCTGTATTGCTGGGTAGCAGCTTATTGGCCTCTACTGTTACCAATAACAGTATGCGGTCAAAATCAAATAAGCGATTTAGCTGGGGTAGCAACAGCCCCATCGGAACAGTCTCCATTATTATTGACAAATCAGATTATGAACTAAGCATATATGATGATAAAGGTTGGTACGCTACCTACCCGGTAGTATTTGGCAATAATAGCCTGGCCGATAAAAAAATGGAAGGCGATAAAAATACTCCCGAGGGAACTTTTCGGACTACCAGCAAAAGAGTACATGAAAAATGGTCCCGTTTTATCGGTATCGATTATCCTACAGCAGAAAGCCGGGAGAAATTTAACCAACGAAAACAACGGGGAGAAATTCCGGCGAATGCAAGTATAGGCGGAGGCATTGGTATACATGGCACCTGGCCACATGAAGGTTTTGTAATTGACAGGTATAAAAACTGGACGCTGGGTTGTATCTCTATGAAAAATGAGGATGTAAAAGAAGTATATGGGTTTATACCTGCGGGAACAAAAGTGACTATCCGGAAATAAATATCCTATTTGATTCCGGTTAAAAATCTTTCAACTTCAATCCGCCATTTTAATGGATCCCGTTGCAAGAAGTTTTCATGATCAATATTATTATACACTACCAGCTTCTTTTGCGGAGAAGCCAATGCTTCAAATATATTATCGGTTTCTGATTTTTCTACCAACCGGTCTAGTGCACCCCACTGTAATAATATAGGGCAGGTTACTTTTTTTGCATAGTTGGTGGTTTTGAATTTAAACCCATTAAAGCCCCGTTCAATACCGATCCACGCAGTAACAAGCACACCAAATGGTTTTTCCGGAAAACCCCGAAAGCCAATATTTCTTGCACGGCCGCTTATATGTGTTCGTAAGGTTTCAAAAGGCATTTCTGCTATTATACCTGTTGGTTGGATATTATAATCCGCTACTGCTTTAATAATGGCAACGGCCCCCATTGAAGCACCCCATAAGAAAATGTTCTTCTCGCCTTTAGCTAATATATAATCATAAGCAAGCTTTACTTCTTCTGCTTCCCGGTAGCCAATGGTTGTATTATTGCCTTCACTATTTCCATGTGCCCGAAAATCTATCATAAAAACATTATAACCCCAGTTTCTGAATTCTTCTGCTTCAGCAGCTATTCTAATTTTGCTTGTTGAAAGAGGATGATAAAGTATTACTGTACCTTTTGCACCTGAATCTAGTTTGCTGTACCAGCAATCAATCAGCATGTCATTTTTTGTAGTAAGATGAACCGTATCAACCGGAAAATCCGGTTCTGTGGTTACAACGGATTTGGCGTATCGCTGACCCGCAAATAGTCGCCAGGTTTTTTTAAATACGTTGGGATTGTCGTCTGTTTCCTCCACCGAAGGGTCATTATAAAAATGAGTGAACCGGTGAGCATACATTGCTGCACTAATATTAAGCAGTACAAACTGAACCAATATCACCCAGCCTACCCAGCGGAGCGAAGAGAAGATTTTCTGTTTTACACTTTGTTTTTCCATCAACTTAAAGCCATTCGGCGAGGCAGGCAAGTGGCCAAAAGTAATTTTTCGGGGGCATACCAGCTAATGAATGGCCAAATTTTTTGGCAAGAGTAGAAAATAAATTTTGGCAAAAGATATCAGGTATAATTTTTGTTACTTATTTTGCATCATTGCAATAGCAATAAAAAGATTTAGAAAAAACCATTTAAAGCAGCCCATCCGTGCTGCTTTATTTTTTACAATTTTCCATTCTTTATTTCTTCCACCACTCCCGGATCAAGTAATGTAGATGTATCTCCCAGGTTTGCAATTTCTCCTTCTGCAATTTTTCGTAATATGCGGCGCATAATTTTTCCGCTTCTTGTTTTAGGGAGGCCAACAACAAACTGAATTTTGTCAGGTTTCGCAATGGGGCCGATTACCCGGGTTACTGTTTGCAAAATATCTTGCCGTCTTGAATTTTCATCGCCATGTGAGCCATTAAAAATAACGTAGGCATAAATTCCCTGGCCTTTTATATCATGCGGATAACCTACTACCGCACTTTCCACCACACCGGCATGCATATTAATTGCATTTTCTACTTCAGCAGTACCAATACGATGACCGCTTACATTTAATACATCATCCACTCTTCCGGTGATGCGATAATTTCCATTATCATCTTTTAATGCACCATCCCCGGTAAAATATAAATTCTCATACGTTGCAAAATAATTAGTGCGGCAACGTTCATGATCGCCATAGGTTGTTCGTAATATTCCCGGCCAGGGTGCTTTGATACATAGATTGCCTTTTAATAATCCATGCTCATCTTTTTCTGTTACTTCTTTTCCATTCTCATCAACCAATAAGGGTTGTACACCCGGCAATGGTAACGTAGCCCATGATGGCTTGGCTGGAGTAACTCCTGCAAGGTTAGAAATTAAACAAGCTCCTGTTTCTGTCTGCCACCAGGTATCTACAATCGGGCATTTCTTTTTTCCTACATTCTCATCATACCAATGCCATGCTTCTTCATTGATCGGTTCACCAACAGTTCCTAAAATTTTTAAGGAAGAAAGGTCTTTACCTTTTAATGGTTCCAAACCAAACCCTATCAAACTCCTGATAGCAGTTGGAGCGGTATAAAGAATATTCACTTTGTGTTTGTCAACAATATCCCAAAAACGTCCTGCATCCGGCCAGGTGGGAATGCCTTCAAACATCACCGAAGTGGCACCAGCACTCAACGGGCCATAAACAATATAACTATGGCCGGTTATCCAACCAATATCTGCTGTACAAAAATGTATATCACCCGGTTGATATTGAAATACATTTACAAAAGTGTAAGTCGTCCACACCATATAACCTGCAATACTATGCACTACCCCTTTTGGTTTGCCCGTACTACCAGATGTATATAATATGAACAACGGATCTTCTGCGTCCATCTCTTCTGCCGGAAAAGAAACCACTCCATCTTTTTCAATTTGTGTTTCTGCATGTTCCATTTCATCTTCCCACCACACATCTCTTCCTTTTATCATTGATACCGGAGTTCTGGTTCTTGTATAAACAATGACTCGCTGAACCGTTTTGTTTCCAATCAACGCATCATCGATCACACTTTTTAACGGTATATCTTTTCCACCCCGATAAGCACCGTCGCAAGTAACAATGAACTCAGCTTTAGCATCTTCCAATCTGTCGGCAATACTTTGCGCAGAGAACCCACCAAAGATCACACTGTGTATAGCACCAATTCTTGCACAGCCCAATACGGCATAGGCCAACTCCGGCACCATGCCCATATAAATGCAAACACGGTCACCTTTTTTTACTCCATTGTTTTTTAATACCTGTGCAAACTGGCAAACTCGTTTATGCAAACGACCGTACGTTACTATTCTTGTTCTTTCTTCGGGATTGTTAGGCTCCCAGATTATGGCAGGCTTATCACCCATTGTTGCAAGGTGTCGGTCAATACAATTCTCTGTAATGTTTAATTTGCCGCCTTTGAACCATTCTACTTTAGGTACTTTAAAATTCCATTCTAACACTTTGTCCCACTTTTGTCTCCACTGAAAATTTTCTGCAATAGCTCCCCAGAACGCATCAGGTTCTTCTACACTTTTCCTATAATCTTGATAATACTGCTCTAGTGACTTTATTTGAAATGGATATGCCATAAGTTATAGATAAAAGGCTTGTTTAATATGAGATGCTAAATTTACTGAATACAAAAGAATTATCACAAAGAGAAGAAGGAGAAAAGAAGAATTGCTGCGTAGAAACCAACTCCGATAACGTTATCGTTAATCCCAATTAGCATTTATGACTTCTTATAAGAGTGTAGTTGAAAAAATCTAGGGTTTAATAAGATTAACTCTTCGTGAGTTTTCATATCTTAATCGCATGAATCAACCAAGTTCAGCAAGAACAGTCCGCTCTGTCATTACCGCATCTTCATTGGGCACTATGATCGAGTGGTACGATTTTTACATTTTCGGCATGCTTGCCAAAACTATCTCCACACAATTTTTTCCGGAAGGGAATCCTACGGCTGCATTACTTAGTACATTAGCCATTTTTGCGGCAGGCTTTATTGTTCGTCCGTTTGGTGCGTTGGTATTTGGCAGATTAGGTGATCTGATCGGCAGAAAATATACATTCCTGCTTACGCTGGTATTGATGGGTGGCTCAACTTTTTTAATTGGCTGTGTTCCCAGTTATTCAAGTATTGGTATTGCTGCGCCGATACTGGTTTTACTCTTACGTTTATTACAAGGCCTTGCATTAGGTGGCGAGTATGGTGGAGCAGCAACCTATGTGGCAGAACATGCCCCAATTGGTAAAAGAGGATTTTATACAAGCTGGATACAAACAACAGCTACATTGGGTTTGTTTGTTGCTTTGGGGGTAATACTCTTAGTAAAATCCAATATGAGTGATGCTACCTTTACTTCAGAATGGGGCGGCTGGCGTTATCCGTTTTGGATATCTATTGTATTAGTAGGTGTATCTATTTACATACGAATGAAAATGGCGGAGTCGCCGATATTTTCAAAACTAAAAGCGGAGGGAAAGACTTCCACCAATCCATTAAAAGAAAGTTTTAGAAACAAGGCCAATTTTAAAATGGTGTTGCTGGCATTATTTGGTGCCGTAATGGGACAAGGCGTAGTTTGGTACACCGGCCAGTTTTATGCGCAAAGCTTTTTAGAAACAAAATGCTTTTTAGAATTTGAACAGAGCCGTACCATTATGTTGTGGGCCATTGCATTTGCAACGCCTTTCTTTTTATTTTTTGGCTGGCTGAGTGATAAAATCGGTAGAAAATGGATTATGATGGCGGGGATGGCGTTGGCAATATTTACTTATCGGCCGATATTTAGTACATTTCTTGAGGACACAAAAGTTGAAAAGGCCATTACCCATAATGGTATGGCAGGTGGTATCAAAAGTCTAAAAATTACAGAAAAAAAAGATACTATTGTTACAACAACCATCCCAAATCAATTTAATGAAAGCCGCACATTAACTTTCGATGCTGTTATAACTGATACTGCTTTTTTAGGGGGTGATTATTTAAATTCTAGTGAAGAGAGAAATCAAATAATAGAATTCAAAAACAAAAAACTCTCGCCGCCACTTTACTGGAAATTCATCGGCCTTGTTTTCTTACTAATTTTATATGTAACGATGGTGTATGGCCCAATTGCTGCCTTTTTAGTAGAAATGTTCCCGACCAAGATCCGCTATACATCTATGAGCTTACCATATCATATTGGCAATGGCGTATTTGGCGGCCTTGTTCCGTTTATTGGCTTATTACTTACTACTACTTTTCCTGCCGATCCCCTGGTTGGGCTTTGGTACCCGATCGGTATAGCTGCATTATGTTTGATAATTGGAGTACTCTACCTTACCAATAAGATTGATAGAAATATAAAAGACTAAACTATGAATGCTTTTAAAAGATATTTCGGTTTGCTGCTTTTACTAATTGGCCCGCTGCTTATTTATGAATTGATCGTTGGTGCTATTACAAATATTGATTCGAGCGGAACAAAAGACATTAATAATCCTATTATCTGGGTCATCATTATCACCATCTTTACTCCCATCGCAATAGGCCTGGTAATATTTGGCTGGTATGCTTTTAGGGGCGAATACGACTACCTGCCTACTAAATCCAAAGAATTGTAAAGCATCAACAAAAAAAATTTTACAATTTTCAAACAATTGATTCTTGTTGATGTTGTTAGCGTTAAATAATTTTGCGCTGCAATGAAAAAAATAGCCGCCATATTGCTTTTGATATTTGCCCTTGTACAGGCAGGGCCGGCTATAACTTCTTTATTTTCAGACACTACTATCGTTTTTATGGTAGATGAGGAAAAAGGCGGAGAAAAAATTGAAGAAGACAAAAAAGACAAAAAGGAAAACCCTTATGTTTTATTTCAATCCCGTGAGCTCTCCCACCAAACAAGCACCGCTTTGCATGTAGCTGAAAAAGTCAATGCTTCTCCCTTCGTTAAAAAGCCGACTCCCCCTCCCAATTTTTGTTAACCAGTAGTACTGCTGTATTTGTTCGGTAAGCTTTTGCTTATCCAAAACTCTCTGTAACTGATTAACAAATTTTATTTATGCCAGCCACAAAAAGTCCGGTTGCCAGGATTTTAAACCTGTTGCGACTAGAACGAAAAGAAATATCTGCTGTTTATTTTTATGCCATCCTGAATGGGCTAATACAACTTTCTCTGCCTGTAGGAGTACAAGCTATTATTGGTTATGTACTGGGTGCTTCTATGCGGGCATCATTAGTAGTGCTTATAATTCTGGTAGTACTCGGAGTGCTCATTGCTGGCATTATGCAGATAAACCAGATGAAAATTATTGAAAAAATTCAGCAAAAACTTTTTGTAAGATATTCGTTTGCGTTTGCCAACCATTTGCCGAATCTGGATCTGAAAAAAAATGATACCGTTTACCTTCCTGAATTGGTTAACCGTTTTTTTGATGTGCCACTGCTACAAAAAAGCCTGTCAAAAATTTTGCTGGAAATTCCTACCGCGGTAATACAAATTCTATTTGGTCTGATACTACTTTCTTTCTATCACCCGGCTTTTATTTTATTTGGAATTATTCTTATAACAGTACTTATACTGATTCTTCGTTTTACTGGCGGCAAGGGGTTGCAAACCAGCCTGGAAAAAAGTAAATACAAATATAAAGTCGCAGCATGGCTGGAAGAAATGGGTCGCATCCTGTTATCGGTAAAGCTCGGTAAAAATAATTCCATGCATATGCGAAAAGCTGATGACGAAGTAAGTAACTACCTCGATGCCCGAAATAAACACTTTCAGGTATTGCTTTTCCAATTTAATATACTGGTGATTTTTAAAACCCTGATTACAGCAGCCATGCTGATTGTAGGTACTTTTCTCATGGTTAATCAACAACTAACCGTTGGCCAGTTTATCGCCGGCGAAATAGTAATACTCCTGGTACTGAACTCAGTTGAAAAACTCATCATCAACCTCAGTAGCGTTTATGATACGCTTACAGCTGTAGAAAAAATTTCGGAAATAACGGATAAACCAGTTGAACAAAATGGATCTATCGTTTTAGAGACAACAGACAAAGGACTTGCTATTGAAATGAAAGACCTGAGCTTCAGCTATAATGGCGAGAAAAACATTCTAAATAATATTTCCTTTGAAATAAAGGCCAACGAAAAAGTTTGTATCGTCGGTAAAGACAGTTCCGGAAAATCAACATTGTTAAAACTGATGACCGGAGCTTATGCAGATTTTACAGGAGCATTTCTTTTAAATGATGTGCCAGTCGGTAATTACAATCTCGATTCTTTACGGGCACAAACTGGTGTGCTTCTTAGCCAACAGGATATTTTCCAGGGTACACTTTGGGAGAACATTTCGCTAGGTAATGAAAGGGTAAGTATAGAAACCGTAAAGGACTTGGCTACAAAAACCGGGCTAAATGATTTTATTGGCACCCTTAAAAATGGATACGATACGCTGCTCGACCCAACTGGAAAGCGACTATCACGAAGTGTAGTGCATAAGATTTTATTGGTAAGGGCACTGGCGGCCAAACCTAGCCTGCTCTTATTAGAAGAGCCGTGGATGAATTTTCAAAATAGCCATCGCCAACAAATTGTTCAATTACTTCTGAGTTTGAAAAATACAACTGTGGTGGTGGTAAGCAATGATGATGATTTTGCCAAACAATGTACTAAGCAGCTAGTGATGAATGAAAATGGTAGTCTCAAAAATTAAACTAAATCAATATGAACGACTTTAAATCATATACACGAATTTATCAGCATGATAAAAAAAGTAAAGTAAGGCTTTGGTTTTATCTCTGCATAGGCATCTTTATTATTTTCCTATTTCTACCGTGGACACAAAATATAAGAGCAACGGGTTCAGTCACCACTCTGTACCAGGATCAGCGACCGCAACAAGTCAACACCATTATTGGGGGGCGAGTAATGAAATGGCATATCAAAGAAGGCGATTATGTAAAAGCTGGTGACACCTTAGTACAGTTATCAGAGGTGAAAGTAGATTACCTAGATCCAAATCTGTTACAACGTACACAGGAACAATTAGCCGGGAAACAATTATCAGTAGAGTATTATAAAAGCAAGGTCGGTGTTGCCAACCAGCAGATCGGTGCTATCAATTCTGGTTTGCAGTTAAAATTAAACCAGTTACTGAATAAACTGAACCAATTAAACTTGAAAGTGCAGGCCGACAGTGCTGAAGCTGTTGCAGCCAACAATGACTTTTTAATTGGCACCAAACAATACAACCGCCAAAAAGCCATGTATGATAGCGGACTTGTTTCTTTAACGCAATTAGAAATAAGGAACCAACAATACCAAAATGCATTAGCAAAAAAAATTAGTGCAGAAAATAAATTAGCCAACAGCAAACAAGATCTAACAATTACGAAAATCGAAATGAATGCCCTGCAGCAGGAGAATATTGAAAAAGTAACCAAGGCACAGGGAGAACAGTTTCAATCGTTAACACAAATTGCCACCGGACAAGCAGATATAGCCAAACTGGAAAATCAATATGCAAGCTATAATATCCGCAATGGCATGTACTATGTATTGGCTTCGCAAAGCGGACAAGTGGTAAAAGCCCAAAAAGCCGGCATTGGTGAATTTGTAAAAGAGGGTGATATGATTGCAGAAATAGTGCCTGATAAAATTCAGTATGCAGTTGAACTATTTGTTCGTCCGTTGGATTTGCCACTATTAGCCGCTGGACAAAAAGTTCGTTTTCTTTTTGACGGTTTTCCGGCTATCGTCTTTAGCGGATGGCCGAATGCTTCATCCGGTACGTTTGGTGGTGTAATAGTAGCTGTAGAAAGCAATGTAAGTGTGAATGGAAAATTCCGGGTGCTGGTAAAAGAAGATCCTTCCGATAAACCCTGGCCAAAACAATTAAAGATTGGTGCCGGTGCACAGGGCATTGCATTATTAAAAGATGTGCCGGTGTGGTATGAACTATGGCGGAATATCAATGGCTTTCCGCCCGATTATTATAAGCCATCTATCGATGTAAATAAAAAATAAAATGATTACGCATAAAAAATATAGAACGTATAAATGGCTGCGTAGAAGAAATAACCGGCGCAGGATGTTGATTATTATTTGCTTCCTGATATTTATGCTGTTTGTACTATCCCTATTCTCAGCTGCACAAAATAAGCAGGATGAAAAAACCCTTTCGCCTCAACAGGTAATGGAAATTGTAAATCAATTTCATCCGGTAGCAAAGCAAGCCGATATATTTATTGAAAAAGCAAAAGCCGATGTAACTATTGCCAAAGGAATGTTTGATCCGGTTCTAAAAAATGAGTCCGCACAAAAAACATTTGATGGCACAGACTATTATCTGTACAACCGTCCGGAATTATCCATTCCCACCTGGTTTGGTGTGGAAATAAGTACGGGATTAGAAAAATTATCCGGCAGCCGCACATCACCCGAGGAAACATTGGGAGAAACCAGTTATTTCGGCATCAGCATACCATTAGCAAAAAATTTGCTGATGGACAAAAGAAGGGCAGCATTACAAACAGCAAAAATTTATCGCACTGCTTCCGAAGCAGAAAAAAGGAATATGCTGAACAACTTGATGCTGGATGCTATGAAAAGCTATTGGACATGGGCACAGCAATACCAGGCTTATAAAATTTTGACCGATGCGGTAGCTGTAAATGAAAAAAGGGTGCAACTAGTAAAAACAGCTTTTCAACTAGGCGACCGGCCTGCTATTGATACAACAGAAGCATTAACCCAATTACAAAATTTTGAGTTGCTGCAAAGCCAGGCCTGGTTAGATTTTCAAAATGCAGGATTAGATTTATCTGTTTATCTCTGGACCGCCGAAACACAACCTTATAATTTACCGGAGACTGTAATTCCAGATGCAGATTTACAAACTATCAACTTGAATATAGCCATCATACCCGACTTAAATAGTCTATTGTCTGCTGCCCGCATCAACCATCCGGAACTGTTGCTTTACAATTACACCCTGGATGTTTTGGGAATTGAAAAGAAATTGAAATTCCAGGACTTGTTGCCGGCGGTAAATTTTCGCTACAATCAATTAGGCAAAGGATATAATGTGCTGAAAACAGCAACTGGTCCTTTATTTGAAAATAATTTTCAATATGGATTATCAGTAGGCCTGCCACTACGACTATCTGAAGGGAGAGGTGAATACAGAAAAGCAAAATTAAAAATCACTCAAACCCGATTGCAACAAAGCCAAAAGCAATTGCAGGTAGAAAATAAAATCAAGAGTTATTACAATGAATTGGTGACACTAAAATCCCAGATAGTTTTACAGGAAAAAGCGTATAAAAATTACTATGCGTTGCAGCGAGGCGAAGAAACCCGTTTCCAGGCGGGGGAAAGCTCTTTATTCCTTATCAATGTGAGGGAAAATAAAACCTTGGAGGCCTTGCAAAAATTACAAGAACTGAAAGCCAAATTTTTTAAAACAGAAAATATGCTGCAATGGGCAGCAGGAAACTTATTATAAAATTTCATAACCCTAAAAATTAAAATCATGAAATGTCCATCTTGCGAACAGTTATTGGTAATGGCAGAAAGACAAGGAGTAGAAATCGACTACTGCCCGAAGTGCCGGGGCGTATGGCTTGATAAAGGCGAATTAGATAAAATACTTGAAAAGTCAGCTGCTGCAGAATCTACCCAACAGTTGAAACAAAATGATAAAAAAAGAAACCAATTGGATGATGACGATGAGGACGAGGATGATGGATTCTTTAGCCAAGGCAGAAGAAACAATAATAACGAAAACCCAAATCGCAGTCGGGGCGGATTTTTAAGTAACTTGTTTGACTTTGATTAAAAGATAAATTGATCTATCATGGATTATCAACTCATTATTTCGCTTCTTACACTTATTGCTTTGGAAGTAGTGCTGGGTATAGACAATATTATTTTCATTTCTATTCTTGCAGGTAAATTACCTCCGGAACAGCAGCGAAAAGCAAGAAATGTGGGGATTTTACTGGCCATGGTGATGCGACTGGGGCTACTTGCAGTGATATCCGTAATAATGAAGCTGGATAATGAGTTGTTTACTTTGTTCAATAACAGCTTTAGTGGGAAAGACCTGATTTTGATACTAGGAGGTCTATTTCTGCTATATAAAAGTGTAAAAGAGATGTATCATAAAATTGAAGGGGAGCATGAAGATGCGGAGAAGAAAATAACCACTGCGAGTTTTGCAAGTATTATCGGGCAAATACTTTTATTGGATTTAGTTTTTTCAGTGGATTCAATAATTACCGCAGTTGGTTTAGCTAATGAATTATGGGTAATGTATGTTGCCGTTATTGTAACCGTTATTATTATGCTTATTGCAGCAGCGCCTATCAGCAATTTTGTAAATAAACATCCGGCCTTCAAAATTCTTGCTTTGAGCTTCCTAATGTTAATTGGTTTTACACTGCTGGTAGAAGGCTTTGGGGTGCATATACCTAAGGGCTATATCTATTTCGCCATGGCTTTCTCATTACTTGTAGATGTAATACAAATGAAAGTGGGGGGTAAAAAATCAAACCCTGTTAAACTGAACGAGCATTTTTCAGAAGAAGACAATATAACTAAATAAATGAATTACGAACTTCTGAATGCAACCGGGTGATTTAGTTTTTTGTGCGGACCAAAGAAGATACGAAGCAGAATGCGAAAAGCTGAGAGTTCAATAAAGATAAAACAAAGGGCCATGAGCACAATCAATGCAATTTGATTTGTGCCGACATAAGTAAACAGTACGTCTATGCCTATAAAGGCAGCAGTTAGGGGAAAACCCAGCATCCCCATTGATGCTACTAAAAACAAAAACCCTGTTGTATTTTCTTCATACACATAACCGTGAAACTGGTTTAGTGAAATATCATTATCAATGGATTTAATTTTTTGCAGGCAATACCAACCCAGCAGAAAAGCAAGCAAGACCCCGCTGGCATAAAATATTATTTCTACCAGGTAAATATGAGGGGCATTGAACAATACGGCTGCCA
>CAZXMP010000110.1:0-13456 GCA_964641575.1 uncultured Chitinophaga sp. | reverse complement strand
GTACCGATTTTCCATAATAACCCGTTAATGCAAGAATATTTAGCTGGAACAGGCAGTCAATTTCCTTCAGTTCTTCATAAAAATCCTTGTTGTTGGCCAGATAAATGTATCGTTCGGGATGTGCAATGATTGGTTGGTATCCCTTCATCTGCATTTCAAATAAAATATCCTTCAAGCTCATTGGTGCATGTGCCAACGAAAACTCTACTAATACCATTTTGCCACTCACCGTTAATAATGGCTGGTTGGTTCTCAATAAATCCTCTACATGCTCGTCCAAAAAATATTCTGCAGCAGCATGTATTTCAACTGGTATACCTTCTTTATTTACAGCATCCTGCAACAACTCCAGTTTCGCAAGTACTCCATCTCTTGTATTACGGTACATATCCCACATTATATGCGGAGTAGTTATAAGTTTAGAATAGCCCAATGCCACTAAACCCCGAATTAATTCCAATGAAGTTTCAATATCCGGAGAGCCATCATCAATACCCGGAAGTAAATGCGAATGCACATCAACCTTAACCTGGCTGAAATCAGTTTTCGTGGATTCCGGTTTTGAACGGGAGAATAATTTAAACATACTTTAATCAGTGGCCTAAATTACTCATTTATGTTGTGAATAAAGTTGTTGTGTGAAATTTAAAAAATGGCTTTAGGAAGTGAAGGAAAAATTTTTAAAACTAATTTGCTTTGGGGGAAAACAACATACCAGGCCGTAAGAAATAACAGCATGAAGTCGGTATAAAAATTCTGGTGTTGCTGGTACCATAATTCGAGGGCACCTTTATGAGGGAGTATCACATCTCTGTAGCATTCTTCAGGAGATAGATTGCTTTGAGTAATTACCAGCTCTTCATCTCTGAAAACAATGGAGCCGATACCGGTCAATCCCGGTCTTACATTGTACACTTTTTCTTTCAAGTCAGCAGAGTACCGGTCAAACCCACTTTTCATTAATGGTCGTGGGCCAACGAATGACATATCGCCGGTAAGAATATTGATCATTTGCGGCAGCTCATTCAATTTTGTTTTCCGTAAAAAACGTCCAACGGAAGTAACCCTTGGATCATTTCTGGTTGTCAGATCTTTGGAACCCATGTTCGGACTATTCTTTAACATGGTAGCAAATTTCAGAATACCGAAAATCTTATTCTTATAGCCTACTCTATCCTGTTTATAAAAAACCTCATGCTCGCCGGTGAGTAGTAAAAGAATAATGATAGGAATAAAAAAAGGTAGCAGAATGATCAGTGCTACTAATGAAAAAACAATATCGAAAAGACGTTTAATTAATTTGTACATATAAATTCTGGAGTAAATTTTGCAGAATGCTGAGCAATGATATGCAGTACAAGAGTGCGACGCAAGGGACGATGCTAGTAGCACTACAGCTGGGTCAATAATTCTTACTGAAACGTAATTTTATCCGGAACTGTTTTGCCCGAATCAAAATAAGCATTGTACCAATCAACGGTTTCTTTCAGTCCATCCTTCCAATCGACTTTAGCAATAAAATTCAAATCCTTTTTCGACTTAGTTATATCCGGACTGCGGCGGGAAACCGAACCGGGATAAGTTGGTGCATTGGTGTACTCGCCTTGGAAGTTCATCAACTCTCCAGTGGACCGGGTTAATTCTTCAATAGTAATTTCTACTCCAGTACCAAGATGATAGATTTCTCCATTAGTGCCGGGAGTTTCCATTGCCAAAACGGTTCCTTCTACTGCATCGGTTATATAGCAAAAATCTCTTGTCTGGTCGTGACCATAAATAAGATATGGATTTTGTTGATCTCTGAAACGAATTACCAGGTGAGGAATAACATGATTGAAACCCATTCTTGGCCCAAACACATTATGATAGCGAATGATGGTGGTTTCGAATCCTAACATTTTTGCATAGTTAAGAAACCCTGACTCACCTAATATTTTTGTGACTGCGTATGTAAAACGAGGATGGGCAATGTTCTGAATAGTAAGTGGTACTTCTTCCGGTGTTGGAATAGCATAGCCAAATGCATCCACCGTACCAGCATAGTTTTCACTGGTAGATGCAAAAACCACTTTCCTGATTTTAGAACGACGTATCCACTCCAAAGTATAAAGTGCCAATGATGTATTGATGCGAATTACTTCATGTGGTTTTGAATTGGCATTATCAACACCCACCAATGCAGCCATCATATACAATTGATCGTATTCGCTATCTAATTTCTCATAGGCTTCGGGATAAGAAAAATCATCTTCTATTAATTTGATCTTATGTTTTGAAACCAGTGCATCAAAATCTTCATCCCGGTTCTTCTTCATAAAATTATCGGCGATGGTCAATTCATAATCCCTGTTCTCAGCAAGGTATTTGGCCAGATTAAAACCAATAAATCCTGCACCACCTAATATCAAAACCTTTTTACTCATAGTTAATTAAATTATTCGAATAATTATAGATCTCCCCGGCCAATCACTTTAACAGTGTGGCGGGTAGAAAGTGTTTTTATTTCTTCATTAGTAAGTACACCAATGGTATCATAAATAAATGTGGGAGTATGTGCCAGCAGTTTATTTATCAGCACCGGATTATTCCTGTAATCCTTATGCCCGGTAGTAATCGTAATTAAATCGTATTGCTCATTTAGCAATTCATCCAACTGTTGATTGATCCAGCAATCTTTTTCTTCCCAGTACAAAACATGAGGATCATGTAATGAAGTGATGGCTCCTTCAATTTCAAGGTGATCATAAAAACCTTCTACCGGGGTATAACGGGTATCACCAACATCATTCAAATAACTTACACCCAGCAACAATACTTTTTTATCTTTTAAAGAACCGTTGAATTGTGACCGTAAATATTCAAAAGCATACAAGGGCATTTTATCATTAATCTGCACCCCCTTTTCGCTTTGATGTAAACCTTCGCTACTACCAAATAAATTCATTTTTGCCCAGCTGGCCAGTAATGGGTCTTTTGTAAGACAATATCCACCCACTCCCAAACCTGGCAGCATAATATTTTTATGGGTTGGTCGCATACGAATTGCATTCACCACTTCATAAATATCAACACCGGCTTCTTCTGCAAATCGGCTCCATTCTACCATAAAGGCAATGTTCATGGCACGGAAAGAATTTTCCAGCACTTTCGCCATTTCTGTTGCGTTGGTATTGCCCAATCTTGTTAATGGATATTCATCTGTTTTAATAACTGTTCGTAAAAATCGTTCTGCTTCGTTGGCACTTCTTTCATCAGTGCCGGCAAATACTCTATAAAAGTTTTGAATAGAATCGATGTATTTAGGACCGGGCATTACTCTTTCGTAAGAATGTGCCACTTTTAACTCTGTAATTGGCAATCCTCTTTTCTGTAAGCATTCTTCCACCAATGGGCGAACTACTTTTTCTGATGTACCCGGCGGTACCGTAGTCTCCACTAAGACCAACACATCTGGCCGGCATTTACTACCTATACTTTCAATTGCCTTTTTAAATGGAGTCATATCAACACTATAATCTTCCAGGTTGTTTCCAGTTCCTGATCTCTTTTTTACATCGAGATTGATATCTACTACTACCACATCTGCTTTACTGTAAACATATGGATCGTAGGTAGCGTAGTAATTATTCTTCTTCCTTGTGTTTTCATAATAAAGCGGAATTTTTGGATCGCTGGCCAATATGGGAAACATCCCTTCATTGATGGAACATATTTTCCAGTAAGAAGCTGGTGTGGGTAAGTCAATACCAATAACAGCATATTCTTCCGTTAATGCATTGGCAACTACCAATCCCATTACTGATCCTACAAAACCAAGTCCTTGCACAACCACCACTTTTTTTCCGGGATGCATTGCGATAAATTGATCGATCCCTTCTTTATCATTTACCTCTGCTGGAATCCGGTATTCTTTATTGGTGATCGGGCTACGGGAAATATATTGAATTGTTGTTTCCATGTTTTACAATAGCAGCTATTAAATTTTAAAATACTAATTTATTAAAGAGAAATAATCCGTGCAGGATTACCTACAACAGTTGCACCATCCGGAATATCTTTTATGATAACAGTTCCTGCTCCTATGGTTACATTTTTTCCCACTTTTACTCCTTGCTTTATAACTGAATTGGCTCCTACAAATGTATTCTCTCCTATTATAACATCGCCACATAAAACTGCACCGGGGGCAATGAAAGTAAAATCACCAATAATACAGCCATGTTCAATTACACTTCCGGTATTACAAACCGCTGTCATTCCCAATTCTGTCAGTGCGTTGATGGATACATTAGCAGAAATAAAATGCCCATGTTTCAATTTCACCGATGGCGATAGTACTGCTGAGGGATGAATGGCATTAACAGGTTCTCCTAGAATTGGTGAAACAGCTTCATAAATCTTCCGGCGTAGTGGATTGTTATTACCGACTCCAATGAAATAGTCGTAATACTTTAGCTTCTCTTGTACAGCAGGGTCATTTTCTGAGCCAAGATAAGTAAGGTTAAAAGGGTTTAATTCCTTTGCTTCATTATCGCAATAGGCTTCTACGGTGTACCCACAGGCAATCAATATATCTACACCAGTATGTGCATGCCCGGAATATCCAATGATAGCAACAGGTTTTTTCATTAAATTAATTTTTATGCAGTAGCTCCACATATTTTTCCTTCATACAAGCATGAAGATACTGCTGGCTGAAATATTGCTCAATCTTAGCCCGCAAATTAGTGGCATATTTTTTCATTTCTTCGGGATGTGCCAATGCGAATTCCAGATTTTTAAGTAAATCATTAGCATTGCGAGCCTCAAACAATAAGCCGGTTTCGTTATGGGTAACTATATCTACGCTGCCTTCAATTGCAGAGCAAACGATCGGGCAATTCATTGCGCCGGTTTGCAGCAATGTATTGGGAAATCCTTCTCTGTAAGATGCATGTATCAATAAATGAGAAAGATGCATGAAGTATTCAACATGGTCGCTCCAGTCAATATGAATAATTCCAGGATGAGTAGTTAGAATTTTCCTGGCTTCATCACTGATAGGATCAAGATCATCTTCAAAAGCACCTAAAACGATCAGCCGTAGTTTTGTATTTTCATCATATACTACACTAAAGGACTTCATTACTTCATCAATGCCTTTGTCTTTTACTATGCGGCCCATGTTTAGCAAGTAACAAAGGCTGTCATCATAATTCAACATTTGCTTTATTTCTTCCAACTTTTCCGGTTTCAATGCAGTAACAGAATAACGATTCAAATCAACTCCATTGCTGGATCCATGTCCGATTACCTCCATTTTTTTTGGATGAACCAGTTTGTGTTCCGTTATATAGTTCATCAATGAATGACTGTTAGGCCATACATGATGTGCACATTTTGCAGTTAATTTTTCCATGGACACCATGATCTTTCTGCCCATTCCGGTTGCTGTCATAAACCGTAATCCGGCAATAGTATGAATTCTTATTTTAACCCCAGCCATCTTTGCAGCAAGCATTGCCAATAAACCAGCTTTGGGTGTATGCGAATGAACGATATCTGGTTTTTCCTTTTTGAATAAATTATACAACCTCCATAATGAGCCGAGATCTGTAAATGGTGTCATCTTCCGGGTCATGTGAACGATACGATGTTCACATCTCTCATTAGCAATCAGATCGGGCCATTCTTTTCCTTCACTGCTGACCATTATTACTTCAAACCCATTCTCGTTCATGTACTTCATTTGGTTTGACAGTAAATACTTCAACGATAAAGGAGCAGTGGTGATACGAATTAATTTGGGCATATATAATTACAAACGTCTTGCAGGTCCCGCAGGAACAGCAAAGTCTAAAATTTTATTGAACCATTTCGGATAAGCAAGATTTTCCTTACGATACATCAGTAAGATCATGATGAGGTAAAATGGCATACAAGGAATTTTGTATCGGGATAAAGCTCCGAAATTAGCAGACGATATTCCCACTGCAACAGCAAATACAAAAGCAAAAATAAAACACATTAGTATTCTCGGGTCTGAAAAAGGAACTTTAAAAAACTTCTTAATTCCTTTCCGGTAAATAAATAATACGGTCAACGCTAAAAAGACAAAGGATTCACTGGCGGATAAAAGTGCAATAGGAGAATTAACCTCCCATGGAAATGGCCGGTAAAAGGTAGCGGTGATACCACTAAAAACCATCAGAAAAGGATTACTGGTATTGATGGTAAAATACGAGTCACTTCCGCCTGTACTTTGTGAAATATTCGAAAACATCTCCCGCTGGTACTCTGCATTTCCAGCAATTTTATCTAACTGGTATTGCTGTGCATTAGCACCCGATGTTAAATATTGTAGTATTAATAACCCAACACCAATACTAGCCAAAAAAGTCATGCCGGCAAAAATACTTCGGAGAGTTTTATTCTCTATTTGCTTGTTGAATTCAGCAAATTGCCAGATTAGTACCGCCATTACCAGTACTAATAAAATATAAGGCTTTATTATAAAAAGCAGAGCCCCACAACCAAGTATTAAAACTAAAGAATTAAACAATTTTGTCTTTTTGATAAAAATATTCAAAAGCCCATAAGTGATATAACCAATGCAGCCGAAAGTAATCGGATCTTTTAAAAGCCCGGAGCTCCAGTAACATACGCTGGGTAAAAAGAGACAAGCAAATGCAAGCTCTCTATAATAAGTGGGGTAGTAATGATAGAAGGTTTTAAACAATCTTATTGTACCTCCAAGTGCAAAAAAACCGAATATCAAACTAATACATAAGTAACTGTTGCCAAATATATAGGAGGGCAATAAGGCTAGCTTAGGAGGAGTAAAATTTTCCTGCGCCATCATATAGTTATAGGTCAAATCGCCTGTATACCCATCATAATAAAAATAATCAAAGAGGGGGCTTTTGTAAGTTAGCTTGGAGCTTTCTATTACTACCTGCAAATTTTTGGGATCATCCTTAATAGCAGCCCTCAAATCCTGGGTGGCCTGGTAATATAATGCAGTGTCTCCTCCTTTAAAATAAAATTGTGTAAGCATTACAAATGCAAATACACAAATCAGTTTAAAGTAAAATGCCCGGAAGTAAAGCATTTTAATTCTATTATCCTTCTGGCTTCTTGCTTTTGCTCTAATTATAAAAAAAAGCAAAAGAAAACAGGCAGGAAAAATTGCCAGGTCAGTTAATGAAAAGAAGCTAGCTAAAAAAAACATATTCACAAATTCGAAAAGCTATTAAGTAAAAAGCTGTAAAAAAGCAGGAGTAGAGGATTTAACAGAATAATTATTTATTATTTTTTCTCTGGCTGCATTACCCATTACAGTTCTCAAGCTTGCATTGGTAAGTAATTGATCAAGGCTGTTTGTCCAATCCTGAACAGAATCACATACGAATCCATCTACTCCGTTTTCAACAATTATTGAGTTTACGCCTACAGGTGAAACAACAGCGGGAATACCTAATGACATATACTGGATAGCTTTAAAGCCACATTTTCCTTTTGAAATCTCATCATTAAACAAAGGCATAAGACCAATATGAAAACGCAGTAAATCAGATACTTCGTTTTCCCTGTTCCATTTTACGAACTCGTAATTTTTTAGCGGTAATTGCGGATCCTTATCTGCAATTACAATAAAATCGAAATCACACCTTTCCTGTAATTGGGTAAGAACAGGCATTACAATATCCAGGTAAGGTAATGTGCTGAAAGTTCCTGTCCAACCAATTGCGGGTCTTCCTATAGTATGTTGTTGAATTGTATTGTGTATATTATCTGTATCAACTACAGTAGGTATAATAACAACACTTTTATTATACTTTCCAGCAAAGGCTGCCAGGTATTCATTCCCAACCGAAACTTTATAAGACCATGTGCATATTTTAGCTACTTTATCAAAATTTTTCAATCTTGCCGCCGCCTTATTATAGGTGGAAGTATGTGGTATCCAGATAGCATCATCAAAATCATAAATAATTTTCTTTCGAAGTAGTTTTGCTAATATCCATTCGAAAATAGGTGGGCCAATAGGCGCTGCTTCCCGGTATAAATAGACATGCGAATAGTTTCTTACCCGAAACAGATCTGCGATTCTACGACAAAACCCCGACACAACGCACCAGGCTTTGCGTGTTTTATTACCACTGGTGTACAAGGTATTCCAGGCAGATAACGAATAAAAACTACTCACCCCAAAGGGAATATTTTGTTGGTTTAATACCGACAGATAATGTTCAAAACGGAATCGTTGTCCTGGTGATATTGATAACGGAGCCGGAACAATAAAATAAACAGTAGGAAAGCTATTATTTTTTTTGGCCGATTGCATGCCAGTAGGGTGCTTGTTCAGAAAATATGATATTGGTAAGACCAGCATTCTCCATCATGGTTTGTATTTGTTGTTTAGAGAACCGTTGTTCAAGAGGTGTACCGAACCTATCTAACGCATCATTCCGGATTATATAAAAGGAAGTGCCCTCATAAGAATGTAATGGAATACGAGATCGTACTTTTTTTGATACCCCCAGCAATTTCAACAACCGACTCAATAACACGAATGGCATATAAAAAAAGATAGCCAGGAGATCACAGGAGAATCGTTTCAATTTGTCAGGCATCTTACTTACCATTCTTCTAAGAAGGTTTGATAACGAAAAAAGCGCCTTATATAAAAAACCTCTGTTATCAAGACTGTAATATAAATACACCAAAAAATATCCGCCTGGTTTTAATTTTTCTATACAAGCTGTCATGGCCTTCTGAGTGTCCGGTATATGGTGCAACACACCCAAACTAAAACCAAAATCAAAATAGTTATTGGCGAAAGGAAGATTATCAATAGAAGCCTGATAGAGTTGGACATTATCAACTCCTTTCAGGAGTTCACCAGCGGCAAGCACTGCTTCGCTTGGATCTATTGCCGCTACAGCACCAACCTTGTTATGGAAATATTTTGACCACCGGCCTGTACCACAACCAAAATCTGCAGCTATCTTGTCTTTCCCTATCATTTCAGCAGTAACAATATCAAAATAAGTATCGCCGATCTTTTTAATTTCCTCTTCCTTGAATTGGTGAAATGCTTTCCACTCTTCACCGAAAGAATGAACAGTAGTCAAATCAATATTCTCCCCTAAATCGGTGTAACATTTAATAGAATGACTGTTAACCTTAATAACCTTTACAGGTGCTGTATTTTCTTGTATCATGTACGAATAAAAAATTTATCCTGTTATTTGCTGGTATGCTTTTTTATATTTTTCAACGCCGGTTTGCAGATCAAAATAGTGGACTGCCGACTCCCTGATATGTTTTTTCTCCAGCTGCAACAAATCATCCATTGTCGATGCTATCCTTTTATATTCGCTGGTATCGAATTGGCTGATTACAGCACCTGACTTCGACCTTGTGATGATATTGCCAGTATCGCCAATATCATTACAAAGTATCGGAATGCCCATCGCCATAATTTCTCCCTGCTTGGTGGGAGATGATGCTTTTTTGGAATAAAGATCCTTGATAAAAAAAATACTCCAGTCGCTTATGGATAAATATCCAGGCACTTCGTTTCGGCTGGCTGGTATTACACGTATGGCATTACTGTCGATTCCTTTTTGAGCTGCTTTGCTTATGATCTGTTCTTTATTATCATGAGTGATAAATAA
Source organism: uncultured Chitinophaga sp. (assembly GCA_964641575.1). Lineage (GTDB taxonomy): Bacteria > Bacteroidota > Bacteroidia > Chitinophagales > Chitinophagaceae > JJ008. Next base: position 3,794 of record CAZXMP010000110.1, on the reverse strand, counting down.
AAAAACAGTTTCCGGAATACTTTTTTGTAGCACTGCAAAGAAATCAAGCATTTCATCAGTCATATACCAACCACCCAGGGAGCCGAGGTAACTGAGTACACGGGTTGCAGGAGCAATGTCAAGCTGCTGCTTCGTTTGTGTTTTATCCACCAGGTTTATCTTGTTGTAATCAAAAAAGTCCAGGTCAGCGCAGCAGGGTATCACAGAAATTTTTGCTGCCACTACCTCGTAGCGGGTCATTAATTCTTCCTTGCCTTTTTCGGTAAGAGAAATAATATGTGCAGCAGATGAAAAATATTCTTGCTCTTTCTTTTTATATATACTATAAAAAAATTTGTACAAAGGGTTTTTCAAGTTCCATAGGCCACTATCCACCCGTTCATCTACCCAAAAACCACGCATATCAAATAAGAAAGGAACATTAAATTTTTTCTTCAATTTTAAACCAGTAGCTGCAGCTACATAACTGCGACAATGAATCAAATCAAATTGCTCTTGCTTATGTAACCGGGTTGCTGTGGCATTGAGTCGCTGTTGGTCATATAGCTTGGATAATATTGGTGGGCTGGAAGTAAATAACAAAGTCTCCCATTTTATGCCAGCTTCTTTAAGTATAGTGCGAATAAGATTACCGTTTTTTTCGAACCGTTCCTTTTTTTCTACACTTAGCAATGTAAACTGATAACCTTGCTTTGTTAGTTCCTGTAAATAGGGAATAACCTGTGATTGACCTAAAGGGTCTGTCATTCCATCATACGATATATATAAGATCTTCTTCACTTTACTTATTATCCCTCAACCTCAAACAAGTGTTTATTACATCCATCTTTTATACCACATTTGAAACATCAGCAAATACCAAATTTTAGTATGGAGTTGTTCTTTGCCATTATAAAAGTCGAAATAAAGCTTCTTGATTTCAACCGGATTAAATAATCCCTGTTGCTCTATAAAGGCAGGATCAGCAGCCTGGTCTACAAATTCTTTCAATTCATTTTTTAACCAGCCTGCGATGGGTATTCCAAATCCCATTTTCGGCCGTTCCATCATTTGTTGCGGCACATATTTATGTACGATCTGGCGAAGTATATATTTCTTTATTCCATTGTGAAGCTTGTAAGAAGACGGCAGCTGTGCTGCAAATTCAATGATATGCTGATCCAGAAAAGGCTCTCTTCCTTCAAGGCTTACACACATAGAAGCCCGGTCTACTTTTTGTAAAATATCATCCAGCATGTAGGTTTGATAATCGATGGCCATCATATAACTCAGATCATCATGAAAGGCTGGTTGCAGCTTGTTTTCAAAATTAGACGATAGCTGTCCCGGCTTTTGCAGGAACAGTTGATTCAGTTCATCCTGGAAATAAAGGCTACTCATATTATGCAATAGTTCTTTTGCACTATTGTCTTTGAGCAAATGCATTATTTTTTTATAGCGGGTCGTAAAGAGTGGTTTTTTATTAAAATAAGGTATGCGATGGGCCGGTACTTGTTTCATTACAGAAGCAATTCCCTTTCTAACAGGGGCCGGTACTTTATTCAATTTATTTTTTACCCGTGTTACATAATCATATTTATTATACCCGCCAAAAACCTCATCACCTGCATCTGCACTTAAGGCCACTGTTACCTGTTGGCGGGCAAGCCTGCTGACCAATGTTGTAGGGATAGCACTGCTGTCTGCAAATGGCTCATCGTAATAAAAAGGCAAGTCAGGTACTATCTCTAATGCTTCTTTGGTGGTGCAATAATATTCTGTGTGATTAGTCCCTAAATGAGCGGCTGTTTCTTTCGCAAAAGGTGCTTCATTCAATCCTTTATCATGCACACCAATAGTGAAAGTATTAATCTTTGTGGAAGTGTTTTTTTGCAGCAATGCTGTTACACAAGTACTATCATATCCTCCGCTTAAAAAAACGCCAACCGGTACATCGGCTACCATGCGGTATTGAAACGCTTTTTCCAGGATGGTTTCTGTTTCATTGATCGCATCCGGAAGACTGATAGTAAGCTTGGGTTTATTGTAATGATCCAACACATCCCAATATTTCTCAATACTTATTTTTTGAGTAGTAAGATCGATAGTTAATGTATGTCCGGGTTGTAATTTATGGCTGTAGTTAAATATGCAATGTGGTGTTGGCACATAGCCGTATTGCATAAAGGCAGCTACCGCTGCTACATTTAATTCCTTTTTAAAATCCGGATGTTGATGGAAAGCTTTTAGTTCCGAACCAAAAAGGAATAGACCTTCATGAAAATACCAGTTAAAAGGTTTTACACCAGCTCTGTCCCTGGCACAAAAAACAGTTTTGTTTACTGCATCATATAGTAAAAAAGCAAACATACCAACAAATTTGTGCAGGCATTGTTTACCCCATTCCTGGTAAGCATGCAAAATTACTTCTGTGTCTGAATGAGTGGTAAACTGGTGACCTTTCCCTATCAATTCATCTCTTACTTCGTTGTAATTATACATTTCACCATTGAAGATGATTTGCAAATTCCCGAATTGCATAGGCTGCGAAGCAGCATTACTCAGATCAATAATAGAAAGCCGGCGATGCCCCAGGCCTATGATATATTGATCTGTTTTATCGATATAATGTCCATCACCATCTGGTCCACGGTGCAGCATTATATGGGTCATCTTATGCAATACATCATCAGGAGTCTTCCTGTTGAAATCAATAAATCCGGCTATACCGCACATAATAAATTAGTGAAAATTAAATAATCAATAAGAAGTTAAGAAAACCAGTTATGCTTTTCTATCCTGCTGCAGAGAAACAGCAACCACGAAGATTTACAAATTCCAAAAAATGAGTGTTGAATAATCTTTAAACCCGAAGCCCAAGGCTATTCTGATACTCTGGATAATGAGAAGAGCTTATTACTGGTTTCATCACGGGGAATTGAATAGCTTTTTTATGAGCAGTTGCAAGGCAAAGTTTCTTGTATTTTTTTCGTACCCAGATAAAAGCTAACAAAAAGAAAGACCACATGGTATAAGAAAAAAATAAGGAAACTTTTTGAAACAAGATTGCCCTGGGTGCCGGAAATGTATTTACAGCACCATAAGTGTAGGTGGTAAATACATCCATTACATATTCTTTAGAATACTGTGGATATGCTTTTTGCAAAATATCCGGATTTTGATTTAGGAAAGCTATACTTGGATTTTTATATGCTTTCAATACATTAACATCTGGTTCTTTATTGGGGTCGTTATAATGCCAGGAACCATCATAAAATGTTTCAAATGTAAAATGCCCGGTTATTTTACCCGAGAAGCCAACGCTTCTTGTTGCGTACCCTTTATTTTGTAATAATTTCATTAATACAATTGATTGCTGGCTACAGGCAGCGAAAGGATATTTTAATATATCATCCGGAACAACAATTGCACTTAGCCCGGGTATGCTCATTTTTGAAAGCGCCATGGCCATGTAGTTCTTATTTAGCCCGTATAATGAGTAACCATGATAAAATCTTTTTCTTATTACATCCGTAGCGATCTCCGGGTAAGAAACCGAGTTGGAAGATTGCTGTTGCCCAACATCAAAAAGACTATCGCAATACGCTGTTAATTTGCTAATAGAATTTAGCCTCCTGAGAGATGGATCGTATTCTTCCTGTGAATTGTAAACAGGATCGCCATATCCCAAACGTCCCATAGTGTCCGTTGAACTAACAAGCTGATATCCCGCCAACAACAGGAAAAAGTTGAAGACAACAAAAAGAAAAAATTGTGCAGATAATAGCAGTTTTTTCAAGGACTGGCTTTTGATT
>CAZXMP010000109.1:0-13491 GCA_964641575.1 uncultured Chitinophaga sp. | reverse complement strand
CCTGTATATCATCATACACACACATTCTCTGGAACCATTGTGCAACTTCATACACAATGCCATTTTTTGTTTTTAGTCTTCCCATTCTATCGGTTCCATATTCAGGAACAGTGAAAGTAAACTTCACAGCAATCTTTACTTTACCACCAGCACTCTTCAATGCATCCTGCATCCACACCTGCATTCTTGTATCAGTGATATTATATTTTGGGGTAATTGTTTTTCCATTGTATTCTATGGAAACAGATTTGATCGAATAGCCATCAGTGAATTTTGAATTAGCCCAACGTCCGCCTGTTTCGGTGGTTGTGGCCGAACCTCTCGAATCTTTTTTATAAATGTTCTGGTCTAATTGCAGCCAGAGGAATTTTAAATTATCGGGACTGTTGTTGGTGTAGGTAATTTCTACATCACCACTTACCACATGTGTTCCGGTATCTAAAGCAGCATTGATCTTATAGTCGGCTCTATTCTGCCAATATTTGGGACCGGGTTCTCCGCTGGCACTTCGGTAATCATTGCCGGTGTACGGATAAAATTGAGGGTTGAAAGCTTCTTTATGGTTATAAACTGATTGGGCAAGCAACCCGCCAACCAAAAAAATTACCAGTACACTCAAAACTGATTTCTTCATCATACTAACGATTTATTTAAAGTGGGAAAGATAACGCAAAAGGATGCAAGGGCTATACCGCTGATAGGGTATTTGCAATACTTTATAGAAAAAGAGACTCTGCAACTGATACAGATTCTGGTTTACCTACATCTACCAGTTTATCACCGGTATGGTCAAAACCCATAATGCGGTGATCGGCTGCGAGTTTCAAGTACACATCGATCAATGAGAATTTGCCGCTGAATCCGGCTTTTTTCATCAACCGGAAAATATCATATTCAAAAACTACTACGCAGCTATATGCTTTTTCAATAAAGTTTTTACCGGGAATAGAAATCCTTTCTTCCCCAGTGCTATTATTTCTCCAGCCACATAAACGGTTGTCTTCATCAAATAAAAGATTGCGGGAAGTTTTTCGATTGGTAACAGCGAAAGAGATCAATGCATTACTTTGCTCATGGAATTTCAACAGTTTGTTGATGTCGAGGTCAGTCAGAATATCAACGTTACAAGTAATAAACTTTTCTCCGGGATTGAATAACTCTTCTGCTTTTAATAATCCACCGCCGGTTTCTAATACTACATCTCTTTCATCACTCACTAAAAGATCACTTCCCCATCCATCATTTTCAACAATAGCATCTTCGATCTGCTCTGCAAAATGATGCACATTTACAATTACATCTTTTATGTTGTGTTGCTGTAAGTATTCAATATTGCGTTGCAATAAAGGTTTGCCATTTACAATGGCCAAAGCTTTAGGATGTTGGTCCGTCCAGGGTTTGAACCTTGTTCCTAAGCCAGCCGAAAAAATCATTGCTTGCATACCCCCAGCCCCTAAAGGGGAGTTACTACCGTTACTTTTCATCTTTGCTTTTTATAATGAAGCTTTGTATCGCTTTTTTTACTTCCTCCAAACTTATTTCAACTTGTTCGTTAGTGAATCTCATAACTGTTAAACCATCATTTTCTATTAAGCGTTGCCTTTGTTCATCATTTGATTTAATGTCAGGTTCGTTATGAATGCTGCCATCAACTTCAATAACTAACTTGATTGAATGAGCATAAAAATCAAGAATATAAATTGAATAAGGATGTTGACGACGAAATTTTATCCCTAATGGTTTTGTTTTTAAATAACTCCAGAGAATTGTTTCAGAATGTGTAGCATTATTCCGTAATTCTCTTGCCCTTTGATATAAAGGCTTAATTGCACCATTATGCATTTTGTTGTCCATAATGAATTTTATGCTTTAGTTCACTACTCCCCTTTAGGGGTTGGGGGTGTCAGGGGATTTATCCAATTTTTTTCATCCTGTACCCAATGGTTCAATTCGATCTTCACTTTGAATTTATTTTTTAAATGTCTTACCATCGCATCAGCGGCATACACACTGCGATGCTGACCACCGGTACACCCAAAACTAATCATCAAACTTTCAAAACCTCTTTTAATATATTCTTCCACTGTTACATCCACAATATCAAATACACTGTTTAAAAATTCCGGCATTTTAGTTTGGCGTTCTAAAAAATCTTTTACTTCTTTATCTCGCCCAGTTTGTGTTTTCATACTATCCACACGACCCGGATTTAAAATACCCCGGCAATCAAAAACAAAACCGCCGCCATTGCCACTATCATCTTGCGGCATTTGTTTGCGGAAGGAAAAGCTGCAAACTTTTACAACCAACGGAGTGTTTTCATCAGCCTGTGTCGGAGTGAATTGTGCTATCACTTCATCGCTCACACACATATCCAGCACTTTTTTAAATTCCGGAACAGCAATACCCAGACTTTGAGTTTGAAAAAAATCTCTCAAGTTTCTTAATGCTAATGGAATACTGGTAAGGAATTGTGCTTTCCTTTCAAACAAACCTCTGAAACCATACGCACCGAGAACCTGGAGTATACGTATCAATACATAGCCATAATACTGGCTCCGAAAAATCGGCCGGTCAATTGATTGGCCTACAACTTTTTCAAAAGCTGTCATGTAATCTTCCAATAAATTAATTTTCCATTCATCGGTAAGATTAGCTCTTGCTTGCCAAAGCATAGAAGCCACATCATATTGTGGTGCGCCTTTCATGCCGCCCTGGTAATCTATAAAGTGAACTTCATTATCTGGGGTTACCATAATGTTCCGGCTTTGAAAATCACGGAACATAAAATATTTATACTCAGTATGCGTAAGATAATTACTTAATGCGTCAAAATCTTCGATCAGTTTTTGTTTATCATAAGGTTTACGCAGTGCATCTAAAAAATAATATTTAAAATAGAGAAGGTCAGATAAAATAGCCTGCTTGCCAAATTCAATACTGGTAAGGCAGTATGTTTTATAATCAAGTTTCTCATCACCTTTAACTTGTAATGCGGCTAATGCTTCCAAACTCTTTTTAAAAAGTTCATACACTTCATCTGTAAACCCTTTTGTCTCCAGGTGATTTAATAATGATACAGTGCCGAAATCTTCCTGCAGGTAAAACATTTTATCATCACTGATGGCCAGTATTTCAGGCGTAGCAAGATTTTTTTTCTTGAACTGGCGGGAGAAGTAAATGAAGGTTTCGTTCTCCGGAATATTGGCACCATATGCACCAATTACGGATTCATCTTTACCGTGTAATCGGAAATATCGTCGTTCGCTACCACTTTGTGGGAGTACATCAACAGATGCTGGTTCCACGCCTTTCCATTGTTTGTATAAGGAGGATATTGATTCTACAAGTTGTTGCATTCAGCAAATGTAATTAACCAGCTTCAATCTCAATACTGATCGGCTAACGGGCCCGCCCGGATGAGATTTTCAATAATCTAAAATACTCAAACTAACGGTCGGACGGGCATTAGTATTTTAAGCTAAATTTGCAGATTCTTATATTATTATGAGCTATACACCTTCCAACAAAGTTCGAATTGTAACCGCAGCCAGCCTTTTCGATGGACATGATGCTGCCATTAACATTATGCGCCGCATTATGCAAAGCAAAGGCGCAGAAATTATACATCTTGGTCATAACCGTTCTGTAAAAGATATTGTAGAAACCGCTATTGAAGAAGATGTACAGGGAATAGCTATTACCAGCTACCAGGGCGGGCATGTAGAGTTTTTTAAATACATGAAAGATCTGCTGGCAGAAAATGGTTGCGGCCATATAAAAATATTTGGTGGAGGCGGCGGTACTATTTTGCCTGACGAAATTGAGGAGCTGCATAATTATGGAATCACCCGAGTTTATAGTCCTGACGATGGACGTCATATGGGATTGGAAGGAATGATTGAAGATGTGATAAAACAATGCGACTTTTCTTTGAATGGCTCTGGTGATTATAAAACACCCATGCAACTCGGAGAAGTAAAAGATGTAAGAAAAATTGCAAGAGAGATTACGAATGCGGAAAACGGAATTGAGTCGGGAGTAGGGAGTCAGGAGTCCGGAGTGTTGATTCCTGTATTGGGCATCACAGGTACTGGCGGTGCTGGTAAGAGTAGTGTTACAGATGAGATCGTTCGTCGCTTTCTCAACAATTTTACTGATAAAACAATCGCTGTTATTTCTGTCGATCCATCCAAGAAAAAAACAGGAGGTGCATTATTGGGAGATAGAATAAGAATGAATTCTATCAATCATCCGAGAGCTTATATGAGAAGCTTGGCTACACGAGATGATAATACAGCATTGAGTAGTGCAGTGCAGGATGCTATTGATATTTGTAAAGCAACCGGTTTTGATTTTATCATTCTTGAATCTGCAGGTGTTGGACAAAGCGATGCCTCAATACTTGATTATTGCGATGTAAGTATGTATGTGATGACACCGGAATATGGTGCCGCTTCGCAATTAGAGAAGATAAATATGCTCGATTATGCAGACCTTGTTTGCATCAACAAGTTTGATAAAGCCGGTGCACTAGATGCACTGGCAGATGTAAAGAAGCAATACAAAAGGAACCATCAATTATTTACAGCAAAGGATGAAGACCTGCCAATTATTGGCACTATGGCCAGTAAGTTCAATGACGATGGAGTAAATCATTTGTTTGAATTAATGCTGAAAAAAATTCAAACAAAAACACAAACAACTTTTGGCGATTACAGTTTTGCGGAAACAGCAAAAGTATCACAGGCGGTTATTCCTGCTAACAGAACAAGGTACCTGAGTGAGATTAGCGAAAACAACAGGGGTTATGATAAGTTGGTAAAAGAACAAGCAGCTTTTGCAACAAAATTGTACCAATTACATGGAGCTTTTGCAACGCTAAAAGAGAAAGCAGATAAATCTTTACAGGATTTAATACAAAAGCAAATTGAATTTTATACAGAGCAACTCACCCCTGTAGCTAAAAAGCTAATCAACAATTGGCCGAATAAGGTAGCGGAATACCAGAAAGATTTTTATGAATACACGGTCAGGGATAAAGTAATAAAGCAATCCATGACGAGCAAAAGTTTAAGTGGAACAAGAATACCTAAAGTGGTTTTGCCAAAGTATAAAGATTGGGGCGACCTTTTGCAATGGCAGGGGCAAGAAAATGTCCCGGGCCACTTTCCTTTTACAGCGGGTGTATTTCCATTAAAAAGAGAAGGAGAAGACCCTACCAGAATGTTTGCAGGTGAAGGCGGACCTGAAAGAACAAACAGAAGATTTCATTATGTAAGTGTGGAGCAACCGGCAAAACGATTATCTACTGCATTTGATTCAGTAACTCTATATGGTGAAGATCCAGATTCTCGTCCTGATATTTACGGAAAAGTGGGAAACAGCGGAGTTAGTATTGCAACAGTTGATGATGCAAAGAAACTATATAGTGGATTTGATCTTTGCGATCCCAAGACTTCTGTTTCCATGACCATCAATGGACCTGCACCCATGTTGCTTGCCTTTTTTATGAATGCCGCTATTGATCAGCAATGTGAGAAATATATCATTGCTAATAATTTAAAAGCTGAAGTAAATAAGATCATTGAAGCAAAATATAAGGCAGGAGAACTCCCAACTTATATTGGAACCAATGGCAAATCTGTTGTTCCTAAAAACGGAGAATTAATTGGGGCATTACCTATGGGCAACAATGGTTTAGGATTACGTCTGCTTGGTTTATCGGGTGCAGATGTATTGCCCAAAGATATATATGAAAAAATTAAAGCTGAAGCTCTAACACAAGTAAGGGGAACAGTACAGGCAGATATTTTAAAAGAAGACCAGGCGCAGAACACTTGTATCTTCTCTACAGAGTTTGCACTGAAATTAATGGGTGATGTGCAGGAATATTTCATCAAAGAAAAAGTAAGGAATTTTTATTCCGTTTCTATCAGTGGTTATCATATAGCAGAAGCAGGAGCTAATCCAATTACACAATTAGCATTCACTTTGTCGAACGGATTTACTTATGTAGAATATTATTTAAGCCGTGGAATGAATATTGATGACTTTGCTGCTAATCTTTCTTTCTTCTTCAGCAATGGAATGGATCCGGAATACAGTGTAATAGGAAGAGTGGCCAGAAGAATTTGGGCCAAAGCGATGAAATATAAATATAAGGCCAATAAACGCAGCCAGATGTTGAAGTATCATATACAAACATCCGGCAGAAGCTTGCATGCACAGGAAATTGATTTCAACGACATCCGAACTACTCTGCAGGCATTGTATGCTATTTATGATAATTGCAATTCACTTCATACCAACGCATATGATGAAGCGATAACCACACCCACCGAAGAAAGTGTTCGGAGGGCAATGGCAATACAATTAATTATCAACCGGGAACTGGGCACTGCAAAAAATGAAAATCCGAATCAAGGTTCTTTCCTTATTGAAGAATTAACTGACTTAGTTGAAGAAGCTGTTTTAACAGAATTCGACAGAATTACAGAAAGAGGCGGGGTGCTCGGTGCCATGGAACGAATGTATCAGCGAAATAAAATACAGGAGGAGAGTTTGTTTTATGAACATCAGAAACATTCAGGCGAATTACCATTAATCGGTGTAAACACTTTTCTGAATAAAAAAGGAAGTCCTACTATTCTTCCAACAGAAGTAATTCGCAGTACAACCGAAGAAAAAGAATTACAAATACAAAACTTGCGGACTTTCTGGAAGCGAAATGAAAGCAAATCAGCCGAAATGCTGAAGCAGCTTAAAGCAGTTGCCATCAATAACGGAAACCTCTTTGCCGAATTAATGGAAACCGTAAAATACTGCTCACTCGGGCAAATAACCCATGCCTTGTATGAAGTAGGTGGCCAATATCGCAGGAATATGTAAGGGCATATTCAAATTTGTTGCGAAACTGTTAATGACTTTGTTGCAGTTTCATTATACCTTAAATTGCAAGTTCTGTTCTATGCTAAAAATGAGGCCTGCAATGTGTAAAAAAATAGCTGCGTTTTGTATTCTTTTTTTATCTGGCATTATTTCCTTCGGGCAAAATATTGACTCTACCATTTATAAATATGGTAGCGAATTTGCACAGGAACGTACTTACCTGCACTACGATAAATCCAGCTATGCTCCCGGCGAAACCATCTGGTTCAAAGCCTATCTGATGGAAGGCACTTATCCGGCATTTGCAAGCAAAAATTTCTACGTAGACTGGACGGATGACAAAGGAAATCTTTTGCATCATACGGTGAGTCCAATGCAGGCAGCTACCACTAACGGTCAGTATGATATTCCGGCTGATTACAAGGGTAGTTATATTCATGTAAAAGCTTATACCAAATGGATGCTCAATTTCGATTCTGCTTTTGTGTATGAAAAAGACATCCGTATCATTTCAAATAAACCCATTTCTGCTCCTGTAGTAAAAAATGTTCCTCCAATAATTACCTTCTTTCCTGAAGGTGGAGATTTGGTGGAAGGCATCAGTAATAAAATTGCTTTCAAAGCAGTTAATCAATTTGGAAAACCAGTAAAAGTAAAAGGGGTAATAAAAAATGGCGAAGGAAAAATAATGGACAGCCTTCGTGTTTTGCATGATGGCATGGGATTTTTCTTCCTGTTACCTAAGCCTGGGGAAAAGTTTACTGCAAAATGGAAAGATGAAATAGGACTTGAATATACTACAGCATTACCAACAGTCAAGTCCGAAGGTGTGACTTTACAAGTTTCCTTAGTAGCAGGCAGAAGAAATTTTGTAATATATGCAGACCCAACGATTGCAGAAAAGCTTGGAAAAGTAAATGTGATTGGCACAATGAATCAATACCAGGCATTTAAAGTTTCAAAAGATATTTCAAAAGGAAATGCACAAGGAACAATTCCTACTCAAGATCTTCCATCAGGTATCTTAACCATTACTGTGTTTGATGAGCAATGGAAACCTTTGGCGGAACGAATAACTTATATTGATAATGGAGAGTATCGCTTTAATGCCGAAATGAATGTGTTGCATTGGGGGTTGAATAAAAGGGCTCGTAACGAAATTGAAATTGCAGTGCCAGACAGTTTGTATGCCAATTTTTCTGTGGCCGTAACGGACGCAGCAATTGATACGGATAGTAGTAATAGTATCATCTCCCATCTTTTATTAACTAGTGAAATAAAAGGACAAGTTTATAATCCAGCCTATTATTTTAATGCCGCTAACGATAAAAGGGAGCAGCATTTAGATTTAGTAATGCTCACTCACGGCTGGCGCCGGTTTAAATGGGAGGATGTGGTAAAAGGTAAGCTACCGGCTATTAATTTTGAAAGAGATACCGCTTATCTTTCTTTGTCGGGAAAAATTTATGGAGTTACTCCCACACAATTGAGAGATAAGCCACATATCATTATTGTATTAAGTCAGAAAGAAAACAATGAAGGCAATAAAATGATCTTTACACCCGTAGAGCCAAACGGAACATTCGGTGATCCCTCCACCATATTTTTTGATACAGCCAATGTCTATTACCAACTTTCAAAAGGAATAAAAGATGCAACAGTAAAATTTATGGAAAGCCGTTTGCCGGCATATAAGAATAGAATCCCGGCTGTTGGTTCATTTTATAACCAGGTTGGAGATACTACAGGAAATGCCCGGCACTTTCAATTATCTGATGAAATGACAAGGCTGTTAGCTCAATACGAGGGAAAAACGTTAGAGAATGTTACACTAAAAGCAAAAACAAAAACGCCAATTCAAATTTTAGATGAAAAATATACTTCCGGTTTATTTGGTAGCGGTGATGGGTATCAATTTGATTTGGTAAATGATAAATTGGCAGGCATTGCACAAAACATTTTTACTTATTTACAAAGCAAAGTGCCGGGGTTAAATATTACCATGTCTGGTCAAACACCTTCCGTACAATGGCGTGGCGGTACTCCTTTATTTTATTTAGATGAAGTTCCTGCACAACCTGATTTTCTTAGTTCTATTAGTGTAAGTGATGTTGCTTATATAAAAGTATTTCGTCCGCCTTTTTACGGTGGAGCAGGCGGCGGAGCCGGAGCCATTGCAGTTTATACAAGACGTGGAAATGATATACAAAACACACCCGGCAAAGGTTTGGCAAACAGTAGTGTGAGCGGCTATTCTATGATCCGGCAATTCTATTCTCCGGGTTATAGCAGCTTTACTCCTGCCAGTCAATTAAAAGATCTTCGTACTACATTATACTGGAACCCACAGGTGGTAACCACAGCAGAGAAAAATAAAGCTAAGCTTACCTTTTATAATAATGATGTAACAAAAGCTTTCCGTGTTATTATAGAAGGTATGACGAAAGACGGCCAGCTAGTACGTTTAGAACAAATAATGGAGTAGCTAATATTTAAAATCAAGCACGGCGGTATTTTTATAAGTAATATGTGGCTGAATGGAAACTCCTAGTTTGTTATAGTCGCCCAGGCAAACATAGCGATGCCCCAGTGATGGCACATTTTCATCTATCAATAAAGAAAGTAAAATATCTATTGCTGTATTGTTTCCATAATGACAACATTCACCATTAAAATACTCTTCCTTTTTACATTTATCTGTAACCCGTTCATGCGTAACGGAGCCATTCTTACCGGTGGTAACAGCATGGCAAAAAGCACTTTTATAACACAGTGAATCAGGATATAATAATTTTAGCGGCTTCAAGTTTTGCAAGGTATCCATCAAAGAAATAAAGTAGCGGGAATTTCGATTTATAAACCATTTGCTTTTATCGGGATATTGATTCACTACTGTTTTTGCAAATAGTGGAGGGTTCATCCTTGCCATATTCAGTATGTAGATTACATTCCTTTCTTCGGGTGTCATATAATACGCTTTGGCAGCCGTATTACATGTAAGGTATTTAGCATCATTCCACTCCGTAGAATAATCTGCCAGTGGAGAAGGAGGTGCTGCTTTTTCAACCAGATTTTTAACGGGTGTAAATGATATAACCAGGGAGGATAGAATTGCGGTAAACAAAACAGCTACTTGCATAAATGTGGTGGTAAACCTAATTACGTTGGCTAGCCAAAATTATTGCAACCTATACTCTAAAAAACTGTGAAAGAAACTTCCACCTAAATTCAACTACCTTCGCCACTGTCTAAAAATATTTGAATTGCGTTTTACAGAGTTTAATTTTCACCCCAATTTACTGGAGGGCATAGAAGCTTCTAATTACGAAAATGCCACACCCGTGCAAGAGCAGGTAATACCGCCGATAATGGCTGGTAAAGATGTAATTGCTTCGGCACAAACCGGCACCGGAAAAACAGCCGCTTTTTTATTGCCTGTAATGAACGGTCTACTCTCTAACCATGTAGATGGAAAAGTAGGTGCATTGATTATTGTTCCTACAAGGGAACTAGCTATCCAGATTTCGCAACACATGGAAGGGTTATCCTATTTTTCAAATCTTAGTTCTATAGCTATATATGGAGGCAATGATGCACAGAGCTTTGTAGCAGAGAAAAAAGCTTTGCAAATGGGGGCAGATATTATCGTTTGTACTCCCGGTAGAATGATCGCCCATCTCAACATGGGTTACGTTAATATGAAAGGCCTCCAATATTTAGTGCTCGATGAAGCAGATAGAATGCTGGATATGGGTTTCCAGGATGACATTAATAAAATATTGCAAACCTTGCCTGCCAAGCGACAAAACTTATTGTTCTCCGCTACGATGCCGCAAAAAATCAGGCAGTTGGCTAAAAAAATCTTACATGAGCCGGTGGAAATAAATATTGCTATCTCTAAGCCACCGGAGAAAATCATTCAAAAAGCCTATGTAGTATATGAGCCGCAGAAATTACCACTCATTAAAAAACTGCTTAAAGAAACACCCTATAAAAATGCATTGATCTTTTGTAGCCGCAAGCAAACAGTAAAGCAGTTAACGAGAGAATTAAAACACGGGGGCTTTACAATCGCCGAAATCCATAGCGACCTGGAGCAGAATGAAAGAGAAAGTGTATTGAGTGCATTTACAGCCTGTCGTATTCCAGTTTTAGTTGCAACTGATATTTTAAGCCGGGGTATAGATATTGATACGATTGATCTGGTAATAAACTATGATGTACCCGGTGACGGCGAAGATTATGTACATCGCATTGGACGTACAGCAAGAGCAGAAGCAGATGGTGCAGCTTTTACGTTGATTGGAGAAAAAGAGCAAAACAAATTTGCAGCTATTGAACAATTGCTGGAGAAAGAAGTGGAAAAAGCACCTGTACCGGCAGAATTTGGTGCGGCACCACAGTACAACCCTCGCCACCGTACAGGGGGTAACAGAAACCCGCAACGAAAATTTTACAAAGGCAGACCGAAAAGCCGTTAAGCAAAATTCTTTACTACTTTAGCGTTTCATCAATTATTGATACATGAAGAATCTTTTTATTGTGTTCAGTGCCCTTGCATTGGCTACAATTATTTACGGTTGCTCGCAGGGAAAATATGCAGCCACCAATAAATCATATAAGAAGCAAATTGAGGGATATGCAGCGTTATTGAAAGAATATCCAATAAAAGATTCTGCCGGATTGCCCTATGCAGAAGAGTGGGTGGGTACTACCAACCTTTCGATGCGTCGTCCCAATTTTGTGATCATACATCATACTGCACAAAATAGTTGTGAGCAAACATTAAAAACATTTACGTTACCCCGTACACAGGTAAGTGCACATTATGTTATTTGCGAAGATGGAACAGTTTATCACATGTTGAATGATTTACTAAGAGCCCATCATGCCGGCGTAAGCAAATGGGGAAATACAACTGATTTAAATTCATCAAGCATCGGTATCGAATTAGATAATAACGGCTTTGAACCTTTTGCCGAGGCACAAATGAAAAGTTTGGTGATACTATTGGATAGATTAAAGAAAGCGTATAGCATTCCTACTTCCAACTTTATTGGTCATGGTGATATTGCACCAACAAGAAAGAATGATCCTAACTGGCGGTTCAACTGGAAATCGTTAGCCGAAAAGGGGTTTGGTCATTGGTATGATGATGCAACAAACGTTACACTGCCGATTGGCTTTAATCATTTGCAGGCATTAAGGGTTATTGGGTTTGATATTAAAGACACTACTGCCGCCATTGTTGGATTTAAGCGTCATTGGCTACAGGATACAACTAGAGGATTGAATAATGAGCAGTTAAAAGTATTGTATCAGCTTAGTAAAAAGTATCAGTGATGTTAGTTTAACTCGCCTGCCTTTTCATGGTCATCGTACTGGTCTCTCAGTTTATTCAATTCAGTTTTTAATAGCTTGATGGTAGTTTGTTGTGAGGCTACATTAATTAGATTCTTTTGTTCAGCAGGGTCTTTTTGCAAATCATATAGTTCCCATTCGTTTACTTCGTAAAAATAAATGAGCTTATATCTCTCAGCTCTGATAGCAAGATGCGGCAGCACTGTATGGTCTTTACTGTATTCGTAATAATGGTAATAGAGATATTTTCTTGGTAATGTTTTTTGTTTTCCGGTTGCTACAGTCTTAAAACTTATTCCATGCATCCATTCAGGAGCTTTGGCACCGGCAATATCAAGAAGGGTTGGAGCATAGTCAATGTTTTGCACCATCGTATTTGTTACCGTTCCCGGTTTAATTTGGCCCGGCCATTTCATTAATAATGGTGTACCCATTGAAACATCATAAGCGAAACGTTTATCAAACCAACCATTTTCACCAAGATAAAAACCTTGATCACTCGTATAAATAACAGCCGTGTTGCCAGCCAGCTTATTGTCATCAAGATATTGTAACACTTCTCCCACACTCTCATCAATAGAAGCAATACAAGCAAGGTAATCCTGCATGTACCATTGATATTTATACTTTAGTAATTCTTTTCCCGATGGTTTTTTATCTCGGAGTACTTGTCCTCTTTCCGCATATATTTCCTCAAATCTTTTTCGTTCTCCTTCTGGCATTCTTCTCATTATTGCATTGTAGGTGGCAATATCATTGGCATCGGGTTTCAGTTCCGGAATATCCAGTATGTATTTGGGGTCAACTTTTAAATCGCCACATAAACGCATATCTAACAGGATACTCATGGTTTGTCTTTTCCATGCACTGCCACGGCCCGCAGTATCTGTAAACAATGTTGCAGGCTGCGGGAATTTTTTGGTATGAAATTCTTCCAGGTATTTTAATGCCGGAACAAAATTTCTATGTGGCGCTTTATGATGAAAGAAAAGAGCAAAGGGTTTATTCTTGTCCCGGCTATTGAGCCAGTTAATGGCATCGTTTGTAAGTGCATTGGCCGAATAGCCTTTTTCAACAATTGTGTCGCCATTCATGGTAATCATTCTTGTATCAAAGTATTGTCCCATGCCCGGCAATATTCTCCAGTAATCAAATCCTTTGGGATAAGAGTGTAAATGCCATTTTCCAATCAATGCTGTTTGATAACCGGCTTGCCCGAGTAAATGTGCAATGGTCGTT
>CAZXMP010000108.1:0-13837 GCA_964641575.1 uncultured Chitinophaga sp. | reverse complement strand
TCTCTAACAATTTTTTCGGCGAAGGACTCACCTTCGATGATGTCTTATTAATGCCCGGTTACAGCCAGGTGCTGCCCCGTGATGTAAACATCCAAAGTAAACTCACCAAAGACATTACGCTGAATGTACCCCTGCTTTCTGCAGCAATGGACACCGTAACGGAAGCTTCCTTAGCAACTGCACTGGCGAGAGAAGGCGGCCTCGGCATTTTGCACAAAAACATGACCATTGAAAAACAGGCCGAGCATGTACGTAAAGTAAAACGAAGTGAAAGCGGTTTGATAATAGACCCGGTTACATTGCTGGCTGATGCTACCATTGGCGATGCATTGAAACTGATGCGGGAAAATAAGATAGGCGGTATTCCTATTTTAGATAAAGACGGAAAATTGGTGGGCATTCTTACCAACAGGGATCTGCGTTTTGAAGATAATCCAAAAAGAAAAGTGAGTGAGGTGATGACGAAAGAAAATTTGTACACGGCACCGGAAGGAACGGATCTGAAAAAAGCAGAACAGCTATTCAAGAAAACAAAAGTTGAAAAACTACCAATCGTAAATAAGCAAGGCAAACTCACCGGACTGTTTACTTACAGTGATATTTTAAAATTAAAAAGCCACCCGAATGCAGTAAAGGATGCGTTTGGAAGATTATTAGTTGGTGCAGGTGTTGGAATTACCAAAGATCTTTTAGACAGAGTGGCTGCCTTGCAAACCGTAGGGGCTGATGTAATTGCATTGGATAGTGCACATGGCCATAGCAAAGGAGTTATTGATGCATTGAAAAGTGTAAAGAAGAATTTTAAAAACATCAACGTCATAGCAGGAAATGTTGGAACGGCGGCTGGAGCAAAAGCATTAGCGGAAGCCGGTGCAGATGCAGTGAAAGTTGGTATTGGACCGGGTTCAATTTGTACAACGAGAATTGTTGCTGGTGCTGGTGTACCACAACTAACTGCTGTAACAGAAGCTGCTTCTGTATTAAAACAAAAAGGTGTTCCTATTATTGCTGATGGCGGTATTCGCTATACCGGTGATATGGTAAAAGCATTGGCCTTTGGTGCTAACTGTGTAATGATGGGAAGCATTTTTGCAGGCACCGAAGAAAGTCCGGGTGAAACAATTATTTACGAAGGAAGAAAATTCAAAGAGTATCGTGGCATGGGTTCGTTGGGTGCTATGGCAACCGGCAGCAGTGATCGTTATTTCCAGGATGTAGAAGATGATGTAAAGAAATTTGTTCCGGAAGGAATTGAAGGTCGTGTTGCTTATAAAGGCACTTTAAAAGAAATCGTTTATCAATATACCGGTGGCTTAAGAGCTGGTATGGGTTATTGCGGTGCCGCTACTATTGCCGATCTGCAAAAAGCAACTTTTGTAAAAATTACCAATGCGGGTATGCGGGAAAGCCATGCACATGATATTGAAATAACGAAGGAGGCACCGAATTATAGCAGGAGATAAACAGTTCATAGTTTATAGTTAATTGTTTATAGTAACCGTTTCATAAACAAAGTCTCGTTTGAACTATTGGCAATGATTTTTTGACAAACAAGAGTACTACTATCATCGCCTGTTGCGTCGCACACTTATACTTTCTGTCCGCTACTCAACATTATGAAATATGCTTTATTAATACGGAGAGTCATTCTTTATGAATGACTCTCCGTAACTCGGAACTCAAAACTCGGAACTAGTCTTCACTCTGCACATCAAAAGTTATCGGTTGTCTTCTATACGCTTTTACCTGGATTCCGTTTTGGATAGCAGGCTCCCATTTAGCAGCTTTTCGTAATACTCTTATCGCTTCTTCTTCCATTCCATAACCGTGGCTGGTTAATGCTTTGATATCACTTACATTTCCGTTTGCATCCACCACAAACTGCATTACCACTGAATAACGACCTGCTGGTGCATTATTATTTACAGGAACTTCTGCATTTAAATTTCTCTCTAAAAATGCTCTCCAGTTACCGTTAAATTTTGCTTCAATTTCTACTGTGGTAAAAATTTCTGGCTCTTTCTTTTCAGGAACATCCACAATCCCTTTCTCAACACCTTCGCTTGGCGGAGTAGAAATTCCTATAAAATCTTCTCCATCTACTGTTACTGTACCAATTTGAGCATTTTTTAAATCATCCATTGAAGGAGGAGGCTCATCAAAATCTTTATCTTCTACAATTACTAAATCTGTAAATTTTTCAGTTTTTACAGGAACTTCCTCTTGCTGTCTTTCTGGCTCAACAATTGGTTCAATCTTTTCAATTAGTTCCACTTGAGTAATTACAACTTCTCCCCTATCAACAATAGGCCTCTCCACTTTTTTCATCGATCCAGCAATGGCAGCCCCTCCAATAGATACTGCAAGAATAGAGAATGTGATTAATAAAGATTTTTTAATTCGTCGCTCATACGTTTTGCGGAGCTCATAAGCGCCGTACTCTTTGTTGCGACCATCAAAGACGAGGTCGATCAGCGGTGCTGATAGAATTTTGTTTGTTTGCATGGTTATACTTTTTAGTGAGATAAAAAGTGAAACCTTTTTCCATAAAGTTTTGCAAAAAACTATTATGCAGCATTACTACTTTCAGCAGCAGTTTGCTTATACCGTTGATAAAAGAAAGAAAAAAGCAACAGTAAAATCCCAATAGAGATATAAGAAATAATTTTTTCTATGGTGGAGAAATTTGCCCTGTCAATTACAACCAGTTTGAGTAACGTAAACCCTGTTAATAAAATTGACATTAAACGTAACCAAGCCATTTTACTAGCTATTCCCGCAATAAAAAGTGCAATAGCAATTACCAACCAAATCATAGTTACTGTTACTCCATCCCATTGCATACCTGCATAAAAAACTAAACTTACAACTGAAAACGAAGAAAGGTAATTCAGTAACAACTTTTCTGCTGGCAATAAAAAGCGGACCAGGATTGCCTGTATGGTAAACACAAAACAAGCAACACCCGTAACAACGGCAGCGCTTAAATCATCAATTTTTGAATTGGTGAAAATCAATAAAGCTGCCACATACGTCAGCACACTATTAATTAAAAAAAGCTGCAACTCTATTATGCCGATTGGTTGTTTCCTTTTAATAGAGAAACCAAAAGCCGCCAGTGTAAATAATAAATAAAATGCCGCCATGATCAAAACAGCACTTTGTTGCATGGATGCTTCATAGCGGGTAACAGCCCATCCAATAAATAAAACCCAGCTTACCAGCATTGCTAATCGCACCATCCCTTTCCATTCCTTTTTATAAGAAAGAAAAACAATACCTGTATTTATCAAAATAATGTAGGCAAATAACAAATCGGCTCTGTCGGAATTGGCACTGATAAGAAATGGAATTCCATAGGCACCTGTCATTCCAAGTATGGCAATTTCCTGCCGGTTATACACAATGGCAGTAAAAGCAGTAAAGATGGTGATGGCTGCCATAATAGAAAACGCCAACCCGAAAGAAAACAGCTGGTAATACGCAAAGGCCGCATAGGTAGTAAAGTAAAAGGATGCCATCGCACCACTAAAAAGTATGGCACTAAATAATTCGTACTTAGTTTTTAGCCGCACAGAAAGTACATACAAAATCAAACCAGCCGCATACGCCAATATGACCCGCATTCCGGGAGATATTAATTCCTGGTCCACTGCATATTTTACACCGATGGAAATACCTGCCACCAAAACTACAATACCTATAAGATGTAATAGTTTTAAACCAATGAAGTTTTCTAATCCTGATGATGACTCCCTTTTCAAGGAAGGAATTTCCCAGCCATTGCTTTTTGCTGCAGCAATAGAGTCTTCTTTTTTATTAGTTTTTGCTTCAGAAACAGGGGAACTGTTTTTGAGTTGACTGACCTCTTTCTTTAAAAAATCCACCTGTGCGGATAGCTTTTCTAATTCTTCTTCTAACTGCTGTATTTTTCGTTGCGCCTCTGTCATGGTAAAATTCAATACCTGAAAATAGTAAAACGAGTTTATTCAGTCAGATTTTATCTGCTACGCTGAAGAGTGACAATAATCGGGCTAAGAATCAGGGAGTTGCTACCCTCAGCAACAACTTCTATTTTTACATAAATCAATTTGGCTTGAAACGATTTCTTCATTTATACATAGCTATTGGCAGCGGACTGTTATTATTTGCTGCATGGCCGGTATCGCCACTTACATTTTTGTTGTTCGTTGCATGGATACCCTTATTGTGGTTAGAGTCGAAAGTGGAAAGCCGTAAGAAATTTTTCGGTCTTACCTATATCGCCATGTTAGTGTGGAATGTATCAACTACCTGGTGGATATGGAATGCATCGCCGCCGGGTGCTGTTGGGGCTTTTTTAGCAAACAGTTTGTTGATGTGTTTTCCCTGGCTCGGTTATAAAATTGTCAAAAAATGGCTGGGAGAAAAAATTGGCTATGCTTCTCTTATTGCTTTCTGGATGTGCTTTGAATATATTCATTTACAGGACTGGGGCTTAAGCTGGCCCTGGCTTACGTTAGGCAATGGATTTGCAACGCATCCGGAGTGGGTGCAGTGGTATGAATATACAGGAACAAGCGGTGGAACATTTTGGATATTGCTGAGTAATATACTTCTCTTCTGCTACTTCAATGAATACCGGAAACACAAACGATCCAGAAAATATTTTATTCTGATGTTTGCATGGCTTTTAGCTCTTGCAGCTCCAACTATTTTATACAATATAAAAAACAGCAACGAATCTTCCATTATTGAAAACAAAAACATTGTAGTTGTTCAACCCAATATAGACCCTTATGAAAAGGTATCCGAATTAACCGGCTCCTTTGAAGCACAATTACAAAAACTGATCAGCACAACAGAAAAAGAAGCAGATGAAAACACCGCATTGATCGTTTGGCCGGAAACGGCATTATACACTGCTTCCCGACTGGATGAACAAAATCTGCAACAAAATTATTTTTTGAATCCGTTGTGGGGGATGTTAAAAAAGTATCCGAATGCTTCGCTGTTTACCGGAATAGAAAGCTTCAGAATGTTTGATAAAGCAACAAAATATTCCGAAGAGTATGATGGCTTTCATTATGAATCCTACAATGGTTCTGTGATTTTAGATAGCAGCGGTGCAAAATCGTTTTATCATAAATCCATGCTGGTACCGGGAGTAGAAACATTGCCCTGGTTCTTAAAATTTATTGATAAATGGTTCGCCAAATTTGGCGGTACTACGGCTGGCTATGCCAGACAGTCGGAAAGAACAGTGCTCGAATCGAAGGGCGGTTACAAAATTGCTCCTTCCATTTGCTACGAAAGTATTTATGGCGAATACATGAGCAAGTATGTTCGTAATGGCGCCAATCTTATTTGCATCATTACCAATGATGGTTGGTGGAAAAACACTCCCGGCCACAAACAACACATGAACTATGCAAGGCTACGAGCTATAGAAACAAGAAGATGGGTAGCAAGGAGTGCCAACACAGGCATCAGTTGCTTTATTGATTCGTATGGAAATGTTATTAACCCGCAGCCTTATAATACCGCTGCCGCCATAAAAAAGAATATTTCAATTTATACTTCCACTACCTTTTATGTAAAGCATGGCGACATACTTTCAAAAATTATGATTGCACTTAGCATTGTGCTATTAGGTTGGACTATCACTTTAAAAATTCGGGATAAGTTTTTTAAAAAGCAACAAGAAAATAAAACAAGTCATCAAAAAATATGACTAAGTCATTTGTATATCAAAACAAAAAAATAGTGTACCGTGCGGCAGGCATAGGCAAGCCTGTAATTCTTGTACATGGTTTTGGTGAAGATGGCAACGTATGGAATCAACAAGCCGAATATCTAAAAAATAACTTTATGGTTATTATACCTGATTTACCCGGCAGTGGAGAATCGGAAATAATTGATGATATGAGTATGGAGGGAATGGCAGAGGTTATTCATTCCATTATTCATGAAGAAAATATTGAAGCTTGTCCTGTTATCGGGCACAGCATGGGCGGTTACATTACATTGGCTCTGGTAGAAAAATATTATAACCATGTATCTGCTTTCGGACTTTTTCATTCTTCTGCATTTGCCGACAGCGAAGAAAAAATTGCTACCCGCCGTAAAGGAATCGCTTTTATAAAAGAACACGGAGCTTTTGAGTTTTTGAAAACGGCCACTCCTAATCTCTTTGCTCAAACAACAAAGGATGAACGGCCAGCGTTGATAGCTGAACTAATAGCTTCTTTAAGCAGCTTTTCAAGGGAAGCACTGGTCTCCTATTACGAAGCCATGATACAGCGACCCGATAGGACCGAAATATTACGCAAAGCCACTGTGCCTGTGCTTTTTGCGATGGGAAAATACGATAATGCCATACCCCTTGCTGATGGACTGAAACAATGCCATCTTCCTGAAAAATCGTACATTCATATTTTGCAACAATCCGGGCATATGGGTATGCTGGAAGAGACTGAAAAAACAAACCTGCTTTTGGAGAAATTTTTGCTGCAATAATGAAATTCAATTCTTACCCCCTTCCTTTCATGAAGAAAATTTTACTGGCTATATCGTTTTTATTTGTGTTGTCGGCTTCTGTTGATGCGGCTCACATTATTGGTGGAGAAATGCGATATACATATCTCAGTTCAACAGGAAATACCAAAACCTATAGAATCACTCTCATTTTATTTAGAGGTGATGCTACAGGGCCAAACGTAGCACCCCTGGCTGATAGTTACATTATTGCCATCTACAATAACGATAATAACCAAAAAATAAATGGAAGTGATGGTAGCACTTTAAACAACTGGCGCATTATAAAAGATGGAGGGGATTTATCCGTTCCAATAATTTTTCCCGACTGTATTGAAGGAGCCCCAGTCCTAAATTATACATATGCAGTATATACAATGGAGGTTAATTTACCCGACAATCAAAATGGTTACACAGTAGCTTATCAAACCTGTTGCAGAATTAGCGGATTAGTTAATGTGGCAGATGGCACTGGTTCAACATATGCATGTGTGATTCCCGGATTAATTCAACGTCCTACTGGTACTGACAGTTCTCCCATGTTTAGTGCTCCTGTAAATGTTATTTGCAAAAACTCTCCGTTTGTTTTGAACTTTTCAGCAGTAGATCCTGATCCTGAAGATGTTCTTGTTTATAGCCTTTGTGATGCATGGAATGGTGGTGCTGCTATTGGCGCTGCTTTTGACGACCCGGCGCCGCCCCCTTATGGTACAGCAAGCTATCGGTCTCCTTTTAGCGGGGTTAATCCATTTGGTACATCAATTTCAATTGATCCGAATACAGGTATCATTTCAGGAGTAGCACCTGATTTTGGGAAATATGTCGTTAGTGTTTGTATTGATGTGTATCGCAATGGTGTTCGTTTTGCCTCACATCGAAAAGATTTGATTGTACAAGTTTCTGACTGTGCTGTAACAACGGCAAACCCGATGCCCAGTTTTGTTACCTGTGATGGCTTTAATGTGCAGTTCTCACATACAAGTACTGGAGCTACCAGTGTTTTCTGGGATTTTGGTGTAGGTTCTTTAACAGATGATACTGCAAATATTGGCGCACCAACATATACGTTTGCAGATACAGGAACTTATAATGTAAAATTTGTAATAAACAGAGGTACAGGATGTGCAGATTCTGTAATCAGGAAGGTTGGCGTTTACCCAGGTTTTTTCCCTGGCTTTGAATATGTTGGAAGTTGCTTCCAAAACCCATATCGTTTCCGTGATACTACCAATACCAGGTATGGAGTAGTAAATAGCTGGCGTTGGAATTTTGGTGACAATACAACAGTTGCTGATACCTCACGAATACAAAACCCTCAATGGACCTATGCCAACCCCGGAGTAAAAACTGCTTCGCTAATAGTTACCAACAGCAAAGGCTGCGTTGATACTGCTGAGGTCGTATTTGTTGTTTTGGACAAACCAAATCTCACCCTAGCCTTCAAGGATACGCTAATATGTATCCCGGATAATGTCCAATTAAATGCAGCCACAACAGGCACCGGTAATTTTAGCTGGACACCGCTTACTAATATTACCAATCCAAATACCGCTACCCCAACTGTAAACCCGGTTACCAGCACCTGGTATAGAGTACATCTCAACGAAAATGGCTGTGTGGCAGATGATTCAGTTCATGTAAGAGTGGTCGGCAATGTTACATTAAGTGCAATGGCAGATACAACTATTTGCCAAACGGATGGAGTACAATTAACAGCCGCTACAGATGGGCTGCAATTTCTTTGGAGCCCATCGCAAACACTGTCAGATCCAACTATTCTAAATCCTGTTGCCACTCCAACTCAATCTATAACTACTTACCAAATAGAAGCCCGGATAGGTAGCTGTCGGGCAACCGATAATGTTACCATTACAACAGTTCCTTATCCCATTGCCAATGCAGGTGCACCACAAACAATTTGTTACAATACTTCCACTCAGTTAAATGGCTCGCATGATGGCAGCAGTTTTTTCTGGACACCTACTACCTACCTAAATGATCCAACTATATTAAACCCTGTAGCAACACCGCCAAGAACCACACAATACATACTTTCTTCACTTGACACAAGAGGTTGCCCTAAACCCGGCAGAGACACAGTATTAATAACGGTCAATCCAAGAGTGAGGGCATTTGCAGGGAGAGATACGACGGTTATTGTGGGACAGCCTTTGCAATTTGGTGGAACCGGTGGAGTTGATTATGTATGGACACCTTCCAGCTATCTCAATAATCCCACCATTGCAAATCCTATTGGTGTTTATGGCACCGAAGTAGATAGCATCCGGTATAAATTAGTAGTAAGAGATGCGGCAGGCTGCCCTGATTCTGCTACTGTAAAAGTTACCGTGTTTAAAACCAAGGCATACGTTTTTGTTCCCACTGCCTTTACGCCTAATAATGATGGGCTGAATGATTTTATAGCACCGATTGCTGTAGGAATGCAGCGCATTAACTACTTCAGTATATATAATCGCTGGGGCCAATTGGTTTTTACCACTACTATTAATGGCCGGGGATGGGATGGACGAATTAATGGCGTTATTCAAACAACAGGAGTTTTTGTATGGATGGTGAGTGCTATTGATTATACCGGAAAGCCATATTTCCAGAAGGGAACGGTGGCGTTGATACGGTAGTTATAAATGAAAATTTTCCATCGGTATTACTCCATTTTCAAATCATTCAAATCTTCTTTTCTTCAAACCAATTCAACATTCCATCCTGATGTGATAAAATATCTTTTATCTTAGCCAGACAATAAACACTCATGCGTAAAATAATTTTCATCACCGGTGCTACATCAGGATTTGGAGAGGCTTGTGCTTATAAATTTGCGGCACATGGTTATGATATTATTATTAACGGCAGAAGAACAGATCGTTTGCAAATATTAGCAGATGAGCTGGAAAAAAAATACAATATCGCTGTATTGCAATTACCCTTTGATGTACAAAACGAAAATGCAGTTTTTGAATCAATCAAAAATATTCCTGCTGGGTGGCAGTCTATTGATGTATTGATCAACAATGCAGGGCTGGCATTGGGCCGTGATTATTTTAATGAGGCCGATGTTAGTGATTGGAATACGATGATCGATACCAATGTAAAAGGATTTTTGTATGTGGCCAAAGCTGTTTCGCAGTTGATGGTAAAACAAAACAAAGGTCACATCATTAACATGGGTTCTATTGCTGGTAAAGAAGTGTATGAAAAAGGAAATGTGTATTGCGCTACCAAATTTGCAGTGGATGCATTAAGCCAGGCTATGCGGATTGACTTGCTCCGTCACAATATTAAAGTCACATCCATCAATCCCGGAGCGGCCGAAACTGAGTTTTCAGTAGTACGGTTTAAAGGCGATGAAGGCACTGCGAAAAAAATATATGATGGCTTGAAACCGCTTTCTGCTGAAGATGTTGCAGAGGTGATTTTTTACTGCGCTTCGCTGCCCCCACATGTTTGTATCAACGATTTGTCCATCACCTGTCTGCAACAGGCTAATACTATTTACTTTAACCGAACCAATACTGCTTGATTCATGTCAAAAAGCTTTGATTATAACAAGGAATTACCTTTATTTGTACACCCCCAGTAATCTTACCCCTCTGTTGGCCTGAATGTTGCCGTAGTTCCCCTTCGAAAATGTACCTGAATAGAAAGATTTCCGGTTAAAAATTAAAACGCCGGCCAAAGACCTTTTATATTTATGCTGCACTTGTATCAACATACAATATCTGTTATGAAAAAGCCGTACCTCTTAGCCGCAGCATTTACATTATTTACCTCCTTAGTATTTTCACAAGATGTTATTCGCCTGCAATCTTGCAGTAACGATATGATTTCCCGCCAGGTAGATAGTCTTAAAACTTTGTATGGAAAAGATGGATATGTATTACTGAAAGAAGCATCCATTAATATGGAAAGTGAGTTTGAAATGCCGGTGATCGTTCCTCTAACACAAGGAAGCTGGTATCAATTTGTTTTCATCGGTGACTATAATTCCCGTTTATACGAAGTTAGAATGTACGATTGGCAAGAAAGACAAGTTGTTTTTCGTCAGAAAAAATGGGGCGAAATAGATGGCAATGTTATCAGCTACTCTTATATCCCTCAATTTTCAGAGTTCCACATGATGAAGCCGGTACAGGTAAACAAACAAAAGAAAAAGAATCTTTGTGGTTATGTGATGTTGTTTAAAAGGTCTGGCGAAGGAAACGCTAATACAACACCAACTACTCCATCTGCAGATAAGTAAGTTTTTATTTAAAATATTTTTTGATAAAAAACCGGTCTAAATAGATCGGTTTTTTGTTTTTATACACTGGAAAAGTTGGCAAATTTTTTAAGCTTTTTATTTCATGCAATGACGCTAAGATCAAATACAAAAGAAGTTAAGACTTTATATGATACTGTCTTTGTTTCACCTGGCTCATCATCTTACTATCATTGAGTGAAACAGATTGTATGAAAAAGCACTAAGAGACTTAGTGCTTTGAAAAAAATGTAGAATTAGATTTTACTATTGCGCAAGCGAAATTCTCACCTGCAATCCTGCTCTTGTATTTGTTACCGGGAATGCATTACTGATCTTAGGAATGCTGCGGTTTTGCTCGAAGTAAAGCTTTAAGCTTACCCGGTTGTTAAGAATGTAGTCGATTGAAGGTGCCAGACGAACAACTTTTTGTCCTGCCGTTCCGAAAGATGTACCCTGGTCTAACTTACTGTTAGCCGTAGCATCATCCCGCAGGCTGAAATCAAGCCGGAATGTTACATCATTATCCAACTTCATCTTACCAATCTTCTTAATTAATGGGAAGCCTTTCTTTCGCCAGTTAAATCCAAACGTAACTTCTGTAGAACGGTTTTCTGCTAACTGGTAATCAATCAAACTTAAACTAAGCTGGCGGCTCTTCCTGAATTCAAATCTTGTTGTAAGCTGGTTGGTGAAAGTCATATCTATTTCAATCAACGGATCAAAAGCTTCAGCAATAGTAATATTTGGTACGAGGAAGAATGGAATATAGTTTCCAGTTAACGGATCTACAAAGTTTGGATAACCCACTCTAAACGGATCAGCAAATAACAAGGCTGTATTAAAGCTGTTCATGCTAAAGGTGCTGTGGTAGCCGTGACGGATTGTGAAGTTGGTAAATATTTTATCTAACCCTGGTATTCTTGACAAACCATTATAAGTAATTGCCCAGTTTGGTTTTGGCAAAATACCAGCAAATGGATTGGAACGAATATTCGGATTACTATTCTTGGTAAGATTGATACTTCCCGGATCTTTTTTGGTGTACGCAGCTATGAATGCAGGAATAACTACATCCTGCGCATAACGACCATATCCTTGCACATATCCATCCGGACCAGTCGGGTTACCAGTAGCATACGGATTTACACCGCCTAATTTTTGTGATAGTAACAGCCTGTTATTCTCAAAAGTTTTAAATGTTTCGGATATAACATTAGGGTCAAACTTGGTGAACAAAGTTTGATATGAAATATAACTAACCGTAAAGCTGCCCAATGCATAAGGATTCAACCGGGTTAAACCAACATTATCAACTGCACTTGTATCTTTATACAATTCAGAATATTGCTTATCAAAGGTTTTATCCAGGTTAATATCAATATTAAAATCACGGAAGGGACTTACCTGCGCCGTAATGTTAAGTCGTTGGTTAAAACGTTGTTGAATTAATGCAGAAACTAAAGTATCTGTTGACAATAAGCCTTTGGCGCCAAATCGATTTATCCAGTTGGTATCTGGCTGGTAACCGAAAATATAACCAAAGCCAGGCTGGCCACTTTTTAAATTCTGGCCCAACACTCTTGTACTATCCATATAGCCAGGCAATGTAGTTCCAAAATCTTCGGTGTACTGAATGCCCACTCTCTTCAGCGCAGTTGCTATTTGCAGGAAAGCTTTCGGAATACCACCAATGTCGGGCAATTGGTTAGGGTCTTTTCTCTCTTTTATTTTCTTAACCTTGATCTTTTTAATTCTTTTAATCTTTCCTTTCTTATTTCTTATCGTATCGTACCGCACCACACCATCACCCTGGTTTAGTTGTGGTGGATTTGGTGAAGGTGGTGCTATGCCTTTATCATCACTTCCGGTTGGGGCATTACCCTTTGCATCATTTCCTTTCTTGTTATTTCCCTTTTTGCTATCGCCACCATCTTTTCCATCACCAGGGTTATTCGATCTTGGCTGTCTTGGAGTAGTTGAATTGACTGCACGCAAAAATCTCGATTTATTATATAATTCTTCAAACTTCAATTCGCCATTAATATTTCTTGTTTGTGTATTACCCAGCGTATTACCCAGCAATCTTGCTTCTGGTAATAAAGACGCCGCCAACCAGTTATATTTTGTATTGTAACTGGCACGGAGTGTTGTCCAGTCGAGGAAAGGAATTTTTTGTGTGGGTACGTTATAAGTAATCGTTGCTTCCTGGCGATAGTTTGTATTTCTTCCCCCTTTGAACAAATTATCTTTTATAGAATCCTTTTTCTGTTTTGTGTCAATGCGCCCAAATGGCTCATCAATTCTTGCATTATTTACTGCATTAAAATCAATAGATATCGATCTTGTCAGGTTCCATTGCACTATATAATAACGGTCAAAAGTAAAATACTTATTGTAGGTCTCTGGTATTTTATATGGACCCCCTCCTACATTGCGTGGTCGTATTGCACCAAACTGGCGGAACACATCCGCACGGAATGAAATTTGCGAGGGAGCATAATTGAAATTTATATCCTTTATAAGAGCAAACCATTTTGATTTGGACTTAATCAAATTCTTAAATGGCTCAAATGGCTTTGTTTGTGGTGCATAAGTATATCCTATTGCACCACGGGTACGACGTATCTCATCTCTTTCTATCAGTGGGTTATGACTCAACGTCTGTAAATAAGAATAATTAAAATCAAAATTGGTAATACTCCATGGTTTAGGACGTTTGCCATCTGTTTTTAATTTTCTTACGTTAGTAAGGTTGATCGTTTTTATAGTAGTTATATCCTGCGATTCATTTCTGATAGAATCTTTTATGGAAGCATCGGCTTCCTTTATTTTTTCTTTTAATTTAATATCAAGATCATAAGGATCATATTCCGGCGTACTGCTGCTGCGGCTGATACCTGCATAAACAGGTATTTGTAGTCCTAGTTTTTTAGGAAATAATTTTCCTGCTTCAATGGTTGCTGAGGCATCAATAGTATATACATCTTCCCTGCTTCGTTCATTCACTCGTTGCTCTAATGTACCGAAGCCGCTGCTTCTTGCTGTGGCAGACAAACTAAATGT
>CAZXMP010000107.1:0-14316 GCA_964641575.1 uncultured Chitinophaga sp. | reverse complement strand
AATATGTCCCGAGCTTGATTCCATAAACATTGGTGGCGGTTTTCCTATTAAACACTCATTAGGGTTTGATTACGACTACCAGTTCATGATCAACGAAATTGTAAGAAATATCAAAACAGCTTGTAAGAAAGCCAAAGTGCCAATGCCACACATCTTTACAGAATTTGGCAGCTTTACAGTAGGAGAGAGCATGGCTCACATTTACAGTGTAATTGCAGAAAAAGTACAGAACGACCGGGAAACATGGTACATGATAGATTCATCGTTTATCACTACGTTGCCTGACACCTGGGGTATTGGTGAAAAATTCCTGATGCTTCCGGTAAATAAATGGGACCAGGATTATCAACGGGTAGTTTTGGGTGGGATCACTTGTGATAGTCATGATTACTACGACTCTGAGGAACATATCAATGAAGTCTTTCTTCCAAAAACAAATGGAGATCCCGACCCCTTGTATGTAGGCTTTTTTCACACAGGTGCTTACCAGGATCAGATCAGCGGCTATGGAGGAATAAAGCATTGTCTTATACCATCACCAAAACATGTAATAGTAGGATATGATAAAAATGGCAAGCTGGTGGATTGGGTGTATGCAAAAGAACAAACCGCACAAAGCATGTTGAAGATATTAGGCTACAAATAAAGCGTCACAAATTTATTCTAATGAAGAGCCCTTTTGCTATGCAAAAGGGCTCTATTGTGTTTAGTTATATAGAACTTGTATAAATTATCTGCTGGAGCGACTATATCTTTTCCATTCACTATATTCTCTCTTGGTATAATTAACCCTGCTCAGTGAACCTCTGTCAAGATAAAAACGGTTATCATAGCCTTTCCAATACATAAAGCCATTAGGGCTGCGATGAAAATACAATCCATTTGAGTGGCGGTTCATGGTAAAGCCAGGTGTTGGGCTGATGATCAATGAAACATGCGAATTGTAGCGGGGAGCTGGAGAACTGTAACGGGGAGGTGGTGGAGGCGGAGTGTACCTTCTTTCTTCTCTTTCATAATCATCGTTACGGTCTTTTGTTGCATACACCCTGCTGGGTTTGCAACTGGCAAAAATTATTACAGCCGATAATGCTGTAAGTGTTGTTAAGATAAATGTTCTTTTCATGTGTCTTGTTTTAGGGTTTAATTTATTAATCGGTTGTCATGAACATCCTTTAGCAACGGGTTTGGTTCTATAAATTCTATTCTTCTCTGGTTCTCTTATTCCTTACTTCTCCTGGTTTAGCATTTTTTGCTACCGGCACAGGCTCTGTTACTACCGGAACAGTCTTAACTACTTTTGTTTCTTTAGAAGAAACACTGGCGATCGAATCTTTTTTTGCAGGGTATGTTTTTACAAAATTGTCCAACACAGCTGTTTGGTTGGTAGTATCTCTACCCGTAATTATGTCTGTAGTTACCCAGCCTTCGCCTTGCTTCTCGGCATTAAAAGCATCCAACTCCAAAAAGCGGAGAGCCAGGGATTGTGTATCTTTTATTTCTGGTATTCGGGGAGCAAACAGTTTACTGGTGTATTCTTTACTGGAAGCGCAACTTGCAGCAAGTCCTACAATCAATAATAGGATCACCACTTGTACTATTTTTCCTGCTTGCATGATTTGAGGTTTTATTTTTATGAAAGAATACCGAAAAGACTTATTGCTTCTTTGGTATAAATTCAACGCATTTATGTTTCAATTCATTTGCCATAAAATCATAAAATCTTTTAGCATGAAACAATTTCTGATTGTCTTAACAATGTTTGCAGGTGGAATTTCTGTTAAAGCCCAAACAGCAGAGGATTCAGTAAAAGCAGTGATCAACAAAATGTTTTTGGGAATGAAGGAAGGAAATGGAGCTACTGTAAAAAGTACTTTTTCCGACAGCATTGTATTTCAGGCTATCTCGAAAAACAAAGAAGGGCAGGATGTGGTGAAGAATGTAGATCCTGCGGGTTTCATCAATTTCGTTAGTAACGAAGCACCCGGTAATGCAGACGAAAGAATAACTTTTGATATGGTAAAAGTTGATGGAGCACTTGCAATTGCCTGGACACCTTATAGTTTCTATTATAAAGGCGCCTTCACTCATTGCGGTGTCAATTCTTTTCAATTGGTGCGATTGAATAGCGAGTGGAAGATTCAATATTTAATTGATACAAGAAGAAAAGTAGGATGTGTTATTAGCCAATAGTGAAAGGTGAATGGTCAAATGCAAGTCAAAAGCCTGCTAACTATATTCTTCTTATATTAAGTAAATCTCTATCCCCTCCCTGGAGGGGTAGCAGTATTTTATTTATAAGGAAATATTTGAAGGGGTGGGTTTAAAAAAAGAAACCCCTCGTAGAAACGAAGGGTGTAAACCAAAACCAACTGCTTATGAGAAAGTTTAAAATTCTTATTTTATTTCACTACAATTTCTGTAGCTGATGCTTTGACTACTTCTTTCTTTGGAAGGTTTAATGTCAACACACCATTGATGTAAGATGCCTCAATATTCGTTGCATCTATTTTTTCATCCAATGTGAAAGATCTCTTAAAAGAACGATAGTGATACTCATTACGGATTTGCTTATGGGTTTCTTCTTTTACCTCATTCGCTTTTTCAACTGCTACCGTCAATATATTCTGATCCAGGTTAATTTTGAAATCTGCTTTTTCAAATCCAGGAGCTATCACATCTAATTGATACGCCTTATCTGTTTCTTTGACGTTAACAGGAACAAAACCTTTTCTTTCAGGTTGGTTAAATTCTTTTTGTAAAAAAACAGGTACCTCAGAAAATAAATCATTCACTAAGTTGTTGAATGTTCCTTCAAAAGGCTTGCGGTTGAATTTTACGTTTGTCATGATTATTTAATTTTAATTTTTTGAATGTTTGGTATAGTGATTTCAAATGCCGTACCACCAGCTTTTTTACTGTCAATACAGGTGTAAACAGGAAGCCTAAGAAGACAAAATTTCCGAAATGAGGAAATTCTGCTGTCAAAATTTCTTGTAGAGTTCAATCGACATTCAACAACAAACATTTTGTGTATTTTTGCTTTCAATTAAAAAATAAAAAAATGTATCCAGAAGAAATAGTAATCCCCATGAAAGAAGAGTTAACCGACAATGGTTTTACAGAACTCTTATCTCCAACCGATGTTGAATCACAATTATCTAAAGAAGGAACTACGCTGGTGATGATCAATTCTGTTTGCGGATGTTCTGCAGGTACTGCAAGACCGGGTGTGTTATTAGCCGCAGCTAACGCAGCAAAAAAACCTGATTTTTTGACCACCAGTTTTGCAGGGTTTGATGTGGATGCAATTAAAGCATTGCGCCAGCACCTGATGCCTTACCCGCCATCATCGCCGGCAATTGCCTTATTCAAAAATGGACAATTGGTCCATTTTATAGAAAGACACCAAATTGAAGGACGTTCAGCACAAATGATTGCTCAGAACCTGATAGGTGCATTTGAGCAGCATTGCAATTAATAGTTACAAGTTTTGAATTACGAGTTTCGAGCCTTTCCATCCGGAAAGGCTTTATTGTAATCGAGATGTAAATAAAACAGTCTCTTTCTAATTAAAACAGGAGGGATTGATCTTTTACGCCGAACTCCGAACTCCAAACTAAGAACTGGTAATTTTCTTTAGTATATTCGTCCCTTCTAAATCAACCAACTACAATTCAATGTATCCAAATCTTTATTACGCATTTAAAGACCTTTTTGGTGTAGAATGGAAATTTCTTCGCTTTGTAAACTCCTTTGGTTTTTTTGTTGCTATAGCTTTCATTGTTTGTGCTATCGTACTGGCAAATGAACTTCGGCGCAAAAGCAAGCAGGGTTTGTTTCAGCCTACAGAAATGCAGGTAATGGTGGGCCAACCGGCTACCTGGCTTGATTTAGCACTTAATTTTTTACTCGGTTTTTTACTCGGCTATAAAATTGTTGCCCTGTTCATAATGGAAAGTTCGGCCACAGAAGATCCCCAAGCATTTATATTTTCCACATTGGGAAGCTGGCCCGCCGGTATTTTATTAGGTCTTTTATTTGCCGGTTTAAAATGGTACGATAAGAACAAACAAAAACTGGCGAAGCCGGAAAAAAGAATAGTCCGCATCTGGCCGCACGACAGAGTGGGAGAGATTACGATCATTGCCCTGATATTTGGATTATTGGGGGCTAAATTGTTTGATATTTTTGAGAACTGGTCAGATTTTGTTCAACACCCTTCCGATTACCTTCTTTCGCCAAAGGGCCTCACTTTTTATGGAGGCCTGATCTGCGCTGCTTTAGCCGTTTGGTGGTATGCAAAAAAGCACAAAATCGGCTTTTGGCACCTGAATGATGCGATGGCACCAACTATGATGTTGGCCTATTCTTTAGGCCGAATCGGATGCCAGGTTTCTGGTGATGGCGATTGGGGTATTGAAAATACCAGCCCCAAGCCTTTTAGCTGGATGCCAGATTGGATGTGGTCATATAAATACCCGCATAATGTAAATGAATCAGGAGTTAAAATACCCGGCTGTGTAGATGATAAGTTTTGTAATGAACTGCCCGTTGGCGTTTATCCAACTGCTTTTTATGAAATAGTAGCCTGTTTCTTATTGTTTCTGCTTCTATGGTCACTCAGAAAAAGGCTTAAAGTCCCTGGAACTTTGTTTGCCTTGTATTTAATGCTGAACGGTATGGAAAGGTTCTTTATTGAAAAAATAAGGGTCAATACCAGAATTAATCTCTTTGGATTTCACCCAACCCAGGCAGAAGTTATTTCAACCCTACTTTTCCTTGCAGGATTGGCCGTTTGGATTTTTAGGACAAGGAAGGCTAAAACGCAAAAAACAGCATCTGGCGGATAGTTTTAATTTGATAAGGTTACAATTTTTTTGCAACCATTTGGAGTTGTTTTCCCAGCGAAACCGTTTGCGCACATGGTGTTAATAATTTACCTCTCAAATCATTATGAGATACGGGCATTATTTGCTACTTTTGCAGATAGTCTTGGACGGTCAAATACATACTTCTGCAATTAACTATCCATTTGCAACAACTTGCAAACAAAGACTGTCATCTATTCGTTGATATTTAAATTTTTTAGTTATGCGGCAGCTCAAAATTGCTACCCAGATCACCAACAGGGATTCTCAAGCAGTTGAAAAGTATTTACAGGAGATTTCGAAAATTTCGATGATAACGCCGGAAGAGGAAACAACTCTTGCGCAGCGCATCAAAATGTTTACCCGAAATCCGGTAGATTCTCAACGGGCTTTGGATAAACTGGTACAGGCGAACCTTCGTTTCGTGGTATCTGTTGCAAAGCAATACCAACATCAGGGCTTGTCACTAAGTGACCTTATTAACGAGGGCAATCTCGGCTTAATTAAAGCGGCACAACGCTTCGATGAAACCAAAGGTTTCAAATTCATTTCTTATGCTGTGTGGTGGATTCGCCAATCTATACTACAGGCATTGGCAGAGCAGGGCAGATTAGTCCGCTTGCCACAAAACAAAATTGGCACCTACAACAAGGCTAACAAAGCTTATATGGCTTTTGAACAGGAACATGAGAGAGAGCCATCAACAGAAGAGTTCGCAGAATTACTGGAGATGAGTGAAACAGAGATCAACAATATTTTCCAAAGCAATACCCGTCATACTTCCCTTGATGCACCGGTGCATGAAGCAGAAGATGTAGCCATGGGAGATTTGCTGGAAGGTGGTGATGATACCGATGATGACGTAATGAAAGACTCTCTGAGAAATGAGATCCGTCGTGTATTGAAATCATTATCTCCAAGAGAAGCTGAGATCGTTAATGCTTATTTTGGTTTGGATGGTGAAAACGGAGTAACCATTGAACAGATAGGGCAGAAATATGATCTTACCAAAGAACGTATCCGCCAGATCAAAGAAAGAGCAATTAAACGATTACAGAAAGCCCGTTACAGTAGTGCTTTAAAAGCATACCTGGGCTAATCAATATTATTTTGATGGGTTTTTATTATATAACTCCGGTCGTTTGGCCGGAGTTATTTTTTATGATTTCGCCTGAACTTTTTTCTTCATCAATGGTTAATTTTGTTTAGCTATGAGAATATATTCTTTACTCCTTTCAATTTTTCTTTTGTTTTTCGTTTCTGCTTGCGAAAGAGTAGTAGATTTTGAATTAAATGATGTAACTCCTAAACTGGTTGTAGAAGGCACTATCGAAAACAACGTGGCACCTATAATATATCTTTCAAAAAGCCAGGCTTATTTTTCTACTATCGATCTGAATGCATTGGCGAATAGTTTTGTAAGAAATGCAGAAGTATATGTATCCAATGGCACCACAACACATCAATTAAGAGAGTATACAGTGCCAGTTGCTCCCGGTATTAATTTTTATTATTACTCTAACGATTTTGCAAACCTGGCTACAGCTTTTGTTGGGGAGATAAATAAGCAATACACATTAAGAATTGTAGCGGAAGGAAAAGAATATACGGCTATAACAACCATTCCTGATACAACCCGCCGCATTGATTCTTTTTATTCGAAGCCGGCACCGGCTGGCAATCCGCCTGAAAAAGTTTCAGTCATGATCAAGGCAACCGATAAGCCCGGCTTTGGGGATTATGTTCGCTATTTCACCAAAAGAAACAATGAACTATTTTATCCCGGATTTAATTCTGTGTATGATGACCAGGTAATTGACGGGGCTACTTATGATATACAAGTGGAACGGGGCATTCCAAGGAACGGATCAACACCTGAAGGATATTCTTTTTTTGATAAAGGAGATACGGTTACACTTAAGCTAAGCAATATTGATAAAGCTACCTACGATTTTTGGCGTACAATGGAATTCACCTACGCAAGTGTGGGTAATCCATTTTCCTCTCCCACTAAAGTAATCAGCAATATTATCGGTGGTGCTTTGGGTTATTTTGGCGGTTATGCCTCTCAATACCGAACTATCATTATACCACAGTAAGTTTATTCTTCAGACAATTGTTCACATTGGCTTACGGTCGTCGCATAGGTGACCGAATGATTGCTGATTAAACATTAATTTTGCCAGATTAATTATTTTACAACTTACAGATGGATACTATAGAAAAAATTCATTGCTTAATTATTGGTTCAGGACCTGCGGGATACACCGCTGCAATTTATGCTGCCAGAGCAGGACTAAACCCGGTTTTGTACCAGGGTATTCAACCAGGTGGACAATTAACCATTACAACAGAGGTTGAAAACTATCCCGGTTATCCCGAAGGAATACAGGGACCGGATATGATGGTGAATTTTGAAAAACAAGCAGCCCGTATGGGTACAGATATACGTTATGGATTGGCAACAAAAGTAGACTTTACTGGTCCCGTACATAAAGTGCAGATCGATGAAGAAAAATGGATCGAAGCAGATTCAGTAATTATTTCTACCGGTGCTTCTGCTAAATGGCTGGGGTTGGAAAGCGAACAGCGATTGAATGGCTATGGTGTAAGTGCCTGTGCGGTATGTGATGGTTTTTTCTTTAAAGGAAAAGAAGTAGCCATTGTTGGTGCCGGGGATACAGCTGCGGAAGAAGCATTGTATTTATCTAAGATTTGTTCGCAAGTGCATATGATAGTGAGGAAAGGAGAGATGAGAGCCAGTAAAGTGATGCAGGAAAGAGTACTTAAAACGGCTAACATTAAAATATACTGGCATAGCGAAACGGATGAAGTGCTGGGTGATAAAAAAGTAGAAGCTGTAAGAATAAAAAATAACCAAACTGGCGAAAAGCAAGATGTTGCTGTAAGTGCATTTTTTGTAGCTATCGGTCATCAGCCTAATTCTGATATTTTTAAAGGATGGTTGGATATGGATGAAGCTGGATATTTAATAACAACTCCCGGTAGTTCGAAAACAAATGTGGAAGGTGTATTTGCTTCCGGCGATGTGCAGGATAAAATATACAGGCAAGCTGTTACCGCCGCAGGAAGTGGGTGTATGGCTGCATTAGATGCTGAAAGATATTTAGGAGCAAAAGGACATTAATGGCAGGCTTACTTACAATATCGGTTAATAATCTCCGCTTTTATGCCTACCATGGTTTATATGCAGAAGAAAAGAATATCGGAACTGAGTTTGAAGTGAATCTTTCTGTTTTATACAATCCCAGTACAGTTGTTGTAAATGATATTGAAGCAACTATAAATTATGTTGCGCTATACGATTTACTAAAAGCTGAAATGCAAAAGCCCCGTGAATTGCTGGAAACTTTTTTAATGGAAGTGACTGAACATATTCATGTGGCTTTTCCGCAAGTAAAAAAAGTGGAGATTGCGGCTACTAAATTGAATCCTCCGATTGCGAAATTTGATGGCACGGTGGGGGTTAAGTATGAGAAAGAGTTTTGAAATACTTTATTGCACTTCGAAAATGCTGAGTAGAACCTGCCTGACGGCAGACAGGTTTCCGAACGATGAAGTGTGCGACGCAACGAAGCCGATAGTAGCAATGTCGATGGCTAAATAATTTTATTCTTCCATCTTCCACTTCGCATATACAAAAGAGATGGTACAAACAAGCTAAGCCAGTAAAGCCATTCACTCATCCAACCAAATTTAATTGGTAGAAAGAAATACTCTGACACCAGATATACATAGATACAATAGAGTATGATGGCAAAAAGTTCTATATAAAATGTAATTCTTGTATTGCCGGTTCCTGTTACTGCACTTAACATTACAATTGAAAAAGACATCAATATCATTCCGGCAGTAATTACCCGCAACACCGGAAGTGCTGTGATTATAAATGCATCTCCTTGTCCAAAGATGGAGAGAAACATAACCGGGAAAAGATTAAGCAGAATACATGATACAATGGCAACCCCAGTACTCAGTGTTATTATTTTTTTTAATAACCCCGGCACCTGTTCCTGTTTTCCCTGTCCAATAACATTACTCACCATCGCATTGGTAGTTGCAGCAAATGCCCAGGTTACACAACCAAAAATGCCAAAAATGTTTCGCATAACATTGGAAACCTTTAAGGCCATTTCTCCGTGATGCTCTGTCAATAAAAAGAAAAATTGCCAGCTAATGATACTGATAGCATGCTGAAACATTAGCGGTGCCGACATGGAGAAGATGAGTGCATTATTTTCTTTGCTCCATTTCAATCGCCGAAACAAATTGAATCGTTTGCTTATGCCTTTCCAGCGGATGACCAGAAAGATAACAAACATTCCAACAAACTCCGCAATTACCGAAGCAATTGCTGCACCATTAAAACCAAGTTCGGGGAAGCCAAGCATTCCAAAAATCAATAAGTAATCTAGCCCAACATTAGTTAGAGTTTCGGCTAATGTACCAGCTACCAAATAACGGCTTTGGTTGGTGCCCACAAGCAGTGCATTGCGTAGTTGAAAGACATATAAAAAAGGTAAACCCCATATTCTTATCTGAAGGAATTCCACTGCTTTTTTATGAACAACAGGATCATGGAGGATAAGACTGAATAAATACGGAGTGATAGTATAAGTAATGATAATACCTGCTGCGGATATTATTACGCCGATCAAAACACCCTGCGTAAATATGTTGCCGATTTCGTCAGGCCGATTTTCGCCTGCCCTGCGGGCAATGAGGGCTTGCAAGCCATTATTTAACCCGTAGCCAATAGCAGCGAAAATGAGATAGTAAACACCTGTAATGCCAGCTACGGCCAAGGCGTGACTGTCATTATCATAGTGCCCTAGAAAAATATTATTGGTAATAAAATTTAACTGCGGAATAAAAATGGCCAGACTAATAGGCAAAGCGATCTTTAAAATCTGCTTATTGGTGATTTGTACCTGTAAATCGTTATGTGGAGATATTGTTGCCATTAATAAAAGTCGGCAAACCTACGATATTTAAATTTTGGCTAATATTGCACGCAATTAAAAAAGATACGTTGAAGCAATTATTTGAGATCACTGAAGAAGGAAAGGAAAGTGTACAACCGGTTCTATCAATTGAGATAGGGGAAAAGCATTGCTGTTTTTCAATTACCGACTTCGCTTCGCAAGAATTAAAGAAACTGTCTTATTATAATGCGGTCGAAATTAATGATGATTTTCTTAATGAATTATTTTCTGCCCATCCGGAACTGACATATGCTTATTACCAGACTTTGGTTTGTTTTGACTATCCCCAAAGTTGTTTAGTTCCCTCCAAAAATTTCAGGCATGAAGAAGGGGCTTTTTTAATGAGTACTATAACAGGAATATCCGCAACGGCATCTGTTATTTCGGAAGCAATTAACGAATGGCAAGTGAATAATTTATATGTGGTTCCCAAAAAAGTGCATGACAGGATAAGCAAAACATTTCTGAACGGAAAGTATTGGCATCGCAATACCGTGAGTATAAAAAACAATACAGCTACAACAGAAGGTGGCAACTTGTTGGTTAATTTCCGTTACGAAGATTTTACAGTGCTTACATCTGCCCATGGAAAATTATTATTAGCACAAACTTATTCGTATTCAACTCCCGCGGATGTGATATACTATTTGTTGAAAATTTGCCAACAGTTTGGTTTAAACCAACAGCAGGTGAATATAAGTTTATCCGGGTTGGTTGAACAAGAATCAGCTTTATATCGGGAGTTACACCAATATTTTATGAATGTGAAATTTCGAAATGCAGCCTGGAATGCACCGGTAACAAATGAGATCCCTGCACATTTTTTTACATCACTTAATGACCTGGCAAAATGCGCATCATAGGAGGTGAACATGGTGGTCGCAAATTCAGCCCGCCAACTAATATGCCGCATACAAGGCCCACAACCGATATTGCAAAAGAGGGTTTGTTTAATGTACTACAACATAATCTTGATTTTGAAGAACTGAAAACATTGGATTTATTTGGTGGCACTGGCAGCATTAGTTATGAACTGGCTTCAAGAGGTGTAGAAAATCTAACTATTGTTGAGAAAGACCCGGCGATGTATGAGTTCATTAAAAAAACAGCTGCCACACTCCGCATTGAAGGATTAATAGCTGTAAAGATGGATGTATTTAAATTCATTGATCAATGTGCCGAAAAGTTTGATTTTATTTTTGCAGGCCCGCCTTATGCACTCACCACTATTGATGATCTACCTAAAAAGATTTTTGAAAAGCAATTGCTGAATAATGGTGGTTGGTTTGTGTTGGAACATACTCCAAGAAATGATTACAAGAATTTTCCTTTTTACAAAACAGAAAGAAACTATGGTACAACCATATTTTCTACTTTTGTTGAGAACAGGGAATTATGACCAAGAAAGAACTCCGCAAAATTTACCGGGAGAAAAGAAATGCACTTACTACTGCTGAACGATCCCGGTTGGATGATTTATTGTTGATACAATTGCAAACTGTCAACCTTCCTTTTATAACCACCTTATTTTCTTATTGGCCGATTGAGGCTAACCATGAACCGGATACACATTTGTTTACCGACTATATCGAATTTAGAAACCCGGAACTGATAATCGCATATCCAAAATCCAACTTTATAACAAATGAAATGACAGCAATTGTTGTTAATGAAGAAACGGAGTTTATTAAAAACAATAATGGCATTAATGAACCTTCAGACGGTTCTGCAATAAATGTCGAAGAAATCGATATGGTTTTAGTACCACTCTTAGCAGTAGATAAGAAGGGCTACCGGGTTGGGTATGGCAAAGGTTTTTACGATAAGTTTCTGGCTGGTTGTAAAAAAAAGTGTATTAAAATTGGGTTTAGCTA
This sequence comes from uncultured Chitinophaga sp., assembly GCA_964641575.1. Classification (GTDB taxonomy): domain Bacteria; phylum Bacteroidota; class Bacteroidia; order Chitinophagales; family Chitinophagaceae; genus JJ008. The sequence continues at coordinate 2,568 of CAZXMP010000107.1, read as the reverse complement.
TTTTGAGCCCATTGAAGAGATAATCGATACGGACGAATTTGACGTACCTTTAGACCTTTGTATAACGCCTCAAAACGTTTATGTTTTCTAATTTTTTTCTAAAATCATTCCGCATACTATTATTGCCATTCGCCTTGCTCTATTGGCTGATCATCAGTGTCCGAAACATTTTATATGACAAAGGAATTTTCCAATCGGCCAGTTTTGGGTTACCCCTTATTTGTATAGGCAATCTTTCTGTTGGAGGAACAGGTAAGTCGCCCATGATCGAATACCTGGTAGTAAAATTAAAAGACAAGTTCAAAGTGGCAACTCTTAGCCGGGGCTATAAAAGAAAAACAAGAGGCTATGCGCTGGCAAATAAAAACACAACGGCGTTAGATATTGGAGATGAGCCGATGCAATTTCATTTGAAATTTCCGGATGTGCCGATAGCGGTTGGAGAAGAACGAATTGTTGCGATACCACAGCTTTTACATGACAGGCCAGGTACAGAGGCAGTTTTGCTGGATGATGCATTTCAACACCGTACCATAAAAGCAGGGCTGAATATTTTACTAACTGATTTCAATAATTTGTTTACAAGGGATTTTTATTTGCCGACTGGTGATTTACGAGACAATAAAAGCTCCTATAAAAGGGCAGAAATAATTATAGTTACAAAATGTAAGCCTGATTTATCAGAATCTGAAAAGAAAAAAATTGTAGCAGAAATAATGCCATTGGAACATCAGCACATTTTTTTTACAACAATTGAATATGGTGCTCCCTACCATATAAAAAGCAGGAAAACAATTCTGCTTGATGAGCAACGGGAAGTTTTACTGGTATCAGGCATTGCTAATCCAAGACCACTAAAGAAAATGTTGGAAAGCCAAAGTAAAGTATATTACATGATGCAATATGCAGACCATCATATTTTCAGCATTGATGATCTGAATGACATCAAGAAGAAATTTGAAACAATGGAAGGGAAAAATAAAATTATCCTCACCACAGAAAAAGATGCAGTCCGGCTTTTAAAATTTGAAATTGAAATAAGTGATCTGCCATTATATATTCTGCCAGTCCGGCATCATTTTTTATTTAATGAAGGCGGGAAGTTTGACTCCTTAGTCGAAAATTTTATTACAAGTTTTACAAAAAGCACTAAACCATAATATGGGAAGAAAGAATTCAAAAAAAAGAAAGGAAGAAAAAAGAAAACCACAATCAGGGCATAACAAAGTGCTGAAAGGCACTTTAGATATAACCCGGTCAGGAATGGGTTTCGTAACGATAGAAGGCATGGAGGTTGATATATTGATTCGTCCGGCAGATTTTAATACAGCACTTCATGGGGATACAGTTCGAGTAGCTGTTAAGGAAGTAAAAAGCGGTAATCGCCGTATGCAGGGATTTGTAAGAGAAGTATTAAACCGTAAACGAACAGAATTTATCGGTCAACTGCAAATGAATAAAGCCCGCCCGGATGACCGTCTCGGACGGGGCTTTGCGTTTTTTGTTGCAGAAACAGATAAGCCAATGCCTGATTTTTATATTCCGCAAGAAAATATAAATGGTGCTACCGAAAACGATAGGGTGGTCGTTCGCCTGTTGCAATGGGATACTGATGGTAAAAGACCAGTTGGGGAAGTAGTTTCTGTATTGAATGCAGAGAATAGCAATGATGCTGCGATGAAAGAAATTTTACTGGAAGCAGGATTTGCATTGCAATTCTCTGATGAAGCATTGGAAGTAGCTGCCAGAATACCCGATACAATTTCAAGCGAGGAAATTAAAAAGAGAAAAGACATCCGGGACGTTTTCACAATAACTATTGACCCGGTAGATGCAAAAGATTTTGATGATGCCATTTCATTCCGAAAACTGAAAAATGGCAATTATGAAGTAGGCGTGCATATTGCCGATGTGAGTCATTATGTAGAACCGGATAATGAATTGGACAAAGAAGCATATCAACGGGCCACTTCAGTTTACTTGCCGGATAGAGTAAATCCAATGTTACCAGAACATATCTCCAATTTCCTTTGCTCCCTGCGGCCAAAAGAAGATAAACTTACATTCTCTGCAATTTTTCAATTAACACCAAAGGCAGAAGTAAAACAATACTGGTTGGGTAAAACAGTCATACATTCTGATCATCGTTTTACATACGAAGAAGTGCAGGAAACGATTGAGAAGAAAGCCGGATTATATGCTGAAGAAATTTTAATATTAAACGATATTGCACAACGTTTTCGCAAGAAACGATTTAATAACGGAGCTATCAATTTCTCTTCGCAAGAAGTTCGTTTTAAATTAGATGAGAAAGGTGACCCGATTGGCATTATGATTAAGGAAAGCAAAGAAGCCCATCAATTGATCGAAGAGTTTATGCTGCTGGCTAACCGTACTGTTGCTGAAAATATTTCTAAGATAAAAGTGAACGGTAAACCGTTACCTTTCCCTTATCGTACACATGATGACCCGGATGAAGCTAAATTGTTGCCATTTGCCGCTTTCGCTAAAAAGTTCGGCCATACATTCGATACATCATCACCCGATGCAATTGCTAAATCTTTCAAT